>CAZYWX010000062.1:0-9613 GCA_964651285.1 uncultured Methanoculleus sp.
GGGTGCCGTTTGCCCGGCGGGTCCAGTTCGCTCTTGCCGAGAACCGCCGGAACCCCGGGATGCTCTTTGACCTGATCAAGTGTCACGCCCGGCTCTTCTTCCTGCAGCGGGACCGCGACGACGACGGCGCGGTGATCGCAAACGAGGAGGACTTTGCGGCCGCGGCCCGGCTGTATGCTGCCCTTGCCCGGACAGACGGCGGTCAGGAGACCAAACTCACGAGGAACGAGGCCGCGGCGCTCGCGACGGTGGCGCGGATGGGGGTCGAGGGCTTCACGGTCCGCCAGCTCCAGGCGGCGATGGGGCTCTCCTACCAGAAGACCCGGCGGATCCTCCATGGGTATACCAGCCGGGGAACGGTCTACGCGGGGTTGCTGGAGAAGTGTCCGGCGATCGGTTTCTTCGATGCGAGCGTGATCGAGAACTCGCAGGAGGGGAACACGATCCACCGCCGGGAGCACTACTTCACGTTTGATCGGGAGGTCTACCAGGCCTGGCGCGGGGGGAACTCGGTCTGGCTGGATGATGATGATGATGACGACAGTGGGTTTCAGCAGGGTGACAGCACCTGCTGTCACCGAGGAACGACGAAGAACGATGATTGTTTGCCGGATACTCCTCAGAATGAGGAGATCTTGAACCCGGGTCAGACCGGGTTTCAGCAGATCGCGAAAGAGGAGAGGGCAGACTCTGTTCCCCGGACCGGGAAGGTCGGGGATCCGGGACTGTCCATCGAGCGTTGCCGTCCAGGGGATCCGGCGAGGGCAGGCTCTGTTTCGGGGAGTGCTGTCACGCAAACCGGGATATCCAGAGATCGTGAGGAAAACCTGGAAAGACCTCCAGATCCCGCTCTGTTCATGGACAGCACCTGCTGTCACTCTGCTGAACCCTGCTGTCACCTGGGGGATGGGGGTGGTACCACCCCGGGTCTCTCCTCTCCCCGGCAGACCGGGAGTATCTCTGTTTCTGGAGGTGCTCTCACTCAGACCGGGGACGATGATCCGAAACCACCCCGGGATCCGGTTTCGTTCATCGGCAGCAACCGCTGGCACTCTCCGGTCAACCCTGGTGATGCCCGCCCCCTGCCGGTGGCAGAGGACCGGCCCGGTCATGTCTGCGGGCGGCGGCCGCCGTCGTCGTCGGTGATGCGAGGGGTGGGGGAGGAGGACCGCTGCTCCGGCGGTCTTCCGAAGGCGAAACACCTGGTGGCGAAGGTGCGGCCGCTCCCCGGGGTGCTCGACCACCGGGAGTTTGTGCGGGTGCGGTCGGCGATCGGGCGGTGTGATATCTGCCGGGCAGGAAAGGCGGTCTACCACTCCCGGGAGGCGCAGACAAATCTCTGTGAGGGGTGTTATGCCCGGCTGGTGCGGGAGTGGAACTGGGGCGCGGGGGTGCGGTGAGGGGGGAGGGTCTCGATTTCGGGGGGTGGTAAAAGGATCCGGAAGCCGGAGAGAACCCCGATAACCTGCACAAACTCAAAGAATTTCGCGAAGAAGATTTCTCTTAAGGGGAAGGAGCCGGGGAAATCCTCTGGTCTTCGATCGGGTATTCCCCTCCTGGCAGAGGCGTTCTGCACCATCTCTCACACCGCCAGCGCGAGTTTTCCAGAACGGGCCCATGTTCCAGGAGATGCCCCCGTGCTCCCGAGATGATGGAACGCGACCAGAATGCGGGCGTTCAATATAATGAGATTTGGGCTTGCAAGCCCCCCCGACGAGAGGAGAGGGAGCAGTCACGATATACTGCCCGGCTACCTGCGGACCCATCCAGAACGTCGTCCTGGAACAGACGCCGGACCGGGAGCAGTATCTCCCGATCCGGTGCATTCCTCAGGTTTTCGCTCTCTCAAAACGGAATTTTGAGGCCTATGCACTGGCCTCGCGCAACATCCCGGCTACCTCGTAGGGATTGTTGGCCGGATTCTTCAGGTCGGCAAGCATCTGCTCGTCCACATCAAACTCCTCCAGCACCCTGACATACTTCCCGGGAGTCCCGATATTCTCAATCATCGCAACAGTCCTTGTGGGTTTCTCTCCCCATGACGGGCCGGTCCATGGCGTCGAATCAAACTGGAATCCAAGAGCAAGCGCATGACCCTCCTTCTGTTTGCTATCCCAGCGGACGAAGATACCCGCCGGCCGGGTACCGTATTTCTCTGTCAGTTTCTCCTGATCATCGTCGGAGAGGGGGATGATGTAGTGACCGCCTTTTCCGGGCGTGAGGTCCCACAGGATCGGGAATATATCGTCCTTGCACCACATGGGGCAGGAAATGACCACATAGGAGGTCCCGTTGGTAATCGGCATCTCCTGCTCGACATACTTTGCGAGCAGATAGCCGCTGGATACACCGGGACAGAAGTGATTGTGGAGCATGACGCTGGACAGGAGGTCGTACGGCGCTCCATGGGCCCATGCGTTGGAGATCGAGACCAGCGAGAATGCGTCCCCGCCCAGGGCCGTCATGGTCGCATTTCCTGCGTTGGTGTCGGCAAGCATCTTCTCCAGGTCACCGGTAACAATGACGACTTTCGAGAAGGCCGCATAAGGAGGAGTTGCCTTCAGTTCGGCCGGGCTTTTTGTGTAACAGGCTTCATCCGGCTCAAGGTAGACGGCCTTTCCGGACTTCTTATTATAGAAGTAGAACCAGAGCGGCTTCCAGTCGGCCCGGTTCACCTGCCAGAGCGTGTTGTCCCCGTTCTGCAGACCGCTCACCTTCGTGACCCCCGAGATCGCTCGCTCGGTCGTCTGGCCGTCCACTACGGCGCGGCCGGCGTTGGTCAGCACAAGGACGTTCGGGTCGCCTTTGTTGAATTTCAACTGGTCCTTCGCGATCCACGCCGCGCGTTGTCCCAGTTCGTCCATACAGTTTGCATCCGATAACGCTGCCATTACCGGAGCGCAGAGCAGGCATACCAGCAGGATGCCAGATAGTATCTTCGTAGAATTCTTCATAGAATCGTCGCGCAGGAGCCCCGCGTTTTAACCCCGGGGATGCGCGCCCTCCTTCGAATTGGTGTTGACAATGGTTCAGGGGTCGGCGACCTTCGCATTCTGCGTCGGTCTCTTCCCTGTAGCGATACTCCGGTGCGGTACCGGTTCGTTCAAGGTACCGCCGGTACGGGCCGGACCGGACCATAGTGCCTGATCGGGGTTTTCCGGCGCAAGTCCCCTCGAGAGCACAGACCCGTTGGAACGGGAGGCGCCGGGGATATCTGCCGTACCGGTCAGGGCGGCGACCGATCGGCCCTCAAGGGTGACGGTCGGGTCAATCCCGGTCACCAGAGGCGGGTTGCCCGGTTGAACCGTGCAGGTCAGGATACTACAGAAGGCACCAGGTTTATTCCGGTAGGGTCTCGCCTTTCCCTGCTCCAGGAGCAGGCTGGTTCGCGCAGGCGTCGTCGGCGCCAATAGTGCTCTTTCTGAGTCTAATTCCGGTAATCGCATATTGTGCCCTCCTGGTCAGGCCCGGGTAGGAGTTCGCCTCGAAGGTGCGAGTGTAGACCGGGTACCCCGGGTCTGTTCTGTCCTGAAGAGGGAGGCGACAGGGAACCACCCGGCCATTCCTGTAGCCCGCATCGCCGCTGCATTGGTGGAATGCCTCTGGATCAAAAGTTTGTTCTCGTCTGGCCGTTCGCAGGTCACCGGTTGATGACGAGCACATCGGGGTGGTGTCCCGGGATGGCAAGACCGATCTGAGGTGATAGAAGCCGGATCGCGGACATACTCTGGAACCCCGGATACCCTCCTCTCACTTCCCACATCCTGATACAGATCGGACCGGGGGAGAATTCCAGGACGTTCCAGCGGGCTTGCGATAATTCAGCGCTGGTGGCCCTTTTGTTTTCTATCGGCGACTTCCGGCAGTCGATTCAGTATTTCACGTCGCCAGGCTCTGTTGTTTTACCACATCCTTTGTTGTCTCTATCGCGAGGATCTCATAGGCGCCTGAGTAAGGCGTCTCTCTCCTGGATGCTGCTGTCTTTCAGGTTTTTGCATCATACTGTGATTGTAGTTAGTCATTAAAAAATATGATCATTTGACTATTTGTTATGATAGGGGCCACCAAACTACTACCCCCGGGCCGGGACACAACCCCACGAGTGCCGCAGGAAAATCCCGGATAGCGGTTTTCCCCGAATCTATAAACAACCGCCCCGTTCTCGAATGGTGTCCCAGCCTTGCCCTCCCTGGTTTGATGGCCTCCAGTTTTACTATTGTTTCAGCACTCTCTTTTCTGACGGTAAATACTAGTTTCCAGCAATATTCGCCATTTCCCCCACGTTTTATGTGCTCTTCGTTGTAACGCTGAACCGCGAGAATAATATCATCCAGAATGCGTTTCTTATCCTGATCGATGCCCGCCCAATCCAGACCGTCGATCAGGATACAGCGGAGTGGTGCGGTACCTATTGCTGAAAGCACTCTGTGAAAGTCATTTTCCATATGGATGCTATGGAGGAAATGCTCCAGCGAAGCCCCAAAGAACCGCTCGACTGCAAAGACAATTACTTCCCCCTCCTGCCGCAATCGATCTGCAAGCCGCTTGAGTACAACTGTTTTCCCAACCATCGGTTCGCCTGAAATGACGACGACTTCATGGTTCCTGATCTCTGTCTCTAACTGATCCAGCAGACGTCCTCTCTGAAGATGAAGCGACTCCCCTATGGTGTCACGGATGGAAGAGAGGACGATATCTGAATGATTTCTTAAATGGAGAAGATCCTGCGAGAGGTCCAGTTCATCCTGGAGGTAGATGTCATGATCGAGAGCGATCCCTCTTATCCTCTCTCTATCTATAGATCCTGCCATCTTTGCAGAATCTGCTACTACTGTTCTCAGGATCTCAAAGAGTGATAGCGCTTTCGTCGCATCCCCGTTTTTTATCAGGTTCCTCAACTGGTTCCAGGATTGTACCGCGTCACGTGATCCTGCATGCTCAATATCGAAGTGGAGGATTACAAGACACCGCAAAAACCTCCAGAGTTCGATCTCGGTTACGGGGCTGTCCTTTGCCTTTGTGAGGAGGTTCCTGAAGACGTTAACATACTGTTGCTTCGTCTTGTGGAAAAATCCGGGGGTCGATACCTTCCTGAAAAATTCATCTGAATCCCGGGAGGCCCTTGCCTGCTCCAGCACCGGCCGCAGATGCTCGTCTAAAGCATTCTGATAGACCCCAACCCCAATACCCAGCCGGTCGGCCTCGGGGTCGAACCACCATCCATAGGCTCCGGTAAATGCTTTCCAGCAATCAGCAACCACTCTGGCGAAGTCCTCGTTCGACTCGGCATCAGAGAAGGTAAGGTCATGCTTTATCTGCAGAGCAAGCCGCCTCTCTTTCTTCCCATTGCTGCTGGTGACGACGATATCGTCAAGCACACTCCCCTCCCACCTCTGCTGGAAACTCACTCTTGTACAGGTACCCCAGTCGAGCCCCCGGGGTATATCACCTGCCAGGAGGGTCACCAAGTAGGAGACTCCAACCAGATGCTCAAAGGTATTTCCGCCACCGCCCGTAGAGAATGGATTGGCCACCCCAGGATCTTCGTGAGCGCTGTTCATCTTGTTATAGCGGGCAACATGGATCCCGATAAGCCTTGCTTTTAGTATTTTGGGTTTCTGACCTAAACAGGTCCCCTCTCACCACAACTCGCGGTTCACCACGCCAGATAACTAAAGCAAAAGAGGAACGATCGCCGTATAAGAAACATGATGTTGTTTTTTGGGCAACACCTCAATGCTTATGTCTGGGAATTTTATCTATATAATGTATCTTCTCAGAAACTATACATCGGGCTATTCTCAACGATAAATCGCTGAAAATGCTCATTTTCTGCTTTCGCTTCTGGAAATATTTGGGGAGGGATCTTATACCCTAACTTCTGAATCCATCTCTCGTTGTTGAGAACCCGAACCGGAACTCTGCAAGGCTCTCCCAGAGTATTTCGGGTTTCATACCAGGCATATGTTTGTCAACTAGACTCTGAGTCTGTTCTAGGTCGCCTTTTTGCTTCATTTCTGTTGGTATGCTCATGAATTGTTTTCAGAAAGATTCCATGTTCATCATATTCTTCGATTTTATGATGAAACAATGTGTATTCTGGATTCGTACGATCTACTTCCTTTGTAATGATTACTGGTCTATCTGTTTTATCCGAATGGCTCTCACGAATGGTTATTTTTTGCCTCAAAAATCCAGATGAGTCTTTTCCTTTCATTGAGAATTTAGGATTACTAACTCTAACTCTCTCTTCTAAAGTGATAAAATAATTACGTTTTACTGATCCGCAGTCTGGACATGGTTCTCGATTCTCACTAATTGAACTCTCTTTATCGATATCGGTTAAATCTCTTCCGCATCCCTCGCATTTACACCACATACCTTCAATCCCCATTTGCTTAGACCTCCGAAACCCTTGTTAAATTTCCTCAATATATACTTATGCATTCTTTTGAATTGTTACTAGCAGGTCGTTCTCTCCTTCGGACAAAAGGCATAAGGAGGCGTCTGTAATCGGTATAGATCTTTTGCTTTTGCGCGGGTTTTCGATTGGAGAGATGCAGTCGGGCTTTCTCAAATTAGCGAAGTGCTGAGTCTGAGTGTACCGGGAGATCGAGAGGCAATATTCGAGCGGTTGAATGCCTATGTAACCGGGTTGCAAACCAGAGCGTTTATCTGGTTGTATTTTTACCAGATCGCTAATGACTGTTATCGAATTGCACATAACTCCAACTATCATCTGTTCGGAGAACAATGCGTTATCATCACCCGGCACTATTTTTTCGGATTCTGTTTTCGAGATCGTTTCACACTGGATCGGTGACGAACCATGATTATCGTCTCGCCGAGTCCGTGCCCTCCAGAGGAGTTTTCCGGCAGGTATAGAGAGCGTGAGGACATACTAAACATCCTCTCTTGTGTGAAAAATCGCGGACAAGTAATATTGATCTCGGGCGCTGTGGGCTCGGGGAAAAGTTCGTTATTGCGCTGGGCTGCAGAAGAGATCCAGAAATCCGGTGGACATGAAAATCTCGCAATAACAAAGGAGTTTTATGAAACGCCGGGGATGGTCTTTAAAATCTATAGAGATCTGCTCAAAGACCTGCAGGGCCATACAAAAGGCGGTCAGTTCAGAGCGATCATCGGGAATGATGAGGTCATAAAGTCTCTGAATGTGGCATTAAACCTTTTAGAGACGTTCACGTCGGTTACAGAACCGGTCGGGGCATTTACCCGGATTGTCAAGGTTATTACGAGTGCGGTTGCTCCGCCGCAGAATGTCGAATATGAACATATTCTCTCTTCAATTCTCACGGCATTCCAGAAAATCAGTGTCGAATTGAAGAAAAATGACCGTTTCATTGCAATCCTGCTCGATGATGTGCAGTGGTCTTCTGAACCGGATTTCCGGCTACTCAAAGATCTGATCCGAAATATACCTCAAAATGTCGCCTTTTTGTTGACATTCCGGCGTGAGGACAAAACAAATCAGATGTATGAAGAACTTATGGGAGAATTGAATCGTTGGGATCAGACGGAAATTCCTCTCTATCGATTGGATTCAGAAGAAATAAAGGATTTTGCTGCACTGCGATACAATTTGTCCCTTGATGATTCATCGGCTCGCTATTTGGAGCGGAAGGTTGGAGATCCGTTCAGTCTTGTAGCGTGTTTCAATCTGTTACAGAAGAAAGGATTGAGTCCCAGTATGAATAATTTGGAAACGATTCTACCGGAGGCGCTTGAGAAGCCTGCAAGGTCTTTTCTATCAAGGCTCGACCAACCGTCGCAGGATCGCGTGAACCAACTCTGTATTCTGAAACCTCCTATTCCCCTTTCTGTTATTGCCTGCATGACTGGAACTCAGCCGCAAGAAGCGGCACGACTCCAGTCTGATCTGGACAACAGTATAGCTTTCAGAAGGATTGAGCACGGCCTGTATGATTTCGGGCACTCGTCGTTGCGAGAATATTGCAGGCGCGAGCTCCCTGAGATGCAGGAACTTGAACTACACAAACAGGCAACGAAATGTTTTGAAAATTTACTCGACAAACTGCCGGACAAACAATACGCATTTCTTTCTCTTGCCCAGCATGCGTTCTATGGAGAAGATTATCAGACAGCATTTGATCTCAATTTTGCGTTGGGAGAGGGAGCCTATGCCCAATACGATTACCGAACTGCCCTCGAACTGATGGGGAGGGCAAAAATATCGGCAGAACAGTTACATGACAGGGATATGTTGGCAGCAACATATCACCACCTTGGCATGGTCTTCCAGGCGTTGTACAAGTATTCAGAAGCGCTGGATATTTACAACCAGAGCCTGAAGATCAAACGGGAACTCGGCAACCGGGATGGCGAGGCCGGAACACTCCACCAGATCGGGAGGGTGTATCAGGTGACGCATCGGTATGATGAGGCACTGGACTACTATAATCAGAGTTTGGCGATTAAGCGAGAACTCGGCAACCGAGGAGATGAAGCCAGAATACTCCACCAGATCGGGATGGTATATCAGGAGACGCATCGGTATGACGAGGCGCTGGACTGCTACACCCAGGGCCTGGCGATCAAGCGGAAACTCGGCGACCAAGAAGGTGAGGCGAGCACCCTCCACCAGTTTGGGATGGTGCATGAGGAGACGTACCGGTATGATGAGGCGCTGGACTACTACAACCAGAGTCTGGCGATCGAACGAGAACTCGGCAACCGGGGAGACGAGGCTGGAACACTCCACCAGATTGGGATGGTGTATCAGGCGATGCATCGGTATGACGAGGCGCTGGACTACTACAATCAGAGCCTGACGATCGAACGGGAGCTCGGCAATCGGGGCGGCGAGGCGAGCACCCTCCACCAGTTCGGGATGGTGTATCAGGAGACGCACCGGTATGACGAGGCGCTGGACTACTACACCCAGAGCCTGGCGTTCAAACGGGAGCTCGGCAACCGGGACGGCGAGGCTGGAACACTCCACCAGATCGGGACCGTGTATGAGGAGACATGCCGGTATGACGAGGCGCTGGACTGCTACAACCGGAGTCTGGCGATCGAACGGGAACTCGGCAACCGGGAGGGCGAGGCACTGACCCTTGCTCAAACAGCCATTCTTCTCGGAACAAGATCTGATTTCGATGAATCCACGCGTTGCCTTGGCATTGCTCTTTTCATTGCCATAGAGCATCAAATGCTTATAACCAATCAGATTCTTCTTAATCTCGCAACAAATCTCGATTATATGGGTGACGAGCAGTTTACAGCTGCATGGCGGAAGGCGTTCGACGGTGCAGATCCTCCCTTAGACCGCATTCGAGAAATAAAAAGACTACTTGAAGAAAAAGCAGGCATGGATTGAGTAATTTTGATGCTGTGTTGAATAACTCAGCCCTCTAACCCAAATGCAGAAAGTGCTGGGCGTCCCCCTGATTCTTCATGCCAAAGAAAGAGCTCTGGGGCACCAGTACTCGATACTCACGACTGAACTCGTTGGGGAGCGTTCCCCCCCTCACCCCCACGCCTGAGCACCCGCACAATCACCGCCCGCCACCCCTCCAGCGCCCGGAGCCGGCTCTCAAAATCCTCGTCGCACCGCTCCATCCGCTACAGGGTT
>CAZYWX010000063.1:0-9601 GCA_964651285.1 uncultured Methanoculleus sp.
GTCCTACCCCCGGAGACCGCAGGAAAGCGGAAGCCTCGATGGACCAGATCAGGATGCTCGTGAACCCCGTGGACATCGGTAGCTTTCCCGGAAGACTGGAGATCGGGTCTCTCTCCGAAGCAGACCGTGCCATCATCAAACTCATCGGGGTAAAGCCAGGTGATTTCAGGGACCTGGAGGCCGTCCGTGCCTGGACACGGGCTCTCCGCACGAAACTTGACCGGCATCATGACCGGCCGGTAGCGTGAGAGGGTGGTGTCCAGGACCTCATCTGGCGGTCCCACGCTCTCCGGTGTGACGATACCAGGAATAACAGGGGTATGGATCAGCAGGGTAGCTTGTCTTGCCTCGATCCACCAGATTCTTCGATCGCCAGACTCCAGGGGGTCTGATGCAGAGAAAGGACCCTGCAGAGCGTCTCGAGAGCAGCCGGGGGATCTGCCATCGCCATTCGCCACCGGGACCACGGACTCCAGGCATCTCCCACCTGACAATGGGGGAGGGGTGGTAGGAGCAGGCGCCGATCCGGTCGATCTCTCTTGAACCGGGGATCTCTGATCGACGTCGGGACCGGCAAGGACCGCGGGGAAGTTCGACGAGTCTGGAGGAGCCCGGGAGAAGGAAAAGAGCGCCGGCACCGCCGTTCTGTTCTTATCGTCGGCAGACTGCCCTGGCCAGGCTCAAGATAACCAGAACGTCTGGCACCTTCACCACCAGCCCGGAGCGACATGCAGCGGGCCACAACGACGAAGTTGTCCAGGCTTTGCTGATACCGCCACGGGAAACGCCCGGTATCTCTTGCCATCGCAAACCTCGGGGCCACGGGCGGTAGCGGTCGGTCGGCGCCATCCGCCGACCTGCCGACCGACAGGGTGGACTGCGGAGCCTGATCTCCCCACCTCATCCCCAGCAGGGCTGCAAGAAAAAATGCATATAGAACGGTTGCACATCTATGTGCAATCACCAGACCCCTGGAGAAATGTTGCCTGCCCATCCCTGATACCAGCAGGCCATTGTTCACCAGGGATCTGCTTACCAGGGTGAACCAGGTGGATAAATACTCCTTTGTCACAAGAATGCCCAACGAACCCGGCGCGCTCCACCGCGCTGCCGAGATCATCACGTCCTACTCGGGCAACATCAACCGCATCCAGTATGACCGTAGGATCGACCCCGCCACAGTCTTCTTCGAGGTGACCGCGACGCCAGAGGCCTACCGCAGGATGAAGGAAGACCTCCTTGCCATCGGCTACCTCCAGGAGTCGATCCCGACGCTCGGATTCCTCAAATTCTCTGTATACCTTCCTCACCAGCCAGGATCGCTCTTTGAACTTCTCACCGACATCACCGGGGCAGGGGCAAACATCGCCTCCATCGACTTCGACGACCGCCGGTGCGACCACCCCGGCGACGGCAGGGTCACCATCAGCCTGAACGTCGAAGAGACCGCTGCCGTGGAAAAGCTACTCGACCGGCTGAAGTCACGCTACCGTCTCGATATCCTCGAGTACGACACGACCGGTGAGAGGCTCGATGACACGGTCTTCTATGTCAGGTTCGCCCAGGAGGTGCGTAGGATTGTCGGGTCGGCCGAGGACAGGTTCCTGCTCTCTCTCCTGCATGACATCAACCATATCGTCCAGGAACTCAACAGCCTCGGCCAGGACCCGAAAGAGGTCTTCGCGTGCATCCACCTCACCGGGAAGACGCTCCAGGAGACCTCCGGGAAGGGGTTCTACGCGGACGTTCAGCGCATACCGATCACCGACGACGTCGAGGTCTTCTGCTTCCAGATGCCGGGCGGTGGAAACAGCTTTCTGCTCCGCGCCCCCGACGAGACCGTCATGATCGATACCGGTTACGGAATCTATCACCAGGATGTTCTGCAGATGTTGCAGCGGTACGGTCTTGGCGATCTCAGAGAGATCAGGAGGATCTACATCACCCACGCCGACGCAGACCACTGCGGGGCGGGTGGTCTCTTTGATGCGGAGACGTATATGCACGCAGGGTCGCTTGAGATCATCTCCCAGGCAAACCGGGCCTACGGTTCGCGCAGCGAGTCCTCGATCCTCGAGGAGGTCTACACAACCATCATCAACCTCTTCTCGCACTTCGCCCCGCCGGAGAGCCCGGAACTCTTTTCGGGGGAGAAGATCGGTATGCGGTCGATCTTCCCTGTCCTCGCCAGGTTCAGGGTCCATGACCTTGAGTTCGAGGTCCTCGAGTCCCTGGGCGGGCACCTGCACGGCCAGGTCTACCTCTTCTGCCCCGGGCACGGCATCATCTTCACCGCTGATACGCTGATCAACTTCGGGAGCCTCGATGAGGACCGGAAACGCTACAACTCGCTGGCCGACTTCCTGGTGACGTCGGTTAACGTCGACAGCGAGTGTGCACGCACAGAGCGCAAAGCGCTGCTTGAGATGATCGCGGGCCTGGATAAGGAACTTGCCCCGGCCGGCAGGCGGTGCCTGGTCGCATGCGGCCACGGCGCCATCTCCGTCCTCTCGGACGGAAGGCTGGAAGCGGCCGGCCCGGTCGAGCGCTACCGGCCCGGAGAGAGAAGGGGGGGTTAGGCAGGTACGAACCCTTCGTCCCGGATGATCTGCTGCCCTTCCGGGCTGGAGATGAAGGAGAGGTACTCTGCCGCAAGCCCAGTGGGTTCACCGCGGGTGAACATGAAGAGCTCGCGGGCGATCGGGTAGGTGCCGTCCTCGATATTCTCTATCGTGGGCTCAACCGGACCGCTGCCGGCATCGATGGGGAGCGCCTTCACCGATGCATCGATGTAGCCGAGCCCCACGTAGCCGATGGCGCCGGGGGTCTGGGCGACTGTCTGCTTCACCGCGCCGTTTGAGTTCTTCTCGAGCTGGGTCTCGACAAAGTCCTCTTTCATCATCACGACCTCGTGAAAGAACTCACGTGTTCCGGAGGCGCTGTCCCGGCCGGTGACGACGATCTCCAGATCGGGACCGCCGAGATCGTTCCAATTCCGGTAGGTGCCGTTGTAGATGCCCCGTACCTCATCAAGCGTGAGGCCCCCAAGACTGTTTTCCGGGTTTACGATGATCACGATGCCGTCGAGGGCGACCACATGCTTCACGAGGTCGGGATATGCCTCTTTCTCAGAATCTTTCAGGTCGCGGGAGGCCATACCGATATCTACGGTGCCCCCGCCCACGGCCTGGATACCGACGCTGGACCCGCCGCCGTTGACCTGGATATCGACGCCCGGGTTTTCGGCCATAAAGGCCTCGCCGGTGAGCTGGGCAATCGGGAGGACGGTCGTCGAACCAGACACCTGGAGAGTTCTGGCATGAGCGGGAGTCCCGTTCTCTCCCGTACAGCCGGCACAGAGGATGACGGCAACCAGGATGACCAGGAGTGCAACGATGAGCACGCTCTTATATCGGGCAGAACGTTTCTCTGTCATGTATAACCGATGAGGAGGTGAGATAATATATAGGTTTTCGATGAGAACCCTATAAATATATAGTAAATTTGTAAAATATAGTGATCTCTGTATCAAGCCACCCAGCCCATATTGCAGGCGGAATGGGAAGATACAGAAGACCGTTTTTCGGGCGGGCCCACACCAGAGGTTAGGTCAAGGAGGGGGCGGGCAGAAAAGAGCAGGAGACATCCCATTCTTCGAATCAGCGGCGTTTTCATGAAGAATTTCGGGTGAGATGGTGAGATGACCCGGTTGACAACGGGCCGGTTGTCAACTAACTTCCGAAATCGTTATCATCGCCGGAGCCGGAACATCCTTCAATGAGGGTCTTTATCACGAGCGGGAGGACGATCGCTCAGGGCAAAGAACTCTACTACAAAGATACACCTGCATATTCCCATGAAACAGGTCGCTGTTTCATTCACCCCTTCGACCTCCTGGAACTGGGTGCAGAAGAAGGTGATTCCCTCCTTCTCTCGACCGTTGCGGGGGAGGAGGTCTTCTCCGCAACGCCTTCAGAAGATCTCGTTCCCGGAACGGTCTTTATCCCCTGCGGGCCACATGCAAACGCGATCCTGCACGCGGAGACACGCGGGACAGGGGCCCCTGACTACAAGTGGCTGGAAGGGTCAGTGAGACGGACAGATGCATCCCCGCGGTCAGGCTGGGAGATCCTCGCTGAGGAGGGGGGCAGCGCATGCCCCTCGGTGCCGCAGCCGGCACAGAGAACAGCAGCAACCAGGACGGGTGCGAGTGCGACGAGGCACACTCCTCCCCCGCCACCACGCCGGGAAGAACGTCTGTCGCTCATGCAGGTACCCGTGTCCCTGTGAGGGCGCGAGGGGATCATCGAGGTCCTCGCGGGAAAGCAGTGTAGCAGTGACTGCTCCCTTCCCCGACTGAGGGGGGCTTTGGCCTGGTTTCTTCGTAAACCGCTCTGATCACATCACTGCATACCGCGCTGCTGCTTCCTTCTCCCGCTGGAACGCTTCGCTGAGATCAAAGAGGTCGCTTCTGCTGAGGTGATGCTCTGCCCGGGCAAAGGCCTCCCCCTCCTCTGCGGCGAAATGGGCCTCAACCAGGTCCCGCAGGTCATCGAGCGCCGGCACCCATGCCTCATCACTGAGAGGGATCGTCTCGATGTGAGCAAGCGCATCGCTGATATCGATATGTTCCCTGGTCAGCTTCCTGATCTCCTCCGGCACCACATCACGGAGCCGTGTATAGAGGGTAGCCTCCTCTGCATACATATGCCCCGAGAGTTCGCGGCGAAGGGTGATGCACCGGATGTCTCTGCTCTCCGGGTTGTCCGCAAGGTCGTCCAGGAGACTCATGATAAAGTCATGGTCCCCCCTGATCAGTTCCAGGATCTGTACCATACCTCTCTCCTCCGTCCGGGTGGGTGATGGCTGGGTTTGCAGGGAGTCATGGCTTTCGTCCACCGGAGACACCTCAGTGCCACCTCAGGATCTGCAGATAGGGGCCGTTCTCAGGCTTCTGATTCCGGAAGAGAAAGACCTCCTCGTTAATCCGATCCGGTGACACCCCGCCTCCGGCGAGTCAGGCCGGGCCGGGGGAGACCCGGATCCCGGCGATCCCCGCACCCTCGCCTGCATCCACCACCCGGGTCTTCGTCGGTTCAGCCTCCCGTTGCAGCTCTTGGGAAACGGGTATACCGGTGGTTTCCCCGTCCCGGCACCGATATCTCTCTCCTCACTGTGCTGCAACCGGCATCGTTCTTCTCTTCGCCTCCTCATACTGGCTGCCGAGGCTTGAGAGTTCCCTGCTGCTCATCTCCGCTTCCATCTGCGGGAAGATCTCGTCCTCCTCCCCGCTGATGTGATCTTCGATGTTCCTCAGGATCACTCTCAGTTTCGCCACCCAGACATCCTCTTCAGACCAGGACACGCTGTCGAGCCGGTCAAGCAGTGTCCTGACCGCGTTGTGCTCCTCGATGGCCTCAAGGACCACGTCCTGCATCCCCGCCTCTTCGAGCACCGGGTATATGATCTGCTCTTCCCCGGTAAAATGCGATGTGAGGTTCTGTTTCAGCAAGTCGTACTTCTGCTCCCGGTCGCTGATCCCCATGCTCGAGAGTTCTGCAAGCTGCGAGAGCACCACTTCGTGCTCCTGCTCCAGGATATCGATGATGTTCTGCGCCATCTGATCACCCCCACTCCTTGCAGGGAGGCTTCCTGACGTGGTTCTGGGATATATGTATTATGGTCGGGATGGCGGGGACGCCCCTGCAGGGCGGTGCTGGAGGCCGAACCGGTAAGAACCTGGCGATAGCGTCCCCTGGTTCCTGGAGGGGGTCGACCTTCAAACGGGTATGGGGGGGCAGGCCCCGCTGATGGTGGATGGATGCGCAACCGTCCATCCCGGGGATATGCGGGGACGTGATGAGACTGACTTCAGGAAAGATCCTTCGTGTTACCTGCAAAACAGAGGTTTCTTCGGGGTTTCCTGGAAAACCGGCCGGTATGCTGTTTGGCAGGGTGACGTCGCCCCGATGTTCATATGCTCATCCCCGGGTCCAGGTCTACCGGCCATGTGCAACCAGTTAGCCATAAATGCTGGAGACGCCCAGGGTGCGACCATGCCCGGAGAGAAGGGGGGAGAGAGGGACGTCCCGCACCAGGGAACCGGTCTCAGCCGGGACCTCGGGCTCGCCGCGGTCACCCTCTCGGGGGTGGGGATCATCCTCGGTGCCGGGATCTACGCCCTGCTCGGGGAAGCGGCAGGCATGGCCGGCAACGCGGTCTGGCTGGCGTTTGCCATCGCCGCAACCGTCGCTGCGTTCAGCGCTCTGAGCTACGCAGAACTCTCCTCGATCTACCCGCGCGCGAGCGCCGAGTACGAGTACGTCGCAAACGCGTTCGGGAGGAGGCTGGCGTTCGTTGTCGGCTGGTTGATCTTCTTCTCCGGCATCCTTGGTGCCGCAACCGTCGCGCTCGGGTTTGCCGGCTACTTCTCAGACCTCTTTGGGTTCCCGGCCCTCCCCTCTGCGGTCCTGCTCATCATTATCCTTGCCGGGATACTCCTCTCCGGCATCAAGGAGACCGCCCGGGTCGCCATCATCCTGACGCTCGTCGAAGCCGGGGGGATCATCATGATCATCCTGATCGGCCTCCCCTACATCGGGCGGGTCGATTACCTCGAGCTGCCGCTGGGAGTTCCTGGCCTTCTGCAGGCCTCAGCGCTCGTCTTCTTCGCCTACATGGGGTTTGAGGAGGTGGTCAAACTCGCTGAGGAGACCAGGGAACCCGAGCGGGTCATCCCGCTCGCCCTGCTGATCGCGCTTGCTGTCACCATCCTCCTCTACATCCTGGTCTCCCTCGCTGCCGTCTCAGTTATCGGCTGGGAGAAACTTGCCGCTTCCCGGGCACCCTTCGCCGACGTCGCTGCCGTTGCCCTTGGCCCTGCGGCCTTCACCGCCATATCGGTCATCGCGCTTTTTGCCACCGCCAACACCGCTCTCATGATGATGATGGCCTCATCCAGGATCGCCTACGGGATGGCCTCATCCTTCTCGCTCCCGCCGGTCCTCGCCAGGGTGCATCCCCGGACGCAGACGCCGTGGATTGCCATCATCGTCGTCGCGTTCGCCTCCATGGTATTCCTGCCGGCCGGGGAGATCGGTTTTGTTGCGAACGTCACCAACTTCACGCTCTTTGCGACGTTCATCGTCATCAACGCATCGGTCATTCTGCTCCGCTACCGGGCGCCTGATCTGCCCCGGCCGTTCCGGGTCCGGGGGGAGATCAGATCCCTGCCTCTTATCCCGGTCGCTGGCATGATCTCGAGCCTCTTCCTCCTTGCTCAGGTCGAGCCTCGGGCGCTTCTGGTCGGCGGGATCCTGGTTGCTCTCGGTACCGGGTTTGCGCTGCTCGGGGAGTGGCGACCCCATGGGACGACACCCTGACGCCACCATCCTGCAGTTTGCTCAAAGCAACACAGAAAAAATGTTTAGAAAGAGTTATTGGCGCTGGAGCCAGAGTAGCCATTAATGAGGGTCCTTATCACGAGCGGGAGGACGATCGCTCAGGGCAAAGAGCTCTACTACAAAGATACACCTGCATATTCCCATGAAACAGGTCGCTGTTTCATTCACCCCTTCGACCTCCTGGAACTGGGTGCAGAAGAAGGTGATTCCCTCCTTCTCTCGACCGTTGCGGGGGAGGAGGTCTTCTCCGCAACGCCTTCAGAAGATCTCGTTCCCGGAACGGTCTTTATCCCCTGCGGGCCACATGCAAACGCGATCCTGCACGCGGAGACACGCGGGACAGGGGCCCCTGACTACAAGTGGCTGGAAGGGTCAGTGAGACGGACAGATGCATCCCCGCGGTCAGGCTGGGAGATCCTCGCTGAGGAGGGTGGCAGCGCATGCCCCCCGGTGCCGCAGCCGCAGAGGGAGGAGGGGGGAGGCGGTATCAGAACGGTCCGTGATGTGGTCTGTCCCCTCTGTGGGTGTCTCTGCGACGATCTTGTCGTGCAGGTGGAGGGGAACTCTGTCGTGTCGGTCGATAACGCCTGCGCACTGGGATCAGAGAAGTTTCTCTCGAGGAGTCGTATCACGACACCTCTCTCGAGGAGCGGGGAGTCGTGGGCGCCGACCGGGTTTCTTGAGGCGATCCGGTATACCGCGGAGGTGCTCGGCAACGCCGAGCGTCCGCTCCTCTTCGGGTGGAGCGGCACCTCCGCAGAAGCACAGTGTATCGGCATCCATATCGCCGAAGAGATCGGGGGCGTGATCGATAACTGCTCCTCGATCTGCCACGGTCCCACGCTTATGGGTATCCAGGAGGCGGGGCAACCAGGATGCACCCTTGGTGTGGTGAAGAACCGGGCTGATGTAGTGATCTACTGGGGCTCGAACCCGATTGAGTCGCACCCCCGCCATCTCTCCAGATATACGACGTTCGTCGACGGTCGGTACCGGGATAACGGCCACCAGGACCGGACGCTTGTCGTTGTGGATATCAGAAGGACCGATACCGCGAAGATCGCCGACGAGTTCATCAGGGTCAGGCCAGGTGGGGATTATGCTGTCTTCTCAGCCCTGCGAGCGATCATCCGGGGCCATGCAGATGTCCTCCCACCGAGCGTTGCGGGGGTCCCGCGGGAGAGGTTGATCTGGCTTGCTGACCTCTGCAAGAACGCCCGGTTCGGGGCGCTCTTCACGGGGATCGGGTTGACGCAGTCTCCAGGCAGATATAAGAACGTCAGGAGCGCCATCCAGTTTGTCGACGAGCTCAACCGGCACACGAAGTTTACCCTGACGCCCATGCGAGGGCACTGGAACGTCAACGGTACCAACCAGACCTTCTCCTACCTCACCGGCTACCCCTACGGCGTTGATTTCGCGCGTGGTAAAGCGTATTACAACCCTGGTGAGACCACGACGGTCGACCTCCTGCGGCGGGGGGAAGTCGACGCCTGTCTCATCATCGGCGCCGATCCGGGGGCGCATCTGCCGAGGAGGTGCAACGAGCACCTTGCGACGATCCCCACGATCGTCATCGATCCGTTCGTCTCGCTCAGCACCGCTTTCGCAGATCTTCATATCCCGGTTGCGTGCGTGGGGATCGATTGTGAGGGAACCGGCTACCGGATGGACTCGGTCCCGATCCAGATGCGGAAGGTCCTCGACTCTGGCCTGCCGACCGATGAGGAGGTGCTGTTACGGGTGCTGCATCTCATACGGAAAGAACGGGGGTCTCCCAGGGTTGGGCTTTCAGAGGTGCGATCTCCGCGGTGGACCGCAGGTATGCCATACGCTCAGTAGTTTTTCTACCCGAGGGTGGGGTATTGAGCTCTAGATGCTCCAGCCCGGGTAAACTACTTTTGATCGACAAAGAGATAAAGTTAAATAACTACAGTTTATATGATAGGTATGGTGTCATCACATGACGGTGACATCAGATTCAACGAGACTGGAGTGATGAGCGAAGAACACCGCAGGGTGTCCTATCATCAACCACCGTGTCGATGCAGGTCACAATCAGGCCCTGAACAACCCTCTCTTTCATCAACGTAAAACCTCGGGGGCACCCGTGGTCCAGGAAAGGAAAGGAAACGCACCGGATGACTGCCATCCCGGCTTGTCCCGGAAAGGTGCCATACCAGAGACCGGGGCGGGAA
>CAZYWX010000064.1:0-1857 GCA_964651285.1 uncultured Methanoculleus sp.
CGATCTCAGGTGCTGGGGAGGAGAGGGCGCCGACCCCCGCGTAGCAGGCGGTCTGCCACCCGGGGTGACCGCGGCTGGGGAGGCCACGTTCCTCTGTGTAGTCGCTCACCCTCTGGCTCATGGCCGTTTTATGAGAACAACATCTCTCCCAGAGACCCCCATTTCCGGTCCTTCTCCTCAAGCGCGATCAGGCACCTGATATGCCGCAAACCCCTGACACCCCGGGGAAGGAGCAAACCCCGGTCTGGTATCGATCTTCGATCGTCTGAGATCGCCAGGAGGCTCAATGCCGGATGCCCGCTGGTACAGCGATTCCGATCGGTTTCCCTCCTGGTCCTGACGCTCGAGACTGCCGGGCCATGCCGGAGCATCGCCATGGACCGCCCCGCCCGAGGGACCAGGAGAGGGAGGTGGTGCCCTCCTTCTGCCCGTCTCCTGCGATGCACGATTGGCCAGGAGGAGGAGAAAAGAGGGGAACCTGCCAGGCATCAGGTATGCCTTGCACCCCCGCTGCTCTGCAGGGGAGGGCTCCAGGCCATCCCGGGTTCACACTCTTCTCACATCGCGTTTTTGTAGATCGCTATGATGTCTTCTTTGGTTGCTTTCCGCGGGTTGGTGAGCCCGCAGATATCCTTCATCGCGTTCTCGGCAAGCGTCTCGAGGTCCTCTTCCTTTGCGCCGAGGTCCTTCACTCCTGCCGGGATACCGATATCAGCAGACAGCCGCTTGATGGCTACGATAGCCTTCTGGGCGGCGTCGAGGGTTGAGAGCCCTCTGGTATTCTCGCCAAGTGCCCGGGCGATATCCGCAAAACGTTCTGGCGCGGCGATCAGGTTGAACTGCTCGACGTGTGGCAGAAGAATGGCGTTGCAGACGCCGTGCGGCAGGTTGTAGAACCCGCCGAGCTGGTGAGCCATCGCATGGACGTAGCCGAGGCTGGCATTGTTGAAGGCGATGCCAGCGAGGTATTCGGCATGGGCCATCATATCACGGGCCTCGATATCGTCGCCATTGGCAACGGCCGGCCTGAGCCACCTGCCGATGAGCTGGATAGCCTTTATGGCAGCGGCGTCTGTGGTCGGGGTGGCAAGCGTCGAGACATATGCTTCGACCGCGTGGGTGAGGGCGTCCATGCCGGTAGAGGCGGTGAGTGCAGGCGGCATGCTCGTCATAAGTTCCGGGTCGTTGATCGCGACCTTCGGGGTCATCTTCCAGTCGACCAGGGCCATCTTGACATGGCGCCTGGTATCGGTGATGACGGCGAAGTTGGTCATCTCCGATGCCGTGCCAGCGGTGGTGTTGATGGCGATGAGGGGAGGCAGCGGTTTTACGACCTTCCCGGCACCTTCATAGTCAGAGATCTCGCCGCCGTTGGTGGCGATAACGCCGATACCCTTGGCGCAGTCGATCGGTGAACCCCCGCCGACGGCGACGATCATGTTGCAACCTTCTTCCCGGTAGATCTCAGCACCCTTGTGGACTGAGACGTCGGTCGGGTTCGGTTCAGCGCCAGAGAAGATGACGGAGTCGACCTCTGCTTCCTTGAGCAGCTCTCTTACATCCGCGGCAAGGGCCTTACCATGTTTGCCGACGCCGGAGACGATCAGTGCCTTCTTCGCCCCGAGCATCGTTGCCCAGGTCCCGATCTCGTTCACGGCTCCAGCGCCCATCAGGGCGACTTCCGGATTTAGATAGGTGTATGCCATTGCTGGGTTCCCTCCTCTGTCGCAGGCACCTGCCCCGGTGCCCTGCGATCGGCGAACCATATCGCTATCTCTATATCTTTTTGTCGGTCCGCACGAGATCTCGCAGGATTCTCTCCAGTAGTGGACCAACCATTTCAGACGGGGTGCTGCT
>CAZYWX010000064.1:1957-9534 GCA_964651285.1 uncultured Methanoculleus sp.
GGGGGAGAGGACCGCAAGAGAGGAGGACGTCACCTGAAGTAAACACCCACGTCCCGCATGTTGCTGAACCGTGCAATGTTGATGACAAGCGGGGTGATGGCTTCGACGTAGGGCGAGACCGCAAGGGGCCCGGCATCCACGGCTTCGAGTTCTGAGACCGAGTTGACGAGTTCCATGACCTGCTTCTTGGCATCAGCATGGTCAGAGCAGACACAGACCGTGTAGTCGAGCGGTTCAGCGAGTTTCTGCCACTTGCCTGCCGGGATGTTGTTGAACGCGGTGACCACCTTTGACTCTGGCAGGAGTTTCTGGAGTTTCAGGGCTGCCGAGCCTTCTTCGGGTGGGTTGTATTTGAAATAATCGGTCCTGATCATGGGATTCATGAGGCTGACGACCGTCTTGCCTTCCAGGCTGGTGAGCGAGTCGATGGTCTTCTCCAGGTTCTCTGTCGGTATGGAGAAGACGACGATTTCTGCTTCGTCAACGACGCCCTGATTGGTCGTCGGGATCAGGTCAAAGGGCAGGCCAAGGACCTCAAGGGCGTAACCACACATCTCACAGACTGCCTGCGCCTTCTCTGCGATGCGTGACCCGATATAGACGGTATGATTCTGTGAAAGCCTCAGGGCCATGCCCTGCCCGATGCCACCAGTACCGCCGATGATACCTACTTTCATGAGCCGACCATAGCAGTTCTGTAGATTTAAGGCTTCTGGCCACAGGCATGGGCCGCGGGTATATTTTCTGTGCAGTGGTCAGTCTCCTTGAATCAGGCTTTTGTGCACCGGCACCCGCCGATCCGGGCACCGCCAGGATGCGCCGTGCCTTCAAAGGAGATGCAGGGAGGCAGAGATCATCCCGGAGAACGCTGAAGTGACCGATCCCCGGGTAAGCAAGAACAAGGGGGGTGTTTCCTGTACCGGGACCGGGATCTGTTGACGAAGGAGCAGGAGAGGTGTGATCCCTGCCAGGTCACCGAGAAGACCAGAAATCCAGCAGCGGGAGAGGGAGAGCGGCAGGAATGACCGCACTCTCCTTCCTGTCTGCAACAATCTGTTTGCCATGCTCTTCTTGCCGACACCGGCAGGAGAGTACCTGGCCAGGCAGGGAGCCCGCATGCCTCGATCGAAGAGAAAACGAGGGGTTCTATCGGCACCCCGGTCCCGGACCGGGAGGCGCCCGCATCGATGAACGCACGATCGTCTGAACCGGTCCGGCACCCCCTCCACCCCCTGTAGCAGAGCAACGCCGCATGCAGGGGAGAGGGTGGGAGCAGCGCTGCTCTGGGATCTTCCAAAAAAAGGGATCTCGTCACTTCCGACGGGCGGCAAGCTCATCAAGCACGTCGGTCACGTCGGTGCCTGATGCCTGGAGCGCCACCAGGAAGTGGAAGAGAAGATCGGCCGCTTCAGATACCGTCCTCTCCGGGATCTCGTTCTTTGCGGCAAGGATGAACTCAACCGCCTCTTCACCAACCTTCTCCAGGGGTTTGTCGATCCCTTTCCGGTGGTTCAGGAGGGATGAAACATAGCTCCCGGGCGTGGGGTGTTCTGCCCGGTCCTGGATGACCATCCAGACCTCATCGAGGATGCTCCAGTCAGGAATGGCCGTTTCCCCCCGCCAGCACCTCGCCGAGGGTGGTATCAAAGTAGCGGGAGAGAAGGAGCCGTGCCTTCTCGATGGTGCACCCGCCCCTCCCGATAGCGATACCAAGATCACCCTTCCTGACATATACCGTGAGCCGCCCGTCGTCTTCCTTCTTCACACCGACGACTTCGGCCGGCTTAAACACATTTTTCGCGAAATTTTCAAGTTCTGGAGAATATTCAACCATCTCGACACGTTTCCCCAGGACACGCTGCATCTTTTTGATATTGCTTCCCTTTCGACCGATAGCAAGGCCCATATCTCCTTCTTTTATGAGGTACACTACGCGGTCAAAGCGCTCATCGATAACGCAGTCCAGCGCGGTTGCCCGGGTGAGAATTCTCAGCTCTTCGATATATCGCCGCTCTTTAAAACATAAGGTTCGTATCATTGAAGAAGTCCCCGATGGGAATGATGCGGTATGATATGGTCGCTCGAGGGATATATATCTGAGTACCAGAACCACCGCTAACACTTCTGCAGGATCACCTTTATCGCTGCACCCTCTTCCGGTCTGCCGGGAACCCGATCTGCCGCCCAGACACGTCCCCCATACTGGTTTACAAGGGTTTTGACGATATGAAGTCCAAGCCCCCTGCTCCCGGAGGAGGGCTTGCCCCCCCGACTGAACCGGTCAAAGATATTGGGTTTCAGGTGGTCAGGTATCCCGATACCGGTATCAGCAACCGTCAATGTCACAATATCTCCGGTCTCCGTGACCGTGATATCGATCCTGACCTTCATCCCGCCGAACTTGATGCTGTTGCTGAGCAGGTTCGAGACGATATGTTCGAGGAGCGGGTTTGCCCAGACCATACAGGTTCCTCCCTCGTAATGGATATCGATCCCGGCATACCGTTCGATCTGCCCGCGGACGATACGATCCAGGTCGACCGGCTCTACGCGGATGCGGTGTTTGTTGAGGGAGGTCAAGAGTTCGACATTCTTGATGACGGTGATCCCCTGCTCGATCGTGTTCTTGACCCGCTGAGCAAGTTCTGCCTCCTCGCCAGAGAGTCGTTCCCTGAGCATCTCGATGACCGTCGCCGCAACCATGCTGGTGTTGTAGATATCGGTGCTGAGCAGGTCGAGGTAGAGGCTGGAGAGCCGGCCGGTCTCCTGGAGGGTCTGTTCGCAGAAGAGTTCTCGGGTGATGTCGCGAGCCACGCCGGTGGCTGCCACGCACCTCCCGGCAGAATCATGCAGCGGGTGAATGGCGACCAGGAACGACCGTTGCTTGCCATGCCAGAGAAACGATCTGGTCTCAGAGACGATCAAATCCCTCTCGATCACCCGGCGCGCAGCTCGCGCGAGGAAGTCTGCCTCCTCTTCTGGGAGCAGAGCCTGCGGAGTCCTGCCCACGATCTCGTCAGGATCCACACCCACCTCCCTGGCACCTGACCAGACGAACTGGGTGAAGATACCGTCCCGGTTGAGGGTGAAGAAGAGATCTGGCAGGGAACGTGCCAGGGCCTGCACCTGTTCCCGCGGTAGTACCACGGGGGAGGGAGACGCATCGCCCGGGTCAGGAACCTCTTCAGGAACGTCGTGAAAGATCTCAACCGCACCAACCACCCCACCCCCGGGGTCGTAGAGCGGGGCAGCCGTACACCCGACCACCCTGCCTGATGTCAGCGGGATACGCGGCTCAACGAAGGTCTCGTCACCACCGGGGGGAGAGAGGAGGTCGTGGTCACCCATCCTGTGTTCATGCCGGGTGAGGATAGCGTTTGCGGGTGTGGGGCGGCGCTCCCCGATCAGTGCTTCTGCATGCGCATAATCCCCCTTTCCGATGATAGTTCCTGCCGCTACACCGCTGTAGCGTTCCATGCTGGCATTCCAGATGACCACCCGTCCATCACGGTCAAGAACAAGCACTGGTTGCTGAAGGTGACCGAGGATACTCATGGGTATCTGGCTGAGGTTTATGGATTCACTGGTTCTCTTCTGGTTCATCTTCATACGCATCACACGGGAAAGGCTCCTGCCCGGGTAAGGCCTGCCAGGCGAGATTCCCCTGATCGCCGATGAGCCACCGGGCCTGACAGGGGGGCAGGAGGGCAGGAAGTCAGAGGTCAAGGCTGATCTGCTCTACCATATACACCTTCCGCTCCCGGGTGGGACCGCCAGAGGCGGAGTGGAACAGATGGTAACGGTATTTCAGTCTTTCCCTGATCCCACCCTGAGGCGCGGAGACAGCAGGCATGGACCTGTGACAAACTCGCTCAAAAAAAGTCAGGGAACTCCCCATAAAAGAGTGTCTGTTTAGGTCTTCCAGAATCCCGGATCCTGGAAGTCCGGCATTTATACGTAATGAGATCAGCTACCTGCAGAGAGATCCCTATTTGGAAAATACTTCGCTTTTCTACCGACCAGATAGAAATCCGCTCGTCTTCAGGTAGAACCCCGATCCACCGCAGTAACGCGGGATCCTGGCAACCTGCGTCATGAAAGTGTATATATTTGAGCATTTGCAGACAACATACAATGTTCGGGCGTTACAACAGTCCTTTTCACTACGAGAATGGCGACATTCTGGTGGAAACTGAGAGAAAGGACGGCCTCCTGACCTACCGGCGGAGATGCGAAGGGAAGGCGTTTGAGCGGATCCTTGTCTCAGAGAGGGGTGAGATCATCATCAACCCGGTGGAACCGGTCAACCTGCCCAAAGAAGTTACCAGTATCCTGCAGATAGAGTTCTCCCCGATGGTCATCGAGCCAGGCACCAGTCAGACGGTCTACCTAAAGTTCCCGGTTGAGGTTGGTGTCTTCCTGAGAACAGAACGAGCGATCGAGATACTGGACGTCTTTGGCACCGGCAACCAGAAGTACACGCTCTACGGTCCACCGACCAGCGGGGTCATCGCACGCTGGTATGCGAGCGCGATCTACCCCAGGATACCCCCGGTTGAACGTCTCAGGGAGGGGGTGATGGAACTCTCCATCCAGAACGCATCCCACGACTGGGCCGAGGTCTCGTGCGTCGCCTTTGACAGCGTCAACATGAAAGTTTACTACGATGACGAGATCGTGGGGGCTAGCGCCACGATGAAGGTCATCACCCCGATGATGGCAGAGACGAACTTCATCGACGCCCCACTCAGGCCCGGCATGGCGCGATCCATCGAGCTCTATACAGCGCGGAAGATCCAGGTGATCAGCCATGGTTTCCTCATGGAGTGGGGGTTGTCATGATGTTTGACGCGACCGCCGTCCTGGAGGCACCGATCGGCATCAGTACGATCACCGTCGGCGACCTCCTCTGGTTCTTCATCATCATCGCCATCGGTATTGTGATCGCCAAAATTGTTGCGATAAACGTCAGACGAGCCCTCGCTGAACGACTGCCCAAGAGCGAGAACGAGTTACTCGCGAAAGTGGTCTACTACATCATCGTCATCTGGGCAGTCATCGTCGCCCTCCCCTACCTCAACATCAATCTCTCCGGCCTCCTGGTTGCTGGAGGTATCGCCGGTCTCGTCATCGGTTTTGCCAGTCAGAGCGTCGTCTCGAACCTGGTCTCCGGCCTCTTTCTCATGCTTGAGCGCCCGATCAAGATCGGCGATACCATCAACGTTGCAGGCGTCGGTGGTACTGTCGAGGATATCCGCATCCTCTCGACCATCGTCAAGACATATGACGGGATATACACCAGACTCCCCAACGAGAAGGTCTTCACCTCAAACATAACAAACTACGTCCAGAACCCCACCCGGAGGTTTGAGTACAGGATCACCATCCGGTATCAGGATGATGCGGATGAGGCGATCAAGATCGCCAGGAAGGTCATCCGGGAACATCCTTTCGCGCTGAAGAACCCGGGACCCTCGGTCTTCGTCGACAAACTCGGCGACGATGGTGTCATCCTGACCGCTCGTATCTGGGCACCAGCCCAGAACTGGTGGGAGGTCAGAACAGACCTTCTCTGGAAGATCGTGAAGAAGTACGAGGAGAACGGTATCCAGATACCCTACCCGCAGCGCACCGTCTGGTTCGCAGAAGAATCCAAAGATGTGGCAACCACCGGGGAAGAACAGGTCTGAAGGGTATCCAGGCAGGTCGCATACCGCTCTGCCGTATGGGAGAGGGGGTCGGGAAAATCAGCGGACGCGCCTCTTCTGGGCCCTGGAACAGCCCTACCCGGGGATTCTTCGCCTGATCTGAATCTCCGGACGACAACGACAGGACCCATGGATTCAGACCTGGTGCCTCCTCCCCACGCCGCCCGGCCTGAAGGTCCCCTGATACCTCTCCTGGAGTTCGTTCAGTCTATCGGTGCAGTGCGATGGTGAGAGGTATGCCACCCTGGCAAGGGCATCGCTGTCATCATCGGTGACGGTGTGGAGCCCGCCGATGACGCCCCAGACCGGCCTCACTCTGGCGACCTGCCTGATGATCTGGCTGATATGCGGGTGTGCGCACCCGGTGATGACCAGGGATCCGTCAGGCACGCTGACCACAAGCGACTGTTCTCTGATACCGGTCCCCAGTGGGCCGGTCACAGCGATATCCCGCGTGATCTCGGTCCAGCCGTCGACGGTCAGGGGGGTGGTGTATTCCCGGATCAGTCCGAGCGTCTGCGTGGAGAAGCTATTATGGACGAAGACCTCCACCGAGGGGTTTGCTGCGAGGATCGCCCGGAGACCCCCGGTGTGGTCCCAGTGGTCATGGGAGAGCACGAGGTATCTGATACCTGCAGGGTCGAGCCTGAGCGCCTGCATGTTTGCGAGGAGAACCTCTCCTTTTGCTCCGGTATCAAAGAGCAGCCCGGTCTCGTTGATCAGGCAGGAAAACCCCCAGTCTGGCGTGAGTCCTTCCTGGCAGGGGATGTTGTTGTAGATCTCGGTGATGGTGAACATCAAAAATAGACTCCTGCCATCTCGTATCCTCGCCTGGAGAGATTATGCTTCCCGATGGGGCAAGATGGAAGTAGGGGCGATGGTTGAGGTATCCAGGTCCAGGGCGGGTGGCAGGGGATGCCTGCCGCGCCGTCTTCCCCGGACCTGCAGACGAAAAAAAAGGGAGGTGGTGAGGGTTCAGGCGATGATGTAGGCGATGGAGACGGTGGCAGTCACATCGATCTCGCCGACCTCTACCGGGGTCGGGACGCCGGCCCCCGCTACCGTCTCCATGGCCATGGAACGGCTATCATAGAGAATGGGCACGTAGCAGTTCCCGACGTTGACCTCGTTGACATCAACGATGGTCTTGCCGAGGGCGGCCACGACCGCGTCTGCGTCACCCCGCGCCTGCGTCACAGCGGCGGTCAAGGCCTGCGATCTGAACTCCTGCTGTTTCTTATCGCTCAGAGTGAACGAGAGCTGATCGACCCGGTTTGCGCCGTTCGCGACCGCCAGGTCGATCACCTCGCCGGCGCGGTTGACGTCGTTGAGCCTGACCTCAAGGTTGTTGATGACCCGGTAGAACCTGACTTTCGAGGTCACGAGGGGTTTGTCGTTCTCCTCGGTCACCGGGATGATGGTGTAACCGGTGGTCCTGAGATCCTTTGCCGGGATGCCGGCGCCTTTCAGGGTGTTGACCACGGCGTCCATCCTCTGAGCGTTCTGTTGCTGTGCAACTTTTGCATCAGCGTTCTCGGTCTCGACCGCGAGCAGGATGATGGCCTGATCGGGTGTGGTCGTTACCTTGCCTGTACCGGATACATGGATCAGGTTATCTCTGGACTCCTCCGGCGCCTGCGCGGTGACGTTTCCAACCACCGCAGCGCAGAGGACCATCAGAGCGATCCCGAGAAATGCAATCTTTCCCCGCATAGGTATTCAACATCACTTGATTTGATGAGAATAAATGCCTTGCTTTAACTACGAGAATTTTCGTAGTTTTCCAGGGCGAAATTGCGAAAAGTCGTTGTTTTTTGCCAGGTATCGGGGCGTAACCCTCCAGAGCAGATCCCGATCCAGCCTGACGAT
>CAZYWX010000065.1:0-9206 GCA_964651285.1 uncultured Methanoculleus sp.
TTTGAAATCCACCATCTTGACGACTCCTTCGAAAGTACCTATACAATTTGACAATGTGGTATTAAAAGTCTACTTTCCCCAGAAGGGATCATCCCGGCGCTTCAAGCCGGTGAATTCCTCCAGAATCTCCCGCATGGTCGGGTTGAGGTGCTCGAGCATCTCCTGCTCGATCACCTTCACATGCCGCTCAGGGATGTCAACATAGATCTCATCGCCGACATTGATCTGGCGGCCGACGGTCGGCCCCTCGATGGAGATCGCCACCTCTTCACCAGCATCAGCCTCATTGATCACCTCGTTCTTGTCCTGGATCTGTTTCAGGTGGCCGACCTTTCGGCCGTTCGGGAGGACAAGGTCGACATCGCTCTGGAGTTTCCCGCCGAGAACCCTGACACCGACAACCGCCGGGTTGCTCTGCCTGAAGACGCAGTCAGGGAGGATCCGGATCTTTGCTGGCATGATCAGTTTCTCGAACTGCTGCCGCTCGAGTTCCCGTTTCTTCTCATCCCGCCACTCCACGTAGTCGTCGATGAGCTGGTAGATGACCCCGCCCTCAAATATGCTGACATGCGACATCGAGGCGTCAGCCAGGGTATCGATCGCGTCAGCCAGAACCGGGGTGTTGAAGGCAATGATCGCGCTGTAGAGGGGGTCTTTGACCGTCCCGGCCTCGATGACGTCGTGCCTGGTGACCGGCCCGACCGTCGCCCGCATCACCTGGATCTGGTGGGTCTCGAGCTCCTTCGAGAGGGCTTCGAGAGCCCCGATGGTATCTGCTCGTATGATGACACCGACGTCAGAGAGGGTCACCTGGATATCCTGAACCTCGTGCCTGACCTGCTCGGCCACCTCGTCGCGGTTGTCGCCCCTGACAACCCGGAGGGGGGAGCCTGCAATAACTCCATCAAGTTTCGGGGCTGCCACCTTGATACCAGCTGCGGCGGTGACCGACTTGACCCGCTCAAACCGCTCCTCGGTCAGGATCTCTCGCATGGGCCGGGGTATCAGGAGAGAACGCACCCTGGTCTCGATGACCTGGTCATACCCGGCGACGATAATCTCGTCCCCGACCGCAAGGGTCCCGTCGTAGAGGATCACGTCCAGCGTCATCCCGAGTCCCCGCTCCTCTTTCACCTCGAGCACAGTGCCGGCTCCGGGGCCTTCGGTGCTGACCCTGAGGTCCTCGGTCATGTAGCGCTGGGCGAGTCCGACCAGCACCATGAGGATATCAGGAATACCCTCCCCGGTGAGGGCGCTCGTCGGCACGATACAGATGTTTCGTGCAAAGTCTGAGACCCGGTCGAACCGCTCCGAGTTGAACCCGAGTTCTGAGAGTTCTCCAACGAGTTCATAGACTTTTGTCTCGAGGACTCCCTGGACACGTTCATTCTGTTTTGCGAACGTCTTCTGGAACGGTTGCCCCTCCTGGACGCGCCAGCCGTGGATACGGTCGATTTTGTTGGCCGCGATGACGAACGGCGTCTTGTAGTTCCGCAGGATCTGGAGTGCCTCGATCGTCTGGGGACGGAAGCCTTCGTTGATATCAACCACGACGATCGCCATATCAGCGAGCGCCCCGCCCCGCGCGCGAAGGGTGGTAAAGGCATGATGCCCTGGTGTGTCGATGAAGAGGAGCCCGGGGACGTTAATGCTGACCTTGTTCAACGCCCCGCTCATACGGATGATTGCGTCGATAGGAACAAGTGTGGCGCCGATGTGCTGCGTGATCGCGCCCTCTTCAGTCGATACCACGGACGAGCCCCGGATCTTATCCAGGAGCGATGTCTTGCCGTGGTCTACGTGACCCATCACGCAGACGATGGGGGTCCTGATCTTTGATTGGTTTGCCATTGATAATCACCTTCCGGTATATGAGAGTTATGAACGAACAATTCCCCAAAAATTGGAATATTGACCGCTTTTCCTGATTATCGCCCAAAATGGGGCGATTACCCTACCCCCTGAGCGCCATCAGGCGCCCGGAACACTGGTACGTTATAGAGCATGGGATCTATTAATGGATTCGCCCCGATGCGTATCCCTCGTCAAACCCTGGAAGGGCACTGGGTGCACGGCAATCGGGGTCGTCAGCGATCCTGGCCGGTCGGCACCACGATCCTGGCTGGATGGGATTTTGAGTGCAGGGTGTTGAGGGATACCTTAATCAAATCTGACCACCAATAGGAATAGGTACCTTGCCAGGGTAGGGTAGTCGGTTATCCTAAGGGATTGTGGATCCCTCGACCCGGGTTCAAATCTCGGCCCTGGCCTCCTATTTCTTATCTGGTCTTCCCTGGGGCGCATTCCTGAAGATCCTGAACTCCACCCCCGGCATGAGCATCGCCGGGGCTTGCATGGGCAATCTCGATGATCACGGTCATCATGCTCTGCTGGTTCCTCGTCAGGCACAACACCTACCTCTCCCTTTCGTGGAAGAACTTCGTCCATGACCGGCGTGTAGATGCCGGCATCCTGCAGGTTAGCATAAGCCTGCGAGCCTCGAGATGCTCCTGATATCAGGCGTCACCATCATCAACCGTATCCTGATCGCCGTCTCGGGAAATAACGCGGTCGCGGTCTCCACCTCAGGATGGCGGGTCGTGATGATCGCGACTGTCCCGACCATGGCTGTTGGGGAGCTACCAGCGCCCTGACCCTTATCTCTGCTCCCGGGGTCGCCACGCTCTTCTCCTGCTCAGCAGAGAGTGCGCACCTGGCCCCCGTGATCACGGCGTTCCACCAGGTGATGTGCCTCTTCCACATCTTCATGCCACCTGGACTCATGTCGAGTTCGCTCGTTCTGGTGTCAGGGATCGGCATGACCGCGCTTACCCTGACGGTGCTCAGAGAACTGGTCTGCACCGGGTTCTTCGTCTATCTGCTTGCCATTCCCTTCGGTCTCGGGGAGATGGGGGTATGGTGGGGATCGTCATCGGCATATCGTGGGGAGCATCATCGCGTATGTCTGGGCGCGGCTCTTCATCAGGCTTACGGACGGTGTCCCGGGAGGACGGTCTGCGGCCGGTGCCTGAACGACCAACTCTTTTTTTATACTCGCGTGGGTTCCTGGCCGCAAGACTTCGAAGGTAGCTATCGTTACCGCAGAGTATAACTCTCTGGCGGGTCATGGGGGTTTATGATTAGAAGACCTCGCATCTTGCTGCTCCTGGCAGCTCTTGTCGTGCTCGGGTGTATCGCCACAGGGTGCACCGATATATCGGGGGCGACATCTCCAGATCCTGATCCCTCCTCCGGGGATACGACACCAACCGTGGCCGACCCCGTAAACGTGACTGCGGCGGGAAACACCAGGTTCGCGTTTGATCTCTACCGGCACCTTGCCGCCGAACCGGCATACGCTGACAGGAACCTCTTCTTCTCGCCCTACAGCATCTCGTCGGCCCTCGCGCTCACCGCCGAGGGTGCCCGCGGCACGACCGCTGACGAGATCCGATCCGTGCTCCACCTCCCGGCGAACGAGACCCTCCAGAGGGAGGGGTTTGCCGCGATCAATGCCCGTCTGAACCGCGGGGACGAAAACTACACCCTCCGGATTGCAAACGCCCTCTGGGCGGAGGAGACCTACTCGTTCCTCCCTGACTATATTGACGTGGCTGAACGCTGGTACTCAGCAAACGTGACAAACCTTGATTTTGCCAGCAACCCCGAGGGGTCGCGGGAGACGATCAACCGGTGGGTGGAGGAGCAGACCGAAGAGAAGATCAAAGACCTCCTCCCGGCCGGGTCAATCGATCCCATAACCAGGCTCGTGATCACAAACGCGATCTACTTCAAGGGTGCCTGGGTGAAGCAGTTTGATGCAAACGAGACATACGAGGAGGTGTTTTGGGTCGGACCGAACGAGACCGTGCGCGTCCCGATGATGCACCGGGCCGATGAAGACGCGGTCTATGGGTATACCGAGACCGATACCCTCCAGGTGCTCGAGATACCGTATGCGCACGGGAATGAAACCGAACTTGCGATGCTTGTTCTCCTGCCTGTGAGCAACAACCTGACGGCGGCAGAAGAGGCCCTGGACGCGGAGACGATTGCGGACCTCCAGCGGTCGCTGGTCCCGCAGAGGGTTATGGTCTCCGTCCCGAAGTTCACGCTTGATACCGACTACAGCCTCCCCGGGACGCTTGCGGCGATGGGGATGCCAACGGCATTCTCCATGGACGCTGACCTCTCGGGGATGGACGGCACAGATATGCTCTTTGTCAGCGATGTCGTCCACAAGGCGTTTGTCGACGTCAACGAAGAGGGCACCGAGGCAGCGGCGGCAACCGGGGTTGTTGTAGGCATAAAGAGCGCACGGCCAGACACCGTGCCCGTCTTCCGGGCTGATCATCCGTTCGTCTTCCTCATCACAGAGAAGGACTCCGGCACGGTCCTCTTTGTGGGAAGGGTCGTCAACCCGGTGGGGTCATAAGGGGCAAACGGCCCCCTCCCTCCGTTAAAGCAACCTGTTACGACCTCTAGTGGTCCCCAAACCCCTCTGCCGGCCAGGGGGCATGGTTACGGTTCTGTATCAGGTCTGTGGTTGACACCGGACCTGGTTTGTTCAGGGATCGCCGGGATTGCGGTGGACCGTGGTGGGCAATCAGATCCTGGAACAGGTGGGCGGCCCTCTCTCTCCGAAAGGAACTACCCGGAGACTCCGTTCTGTCGGTCCCCGTCCCGCCCGGCAGCGCGTGGGGATACTCGTGATATCGGTTGCTAGCGGGAGACTGCGTTCGGTCAACCGGGTAGGGGCGCTCGAGCTCCCGGACGCGAGGATAAATCCCCATGTGGTGGCCATCAGACCGGGAGAGGGGGTCACTCCCTCCCGCACAAGGCACTACCTGGAACCCTCTTCATGGAGCGCCCGCCCTCTCTCTGCCTTGAGCGGTACTCCTTCATCACCCCCCAACCCCCAACACCGCGGGGGTGGCGAGGAGGCAAGAGCCTATGAAAGAGTCATTGTCGACGATCTGACGCAGGCTAACCGCCCGGGTATTTTTTCCCCACGAGATCATGGAGGTGTCCTGAAATCGTGTGGGGCGCTGGTCACCGGATGGGTTTCAGGACGCATGCGGTGCCATTCCGGCCTGTCCGTCTTTTGAACCTGTTTTTGTCAACGAGTGCGGTATGTGCGGGTTTTTCCCCTGCTTCTCAGAAGAATTCTCTGGTCTTGACCGGGCAGGGGAGGAGACGTCAGAACCGGTCTCCCCGCACCACGCACTTACGTGCCCCTGCCCTTATTCGTCCTGCACCCGCTCGACGATCGTCTTCTGCAGGTAGTTGATGATCGGCATGTCAGACCCGACCACCGCATACCGCCCTGACCCTGCGATCACGATGCTGAAAAAATCCCTGCCATCCACCAGGATCGAGCACTCGTCCCGTATCACGCCGCCCGGTCCTATCTCGTCAACCATTGGTCCGGTCTTCAGGAGCTCGATCACGGTTCCCCGGGCCTCGTAGATCGGGAGATTGATCCCGGCATACTCCTCCCTCTTCAGCACGACCACGTAGAGGTCGATCTTCCGTTCAAGCGGTTTGATGATCTCGTAGTGTTTCTGAAGAAAGACCGGAGTGTAGCAGAGGATGACCATGCTCCGCTTCACCCGCCGGAAGAGCGAGGAGATGTGGTTCTCGATCGCCCAGTCGCTCCTGAGGATAAAGAACGATACCGGCGGGATATGCGGCTTTATCGAGAGGCTCTTGAGCGCTTCCCTGGTCTCTTCAAGGGAGCGGATGTGATCAGCCTTCAACCGGTCAAAGACCTGGTCAACGTCCAGCACGTAGTAGGAAGTCGGGGACCCCTCCTCCACCCCGATGAACCCCCGCCTGGCCAGGTCGTTCAAGATCTCGTAGATCCGTCCCCGGGGGACCCCGCTTGTCTCGTGAATATCCCGTGCGGTTGCTTTCTGCAGCCCAACGAGCGTTGAATAGACGCGGGCCTCATACTCGTTCATCCCGAGAGCCCGGAGCTTTGGGATGATCTCAGAAGTCATTGCACCTCTATTGAGTTGCAACACATTTATTGGTTGTGAGGTATGTCCGCCGTGGAACGGTGAGAGTCTCAATCTCCTCGCCGGGAGATCCACCGCAACAATGACCTGTCACAGCAGACCCTGTGTCTGCTCCCCCTGCTTGAAATAAGGGCAACCGGGGCACGTCAACCCCGGGATTGCAACCCCAAGCTCAGGATCCCTCGCCCCATCAAGCGATCTCAGGCGGAGGGATCCTGGAACTTTATCGGATAGATCCGGTACCGATACGTTTTATGCATTTGTATAATGTTTGTATGAAGTATTCTGTGTACGGAGGAGTGGTGGATGGGCAATCATTCCCCAGTGAGATTGGGGGGCTTCTGCCCGGTTTCCTTGCCGAACTTCTGCGGTAGAGCACCGGGGGCCAGAAAAAGCCAACGCCCGGGTATGCCTATCCCTGTCTGGCAGGATGACCGTTTGCGGTGGAGGCTGCTTGAGAGTAGCAGAAGACGCAGATGGTAGCTGCTATCCTGCTTTCGGACGCACGTTCTTCATCAACATGCCGGGAACCCTATCCAACGGCCAACCGCATGGCCCCGGGGTTCTATCTGAGAGCCTTCCTCCACCGCAACCAGGTACAGCAAACATCTGCTGAGAGGGATGAGGTCGCCTGCTCTCCTCCAATCGTACCTTCATCTTGCAACGACAAACCTGCTCAGAAATCCCGGGAGACCTGCTTTCCCGGGCGGTAGGTTCCGTATTGGTCTGGTTCAGAGCGATCCCGGGCACGGATATTTCTGCTGGCCCTGCAGTCAAGGGCCTCTGTCTCCTGCTGGGCATACCTGACCTGGGGCAGCCCCCCCAAATGAGTGGAAGGGCAGAAGAGGTGAATCGCCTTCCGAAAGGATGACATGCATGCCCGGACCGCAGGAGTTCTCTGTAAAAACGGACTTACTCCTGAGATGAAAGACTGCATTCCTGCTAGCCTCATCGGTTTTTTCTCACAAGAACCCCATCTCCGTGGGAACGGGGATGCAACGTTCAGCAGCCATCACCACCCCGGAAGATCCGCAACCCCGGACATGACGTCCTGGAACTGATCCTCATCTCAGTTGCAGTAGATTCATATTCAGTCCTTCTAAAATGATATCTCCTACTGATAAGCCATATATAGCGAGGAAAAACGTGAACACCCAGAAAACAACCAATTCCGTTCCTCTGCGGACCCGGAGTCCGGCGGAACACAATACCCTCCTGTTCCCGGAGGAGACCGGCCAGGTATGGGCCGAGGCCGGATTCCTCCCTCCAGCTGGCTACCGGCAGGCTGTGGCCCTGCTTCATCGTCTCGCCATGGCTGAAGAACCCATGATATCGCTCTTCGTCTGCGCCGCTCTAAGATCGCGCGAGCTCTCCCGGGACCAGGTTCAGACCCGGGGTTACCAGGTCCTGAACTCGAGGAGGCTGCGGCGCATCGCTGAAGACTACGGTATCAATCCAGACGGCCGGGGTGATGAGGAGGTCGCCCATGCTGTGACCCTCGCGATCATCGGCGAGTACTGGAACGAGACGCACCTGCCTGCCGACATGGAGGGGCGTGCGTGAAGAGGGTCTACAGATGGCTTGCTGACGCCATCAACAACCATACCTGGGCTGTCGCCGGGGTTGCCGTGGCCGTTTTTCTCCTGGCGTTCCTCGGGCTCTCGATGGTGACGATGGAGACCGGCGACGACACCTACCTCGACAAGACCACCCCGCGCGGTGCGCTCCTGAGCCACTACAAGGAGACCTACCGCTCAGACGCGATCATGCTCGTCTACGAGGCTGACAGCGTCAGGAGTCCTGAGATCCTCAGGTACATCGACGACCTCCAGGATGACCTCAGGAACGAACGTTACGTCGCCGGGGTAACCGGGGTCGTCGACCTTCTCAAACAGGGCAACGGCGGCGCCTTGCCGACATCGAAGGCAGAGATCGACACGATCATCAGTCAGGTCCCCCCGGAACTCATCGAGCAGATAATGCCCTCGGATCTCATGACCCTCAGCGTTATCACCCTCGATCCCGGCGTCTCCATGGATGCCCAGAAGCAGGTCCTCAAGAACATCGAGTCGGCTATCAGCATATCTGAGCCTCCGCCGGGACTTGCTGTCACGGTCTCCGGGAACCCGGCGTTCGCAAAAGAGATGGGCGACGAGATAGGGGCGCAGATGGGCGTGCTGATCCTTGCCGCCATGCTTCTCATGGTCCTTGCGGTCTCGCTCCTCTTCTCCCACGTCCGCTACCGCCTCCTCCCGGTCGGGGTTGTGGCTGTCGGCCTCATCATGACCTTCGGGTTCATGGGTCTCTTCGGGATCCCGGTCAGCATGACAGTGGTCGGGGCGTTCCCGGTGCTCATCGGGATCGGAATCGACTACGCCATCCAGTTCCACGCCCGGTTCGACGAGGAGATCAGGAGCAGCACGATCCCGGAGGCCATGTGTGCCACCATCACGCAGATGGGACCTTCGGTCCTCATCGCGATGATGGCGACGTCGCTCGGGTTCATCGCGATGTTCTTCGCCCCGGTGCCGATGGTGGCTGACTTCGGGATGGTCTGCACCATCGGGGTTGTCTCCTGTTACGTCGCGGCGCTGATCATCGTCCCGGTCTTTGCGATCATCACCCGCTACCGGCCGAAGAACGAGGATGCTCCAGCCTCCAATCCAGACCCCGACTCAGGAGGAAATACTTTCATCGACCGGTATAACCACTTCCTCGGGCGACTGGCCTATACCGTTGCAAAACACCCGATCCCTGTCATCCTGCTCTTCGCCGTGGTTGCGGCGGGAGGTTACCACCTCGACCAGAGCGTTCCCATCAGCGCGGACGAGAAGACCTTCGTTCCCTCAGATATGCCCGCCCTCCTGGATATGGAGAAAGTCACCCGGACGATGGGGGCAACGAGCACCATCCCGGTCATCGTGACCGGCGAGAACGTTCTCAGCCACGAGACGCTTGCATGGATAGCAGAGTTCGGAACGTATGAGATCGAACGTAACGACGAGATAACCGGGGTCACCAGCATCGCAACCCTGCTTGCGGACCAGAACAACGGCGTCCTGCCCGAAACCAACGCGGAGATCGACGAGGTCCTCGCCAGGATACCGGAGGAGACCAGGGATCGCTACATAAACGGGGACATGGAGACGGTGCTCGAGTTCTCCACGATCTCTATGGAGATGGACG
>CAZYWX010000066.1:0-1695 GCA_964651285.1 uncultured Methanoculleus sp.
ACGAGCATTCCTGCATCCAGCCCTGTTCACTGCCGGTCGGAATGGAGGGCGACACCGCCTCGCGTTGCCATGCAGGAAAGACAAGAAACCCTGAGGTCGTCCCGGAGCGACGCTGCAAGAAGGGGGAATGGGTTCCCCTCCCCCACCTCAGCAGACGACCGTACCAGGGTTTGCAACCCTCTTGTAGACCTCTTCCATCTGCCCTGCTACACGGTCCCACCGGAAACATCTCTTCACCTTCTCAAGACCCCGCCGGCCCATATGGATCGACCTCGAGGATGACCCTGCCACCGCAGAGAGCCCTCTGGCGATCGAGTCGGGGTGAGGCGGCACCTTGACCCCATCAGACCCGTGCTCGATATTCTCCGCGAGCCCCCCAACATCAGAGGCAACCACGCACCGCCCGGCGCTCCATGCTTCAAGGAGCACGAGCCCGAAGGGTTCGTTCCTGCTCGGGATGGCAACGATATCACTGGCGTTGAGGAGGGAGACGTAATCCTCATCAGCCAATCGTCCCAGGAAGCGGATAGGCAGTGAACGCGCCCGTGCCCGCGCCTCAAGATCCCCGCGCATCTCTCCATCACCGACAAAGGCGAACTGCCCGTCCGGGTGCTCCCGGAGGAGAGGTAGGGCCGCATCAACCAGCAAATCAGGCCCTTTCTGCCATGCAAGCCTCCCGACATAGAGTATCAGCGGGGAACCCGGATCAAACCCATACCGCTGTTTTACCGCCTCAGGGTCGACGTCTGCCTGGTAGCGGGTGGGCACAATACCGTTCGGAACGACATCGATCTTCCACCCCGGGATCTCGTAGAGTTCCATAGCCTCCTGACGGAGGGTCGAGGAGACCGCCGTGATGCGTTGTGCGATCGACCCTCCAGCATGCTCCTTCAGGGATATCTCCCGGAATAACGGTCCGTTACTGAATTTATTACCGTTCCTCCCAAATTCAGTTGAGTGGTAGGTGAAGATGGTGTCGCGTTCACGGACGCGGCAGAGAGCGTCGACGACGTGCCAGTCATGGAAATGCAGGAGATCAAACGACGGGGTATCGAACTCCCTGAACCGGTCGACCATCCTGCCGCTCATATCAGAGCAGTAGTGGATGATGTCCTCACCAGTTGGCTGGCAGTAGTGGTAATGGACGTTGTTGATCTCGGCATCTCTCCCCTCTCCCCGGGTAAAATAGTGCACCTCATGATAGCGTGCCAGCGTCTCGGCAAGGTTTGTCGCTGCGTTTGCAAGCCCGCCAACACGCTCCCCGTAAAGAGACTCCCAACAAAAAAATGCTACTTTCAGGCTTTCCATGGTGTCCCTCGTCATACAACCAGTATCAGTATCCGCTAGCTTCCAGCTCTGCGAGACGTTCTGACTCGACGTCTGCCGGGAGGAGGCGTGCTCCCGCACCAGTGAACCGTATTCTTCTGGCGGCATCAGAGAGGAGATCTCCCTCCTCTCTGGAGGCCAGGGCCGGTATCCCGGTTGCAGATCTCTGTGAATAATACAGCCAGGGTAACTCCCGGTCACTGGCCATCATACCTGCTCGAAGATGATATATCTTTCCCGGTTTCCTCAAAAATGCCGGGAAGAACGGATCCTGACATCTCAGAGGATAGGGTCCGGGGATAACGGGGAGCCCGCAGTCAGCGGGGTCTGTTGCGATCCTGGTTCCGGCCGGGGAGTGCTCCGGGGATA
>CAZYWX010000066.1:1795-9187 GCA_964651285.1 uncultured Methanoculleus sp.
TGCTCCGGGGATAGCCGAGGGGACCTCCTGTCTCCGCGTGGGCCCGGGCTGCGTGGCGTGGGAAGAGGGACGCCGCGCCCCCACTCCCTCCCCCTGCATGGTGGCAAAGAGCCCAAGGATCCCGGGGTTATGATCTCTGCCGATATGCGTCAGATCCTCGTTCCACCTGCCAGGACCCCTGATCGCCGGAGACTTCCGGGACGACCTCCAGAGGATTGGGCTGGCGACGATGGAGCACCGGAAAAAACCGGGTTCACCCGATCCAGCCAGCGAACAAGGATTCAGACCTCCCTGAGGCGCCTCTCCAGGTTGTCGCCGTGCGAGCCCATCCAGTAGAGTTTCTGGCAGATAGGACACCAGAAGAACTCCCTCCCTTCGATCGGCCGCGGGGCGTAGTGAGTCTCCCTGATCTCGCGCGTGGTGGCCGGCCGGAGGCGGGTGTTGCAGAGCGAACAGCGGGTCATCCGGATCTCTGGATCGATGAGCCCGAGGTCAGCAACCTGCCTGACCTGCTCCATGATCTCTGTTGAGGGTATGTAGACCGCCTGCGCCCCGCCCCGGCGCGCAAGTTCCCGGTCCCGGGTCAGGAGGATCCGGTTTCCCTTCGTGGCGATGGCAAGGAGAAGTGTATCTTCCCGGGCGTTGCCCCGGGAGAGACTGTTTGCGCTCATCGTGTCGTAACCCATAAACCGGAGGTACCGGGTGAGCGTTCCGAGCATCCGGTCGGTCAGGAACCGTCGGGGTCTCTGGTCATCTGATCGCGGCGACATACGCAATCCGCTCACCGCACTCTGCACAGACATGATCCTCCAGCCCCCTGATCTGGACCGCGAACCCCGACCGCTCGATGAGAAGGCTCCCGCAGACAGGGCAGTAGGTGCTCTCGTAGGGGTGACTCACGACGTTGCCCAGGTAGGGATAATGGATCCCCAGCTCTTTTGCACGCTCATAGATCCTCTCAAGCGTCCTGGTCGCGGTCGGCCGTGCATCCCGCATCTTATAGTCAGGATGGAACCTGGTGAAGTGCATCGGGGTATCGGGCCCGAGGTTCTCGATCACCCATTTGATGAGCGCCTCCATCTCCTCCATGGAGTCGTTCAGCCCCGGGATGACCAGCGTGACCGTCTCGATATGAAGCCCGAGCTCTTTTGCAAGCGCCGTCGCGTCAAGGACCGGCTGCAACCGTCCCCCACAGACCGTCCGGTAGAAGGTCTCAGAGAACGACTTGATATCGACGCGAAACGCGTTGAGCATCGGCGCGATTTCGCGGAGTGCCTCCTCAGTGATGTAGCCGTTGGTGACGTAGACGGTCCCGAGCCCCTTCTGGCGCGCAAGCGTCCCCATCTCAAGCGTGTACTCGTGCCAGATGGTAGGCTCGTTGTAGGTCCAGGCAATGCTCGCAGAACCGCTCGCAAGCGCCCGTTCCACGCCCTGCTCAGGGCTGAGGTCCTGGAGCGCATGCAGTTCCAGGATCTGCTGGGAGATGTGCCAGTTCTGGCAATGCTTGCAGTGGAAATTGCATCCGATCGTCCCGAGCGAGTAGGAGAGTGATCCCGGGAGAAAGTGATAGAGCGGCTTCTTCTCGATAGGATCCACCGCTTCTGCGGCTATCTTGCCGAACGTAGCGGCGTAGAGCCGGCCGTCACGGTTGATGCGAACGCCACAGATCCCCTGTTTGCCCTCCCGTATAACACACCGATGAGGGCAGAGCGAACAGCGGAGCGTGGTATCTTCCAGTCTCTGATAGAGTCGCGCCTCGTGCATATAACCACCGTATGAGAATGTGGGGGGTGAAGTATTTTACCTTGCGGGAACCAGGAAGCCCCACCCCAGTAAGTGCAGGGAGGCTACCGCGCATCCCGCCGGTCCAGAGGTCCATCGTCATAGTCGACGACCAGCGCTCCGCGGTAACCGCAGTGTTTGCAGAGGTAAATCCGGCCGGTGCATCCGCCGGCAACCTCCCAGATCTCGGTAGAGGTGCATACAGGACAATGCAGCATATTCAGCAGGTATATGAGTGGCATCAAGGATAATACTAGGGTGGAATGAAGAAGATCGTCATATCTCTGGGCGGCTCGGTTCTGGTCCCCTCACTTGAATCGAACAATATCAGTCGGTACGTCTCTGTCCTGAAGAGAATCGCAGTCAAGTGCCAGGTGTTCGTCGTTGTTGGCGGTGGCGGGGAGGCACGCCGGTATATCCAGGTTGCCCGCGACCTCGGCGCCGATGAGGCGACGGCCGATGACCTCGGCATCATGGTGACGAGGCTGAACGCGCGCCTCCTCCTGGCAGGGCTCGGGGATGCTGCCTACCCCCGTGTTGCAGAGAATTACACTGAGGCACAGGAATTTGCAGAGACTGGAAAGATCGTCGTCATGGGGGGGATCACCCCGGCGCAGACGACCGATGCGGTATCTGCGGTCCTTGCCGAGAGCGTCGGTGCCGGCCTCCTGATCAACGCAACATCGGTCGACGGTATCTACAGTGCGGACCCGAAGAAAAACGCTGATGCGGTCAGGTATGACCATCTCACGCCGCAGGAACTCCTTGCTATCATCACGCAGAGCAGGATGGATGCTGGCGCCAACATCGTGCTTGATATCGTGGCCGGAAAGGTCATCGAGCGGTCAGGGATCCCGCTCCTGGTGCTTGACGGTCGGGACCCTGAGCGGATCTACCAGGCGGTCGTGGAGGGTACGGCTGTCGGCACCGTCGTCAGCAGAGAGGACAAAAAACCTCTATCTGCCTGAGCTCCCCCATCGGTAACTATTTTTGTCTGCATCACCAACATATGGTGGCACGTAAGGGGCAGTAGGGTAGCCTGGTCCATCCTAGAGCGTTTGGGACGCTTTGACGGCAGTTCGAATCTGCCCTGCCCCATCAAGATCATTTATGAACAGGGAGATCGCCTGTGAGGTACACCGTCGTCTTCTTCTGCGTTACCCCATCGTCGGTGGCAGGCGCCATTTTATCGAGTTTGATAACCCGTTCCAGTCGCTGATCCTCACGATCCTCTCCGCACAGACGACAGACCGTGCCGTCAACAAGATCAGCGACGCCCTCTTCGCCCGCTACCCAACGCCGGAAGCGCTCGCCCGTGCTGAGCCTGAGGAGGTGGAATCCATCATCAAGAGTATCGGTTTCCATCGCGCCAAGGCCCGCTACATCGTCGGGACGGCGAGAATCCTTGTCACCGACTTCGGCGGAGAAGTCCCCAGGACGATGGAAGAACTCCTCAGACTTCCTGGCGTCGGAAGAAAGACCGCCAACATCGTCCTCTCCCACGCGTTTGGCATCAACGTTGGTATAGCCGTCGACACCCACGTTCGACGGGTCTCAAAGAGGATCGGGTTTACCGGGAGCACCAGCCCTGAGGTCATCGAGCGTGACCTCATGGTCCTCTTCCCTGAGGAGGTATGGCAGGATATCAACTACCTTCTGATCAGCCTCGGGCGCGATCTCTGCACGGCGCGGAACCCGAAACATGAAGAGTGCCCCCTCACCGACCTCTGCCTCTCCTACCAGAACCTCCGCTCCGGTGAGGAGTGAGTTCCAGTTCCCTCTCATCCCCCGTTCAAACCCGGGCACTTACCGCCCCGATCCACTCCTGCAGCGAGTTCCACGCTCCTTCAAGCAGATCGACCGCCCGGAAAGGCTTTTCTCTGGCAGTCTCTGGCAGAACCGGGGTATCGCTGGGGAGGGGCAGCGTGGTCGCCGTCACATCAGGCGTCTGCACAGGGGCTGCTTTCAGGTCAAGCTTGGCTGACGGCCCGGTCATCGGCGGGAGGTAGCCTACGTTGCCAGGGACGACAAACCAGCACCTTCCGTTGGCATCGAGGAAGAGTTTCTTGACGACGTTTGATCGGATACCGTCCTTTGACGTGATGTGCAGGGTGACGTTCGATGAGTTCCAGCCATATATCCCTCTGTCAGACGCGATGAGGAGTGTTCCATCGGGGGTCGCCACCAGATCATTGATAACAACGGGAAACGTGCTCAGGTCGCCTGCATCAAGAACCGGGGAAACCCCCGCGTCGGGGGTGTACCGGAGGACCGTCGTCTGATTGAAGAGATATACCCCGCCAAACGGGTCAACCCGCACCTCTGAGATCCCCGGGACCGGTTCGCCCTGATAGCCCACCGGTTCAAAACAGACGTTCTCACTTCTGTTCAGGAGTATCCAGACTCCATCATACTCAGACCCGATAACGAGCGCATCGCTCTCAGCATCAACCGCCATGCTCACAATGGTGTAACATCCCAGCATCTCTGGCCCGAGCGGCCTGTACCACGTCCAGTTCCCATCATGATAGCGATGGAGACCTGCCCGCCCGGTGGCAACCCAGGTCTCGTCTCCCCATCGCGCCATGCAGTTGATCTGAAGATTCTTGAGGAGGTCCAGGTCCTGGATGGCCTCATACCCGGTATCGGTCTGGATCTGCAGCCCGTTTGGGTAACCTATCCAGAGGCGGCCCCGGGCATCGAGGGAAACGGCGGTCACCATGATATTGAGGGGCGAGATCCTGCCGTATGCGGTCTCTCCGGGGAACCTGGCGTTGACCGAGGACCAGGTGCCGTTTGCTGAATAGAACGAGATGCCGCTATCGGTTGCAAAGATAACGTCTCCGTAGAGGCCGTTGATCACATCGTTCACTCCGGCAGATGCGATGCCGGTCTCGTAGTCGGGCACATCAATGTACAGGCCTGAGGATACAGCAGTGAGGAGGAGGAGCACAGCAACAGAGGTTATCAGAACTCGGTGCATGTTCCATCGGCCCTCTTGATGATAAGACGCCCGTTCCCATCAGGCCAGAAGTAGACCGATCGCCCAACCTTTCCACCGGTCTCCTCATGCCTGATCCTGATACCCTGCTCAGCGAGGTGATCTTTCACTGCGGAAGAATTCCTCTCTCCGATATTCAGAGAGTTGGCTGAAAACTCGAACATGCTTGCGCCACCGATGACATCAGCGACGATCGAAGACCGCGTACTCCCAAGTTCCTCCAGATCCCCAAGAAGGGTGGTAACAGCGGTGTCTGCAAACTTCCCCGGACGATCGGTATTCCCGTGGCTCTCAGGAAGCATAATGTGGGCAAGTCCCGCGATCGACCGTCTTCTATCGTGCAGGATAAGTGCGATGCAGGAACCAAGCCCGATCGTCCCCATTGGACACGTCCCAACCTTGAGTTCGCCGAGACCAAGGATTACAGCGTCTTCCTCACCAAAAAAATTGTTTTCCATGCTACTCCGGAGACTCTTCAGATGGGAGATTCCATCAGGCGTTTGAGCATGAGGAGGAGTTGTTGCATGAGTTCGGTATTCGGGAGCATGTAGATGCTTCCATAGACCGGTGGCGCCTCGCTCGAGAGTTTGGTGGTAAAGATCAGGATATCGTTCACGTCACAGGCCATCTGCGCTACAATAGACTCAAAGGCCGCATGCGCCATATCGATGGCCAGAGCAGGAGGGGATGGGAGCATGACGATGTTCAGGAGTTCAGCAGTCGCATCGAGAAACGCTGATATCATGATGTTTCCGATCTCGATTGCAGCACTCTGGTCCATCTCGTTGATCTCGCGATCGTCATCGGTGGTGCCCAGCATCTGGTTTGTCAACCGGACGATCGTCTCCTTTGGCATGCTGACAACGATATACCCCCCGTCCTCGACCGCCCCCTGGATCTGGAACACAACCATGGCCGTTATATCGTTGCCGACGTAGTTGTACATATCCGCGATATCGATGACGCACACCTCCGGGACCGTCATCTTGATCGGGCTCATTAACATCTTCGAAAGGCTTGTTGCCGCATGTGCTGCACCGATGTTTCCAAACTCCACCAGCGCGTCTTTCTGAATGAGATCAAGTTCCATGAAAATACCTCTCCTAAATCATCGTGTTTACATCAAGGACCGGCACAACGTCCCCGTCCCCCGGGATGGTGATCCCGCTGATCCCGCGGCAATCGCCGGCAATCCTGGAGAGCGGTTTCACCACCACCTCTTGCTGACCGTCTACGGTATCAACAACAATACAGCATTTTTTGTCATTGTTCTGGAGCACAACAAGGGTATCGCTCGCCTCTTCCAGGCCAAACATATCCTCGAGGCGGTACATCGGGAGGATCTGGTCGCGGAGCAGGATCGCCTCAGAGTTGCCGATCCGGTGGACCAGTTCTGGTTTGATCTGTGCCACCTCGACGACGTTGCTGATGGGAATGGCACACCGGTAGCCGTTGATGTGGACCATCATGACATCGATGATCGCCATCGTCGGGGGCAACACCAGCTCGAACCTTGTCCCCTTCCCCACCTCAGACTCGACCCTGATCGTCCCTTTGAGGGATTCAACCGTTTTTTTGACCACATCGAGCCCGACGCCTCTACCGCTGATATCGGTGATCGTATCAGCCGTGCTGAACCCGGGTTCGAAGAGCAGGTTGATGAGATCGTCATCTGTCGCGTTTGCGGCCGCCTCAGGTGTCATGACACCTTTGCTAACCGCCTTCTCCCGGAGGTGCGCGGGATCGATGCCGGCGCCGTCGTCTTCGATCTCGATGATGACATTATCCTTGTCCCCGCGTGCTGTCAGCCGAAGCGACCCTTTCCTGGGTTTTCCGCGGGCTTCACGGACATCAGGACGTTCAATCCCGTGGTTCACCGCATTCCTGATGATATGCAGGAGCGGGTCAGAGAGCCCATCCATCATGCCCCGGTCAAGTTCGGTCTCGCCGCCCTCGATGATGAACTCCACCTCCTTCCCGTCATGGTTTGCCACGTCTCGCACGACCCTGGGGAGGCGGTTGAAGATACGGTCAAGCGGCATCATCCTGATCCCCATCATGAGATTCTGGAGTTCAGAGACCGAACGGCCGACCATGCTCAGGGCTTCGTCGAACTCCTTGATCCCATGCTTCCTTGCTATCTGTTCGAGTCGTCCGCGGTTGATTACCAGGTCCTCCACAAGGTTCATCATCCGATCAAGCCGCTGGATATCGACGCGGATATTCCGGATCTCCCGTCGTTTCCTGCGCTTTGGTCGTCTCTGAACCTGTGGCGATGCCGGCGGGGATTGGGATCCCGGGGCTGGTTCTGGTTTCTGGAACGGCTCCTGCTGCGGTGATGCCGAAGAGGATAACTCAAGAAGAGTGATCTCAGGGCCGGAGGCGATGGTTCTGACCGCCTCCTCCCCTGCCCCCGTCTCGACGATGACCTCGAACGTCCCCTCAAACTCTCCATCCTCGATGGCTTCCCGGGAGGGGGTCGTTGAGATGATGGTCCCGATCTCCTCCAGGTTCTGCAGGAGGAGCATGGCCCTGACATCCTTCATTGCAGAGGATGCGTCGATGGCAACCGATAACGTGTAGCGAGGGGGTGCATCCTCTCCTGCTGC
>CAZYWX010000067.1:0-9134 GCA_964651285.1 uncultured Methanoculleus sp.
TAATCCCGCGGGTATACCACTGCTTCTGGTGCTCGACGCCGAGCGCCCGGGAGATGTCGGTGTATGAGGCAGCCTGCCCGGTTCGCACTGTATCAGCAAAGATCTCTCCGGCACCGCGGACGTAGACGTTCTCAAGGAGGTGGGCCGGCACTGATGCTGGCAGCTCCCGGACAAGATCGATCGCCCCTATTGTCTCACCGCGGATGGCGTCGGTCCTCGGGATCCTGTAGAGCGTATCCCCGGGGCGTACCTCATCGGCGCGGCGGATGGCCATACCGCTTCTGGTTTGCACCGGGATCCGGTGCTCGCCGGTGACCGAGAGCGACCGTCCACTGGATGTCCGGATCCGGATCACCTCGCCCGGGTTCACCCGTCGGCGGGTCACCTTGGTAACCCGTCTCCAGCCCTTTGGTGTGAGCAGAGAGAGGTTCTGTGGATACCATTCGTCACCCGAGAACGGGAGTTCAGCAGGGAGAATGGTCCTGATGCGGTTGTCCGTCCGTACGGGTATGGCCGTGCTCCCATCGATGCAAAACGGGCGTGTACCAAAATATTCCAGGTCATGGATATGGAGGTCGCCGCGGAGGTGGTGGTCTGCGAGGTCCGGGGGGAGCTGCAGGAGATACTGCTCCTTACTGATCTTGTCTGCCTTCTTCTTGTGCGATGTCTCGGCATTCTCCTGGAGGTTGGCGTTGTCGTGCGCCTCAAACCCCCGCCCGACATCGATCAGGTGCGCATCATAGACCGGGGTCCCGACCCGGGTGCAGACGTTGCGGTAGGGGGTCAGGCCGTGCTCAAGGAGCGTCATGTTGACGATCTCACGGATCAGCGGGCCAGAGAGTGACTTGAGCTCCAGCAGCTGGATCTTCTCCTCGACCTGCCGGGCGATCTCCTGTGCCGTCTCCTCATCGGCCCCCTCGTAGCCGTAGAAGACCTCAACCAGCTGGCTTTCCTCAACGATCTGTTTGACGATCCGGCTCCGGTCCCAGTCGAGGAGGTAACCCCGTGATGTCCGGACTTTCGGGAGAGCAGGGACAAACTCCCCGAATAAGGTTTTCTGCGTTGACTTGCGCGCCAACCTCACGCCTCCGCGATCAGGTCAGCGACGAGGTCTTCCTGGAAGACGCCTCCCGGGAAGAGGTCGCCGGATGTGTAAAAGGCGTCGCCTTTCTGTAGCACCGGCGCTTCCTGGACAAATATGCCGTTCATGCGGAGTTCTGTCAGCGCCTCGGCGGACGCCATGTCGCACTCGACGAAAGGAACATCCTTGGAGACCAGGAACTCTTTGAGAATTTCGCAATTCGGGCAGAATTCTAAGGTATATACGATGAATTGCGTTGTATCTGAAATGACAATACCCCCAGATTCGGTCGTTATCTTTTCGTTCTGGATCAATATATCAGCTGTCTTTTTCTTGGCGTACCGGGTTCATCCAGGGACTTCATCCTGGGATGCGCAGCACCGTGGTCACGGTACTGGCCGCGGAAAAATTGGCGTCCGATCCGCATCTGCGCCGTTGTCGTCCTGCATCCTCGGGTGCGCCCCTGCCGCACAATCATCATTTTGTAGACCGGGAACGATAGTATGGTAGTATGGTCAGGACGTTCGTTGCAATCGATCTGCCCGAAGCGATCCGCGAGAAGGCTCGCGAGTCCCAGGAAATTCTGGCACAGTCTGGGGGCCGGCTCGCAATCGTCGATCCCGCCAACCTCCACATCACGGTGAAGTTCCTCGGCGAGGTCGAGCCCGGAAGGATCGAGGCGGTCATCGAGGCGCTCCGTTCTGTCAGGGCCGACCCCTTCGAACTGACGGTCGGATGTGCGGTCTGCAACCCCCCGCGGAGGCCGCGGGTGGTCTGGTGCGATATTACTGATGCCGGGGAGAGTGCCGCCCTCGCCAGGCAGGTGGATGACCTCCTCGAGCCGCTCGGGTTCCGCCGGGAGCGTCGTCCCTTCCGTCCCCATGCGACGCTTGCCCGGGTGAAAAAGTTCCACCCCTCGCTCTTCTCGCAGGTGGCGTGCACACCTCGTGAACCCCTCGGGAGGTTCCGGGTGGAGAGCATCAAACTCAAAAAGAGTACCCTTACGCCTCGGGGCTCGATCTATGAAGATCTCGCGGAGGTCACACTTTGACCAGGCGCCCCTGCGAGGAGGAGGTGCTCAGGCGGATCCGGCCTACGCCTGAGGAACGGACCTATATCCGGAAGATGGGACAGCGCCTGATCGAGGCTGTGGAGCGGTCAGGCATGGCAAAAGCGATGATGGTGGGATCGGTCGCCCGCGATACCTTCGTCCGGGGCGACCGGGACCTCGACGTCTTTATGCTCTTTGACCTCTCCCTCCCCAGGGAGGAGTTGCAGGAGAAGGGGCTCTCCCTGGCACGCCAGATCGCGGAGGAGTTCGGCGCTGCCTGGCGCGAGAAGTATGCTGAACATCCCTATATCAACGCGACGATCAACTCGCTGGATATCGATCTCGTTCCCTGCTATGCTGTTGCGAGCGCCACCGAGATCAAGAGCGCCGTGGACCGGACCCCGTTCCATACCCGGTATATTCTGGCTCACATCGACGATTATGCCGATGACGTCCTCCTGGTCAAGCAGTTTGCAAAAGCAGGCGGGGTCTATGGTTCTGATCACATGACCGGCGGGTTCTCCGGTTACCTCTGCGAGATCCTGACGATCTACTATGGTGGGTTCCAGCCGCTCCTTGAGGCTGCCGCCCGCTGGAGACCGGGAGAGGTGATCGATATCGAGAAGCACGGGACAAAGGAGTTTGAGGACCCGCTCGTTGTCATCGATCCCGTGGATCCGGAGAGAAATGTGGCGGCGGCGCTCTCGCTCTCGCGGATGTTTGAGTTTGTCGAGCTCGCCCGCGGTTACCTCGAGGAGCCCTCTGAGGTGTTCTTCTGCCCCCCGCCCTCCTCCCCGCTCACCAGGGAGGTCTTCTCCCGGCTGCTTGCTGCGCGAGGGACCTCTCTCTTCTCCATCACCTTCGCGACGCCAGATTACACGCCTGATACGGTGGTTCCGCAGCTCCGGAAATCTGCCGATTCGATCCGGGATCTCCTCGAGCGGAACGGGTTTTCGGTTAATCGGGTCGATGTCTGCATGCAGGAGGAGCGGTGCATGCTTCTCTTTGAGTTGATGGGGGATGAGGTCCCGCTGATGCGCCGGCATATCGGGCCACCGGTCTGGTCGCGAGGGAACGCTGAGAAGTTCCTCGAGAAGTATCTCCAGGAGGAGGTCTTTGCCGGCCCCTACATCGAGGACGGCCGGTACGTGGTGGAACTCCCCCGGCCGTTCACCCGTGCCATCGACCTTCTGCGGTCGCGGGTTCTCCTTGATGTCGCGCTCGGCAAGCACGTCCGCCGCTCGATGAAGAAAGGCTGGACGGTGAAGGCCGGATCGGAGTGCTGGGATGTGGAGTTCGCCGGGTTCCTATCGGAGTTTCTCGGGCGTTCATCGCCACTGGCGCGGATCAAGAGAACGACAGGACGGTAGAGGGATTCCCCGTGAAAGCAGCCCTGATAGTCAGCATCTCAGCCTGGCACGTTTAAGATCATACTTCGTATGTCAGGATTGCTCCCCGAAGGGGAATTTTTATCATTTATATCCTAAAAAGGCTCCAAATCAAGAAATTACATTCTCCCCCGGTTCTTTGCCACGCAGGGGAGGGGCCGGGAGGTGGCGCCTCCTCCCGGCAGGAGGTGTCTCAATGAACGTCAAATCTCCAGTGGAAACGCTGTTCCCTTCCTGATTGCATTCCAGGAACATCGGTCTCCATCTACTATTTCACATGGGGCCGGGGTTGCCGCGCCTGTTTCCCCCATGGCGACGGCCCTCGTGGTCCCGGAGGTTTGAGAACCGGAGGACGTCGGATCCGGCATTATCAGCGCTCCGGGGCAACCATTGTTGGATGTCCCTTAATTTAGGGTGACTTCATCCTGCGGTGCCGCTGATTCGTTCCTTCTCTTTGTTCAGGGCCCAGACTATGAACTCATCCTCCGACGGGAAGGGTTCGACCTCGATGATCCCCGGTTCTTCCTCCTGCCGTGTGTCGATCCTTTTCGTCTTTCCGCCATCTTCTGTCTGGTGCGCGTACCTGACCTCGTAGACCGGTTCCGGACCCCTGAGTCTGGGGTGTTGGGTCCGGCCGTAAGCGATGGCAACAGCCCATTCCTCGTCTCTGATGTCCACGTAGACGGTCCCGAGCAGCGTTCCCCCCGGGCCCTGTATCTGTGTTTCCGATTCGAACGATTCTACGGCACTCTTCACGGTGCCTTTTGGGGAATACCCATAATAGCGTGCCATTCTTTACCTTACCGTTGATTATGCGTTCACCCATGTTTCTTTACAGGCATCCCGGATCCTCTGCTTCTCTTCAGGTCTCTGTGCGAGCGAGAGCGGGTTAGTCGCAGCAGAGACGCTTCCCGGCACCCGGGTTTTCCAGAGATTTGAGGATCCCGGGTTGCCTGAGTCGCAGGAGAGTCCGGTCTCGCGTAACAAAAATCAATTTGCTCTATAACTATTTAACTTTATCATATTCGTTTGATCTAGAGAAAAATTATTTGTTTGCGGTAGAAGCAGATCCTGAACGGCCCTGGGGTTCGAGGAATCGGGCTGAGCTGGAGCTGACGCATGCTCCGAGGTCGTGACCACAGTCGTTCCCGGTAGCCTCTGGGGCCGGGAGAGAGGTCAGCGACCCCTCCGGTCCCTCTTCCCCATGCGTGGGGTGAGATCTTCCCTCTAATATGCGACGAATCGTCGTTATCGTGCGGATCTCTGTTCCGATCCACCCGGAACTTCAATCACCGGGGAGTTCTGGGATCTGCTCACGTGACTGCCGGGGCGGCAGTCAAAAAAAGAATTATTCAACCTGGCGCTCTGCTTTCTTCGCTGCCAGGCGCTCGATAGCGGCGAGGTCGATGCTCCCACCAGTCGCCAGTTTCCCCTGCCAGACCGCCCGGTCGACGAATCCCCTGCCGATATCGTTCCTGATGACCAGTGTCGTATACCCATCAGGTGACCCGACAGCCCCTGCCGAGACGTCGGCCTCCACCGCCGTAAAGTCGGTGCAGACCTGGCATCCGGGTCTGACCGACTCCTGCAGATCAGCAAGTGGAATGGATATCTGTCGCTCATCCTGCAGATAGACGTCCAGTTTCCCTTTGATGTCCAGGCGGCTGATATCCCAGGGCTCGATCCCGCGCTCTGACCGCAGTTTTCTCTCGACCAGTCTCGTGTAGTCAAAGGTCTCTGTGCAGAAGAGGCCGATCACGAGCCTGATTGCCTTTGCGTAGGGCCTGAGGAGTTCGTGGTCGCTTGTCCGGATCGCCCGCGTCGCCCGTGCCACACAGGGCACGCCCACGACGGCGACCCTCCGGTACTTCCGGGTGACCACAGCCTCCTTGAGCGACGCAAGCAGCGGCACCCACCAGGAGTAGCGGCTTCCTGCCTGCTGGATGAGCGCATCAGATGAGGTGATCACTGTCGATGAGGGTTTCATCGTCCAGGGATCTCTCGTTACCGTGACAACCGCGTCGATCAACCCCTCGTCGAGGGCGTTGACCAGGATCGCTGTCACCGCCCCACCGCTCTGCTTCCGTTCGATCGAGAACGTTGACCTGGCCGCGACGATATCCTGGTGTGGCCCGAGCGCCTTCCCCTGTGATGCAAGATCAACCCGGGGACAGGCTGCATAACATGCCCCACAGGGCACACTGTCGTCCTCGGCCTTACAGTATCCGATGTTCACCGGCGCATCGGTGTTTCCTGGCACGAACCTGAGGGCATCTGCCGGGCAGACCGCCACGCACGCCCCGCACCCGGAACAGAGGTTGGTGTCCCAGACCCTGGCTTCCAGGTCCTTGAATGTCTTCATCTCCATACCTATCACTCCCACGTGTACTTCCCTGCAAAGGGCCGTGCGCTCGCGGGGACGATCCGGGTGTAGTCTGCGTTGACCAGCGGTTCCGGATCGAGCCCAAAGTCGCCCGCGAACTCCCGGATCACCGGAGCGATCCTTCCCCGGTCCTCATCGGTGAGCGTTACCTTCTTCGCCCCGGCGGCCAGGCAGGTGTCATCCACATCACCACGAATGATGATCTCCCCGCCATGGATCCCGCTTCCGATCCCGCGTGCTTTCATGGTTCCATCAAGGTCAAGGACGATCAACAACCCACCTGCCATGTATTCACCAAGGAACGTCCTGGCGGCCCCGCCGACGACCAGGATCGGGCGCTGCGTCTCGTACTGCTTCATGTGGATCCCGCCCCGGTAGCCGATGTCCCCGCGGACAAAGACCTTGCCGCCCCGCATGCTATGCGCCACCGCGTCACCGGCGCTCCCGTGGATCACCACCTTCCCGGCATCCATCGTGTTGCCTGGTGCGTGCTCGGCGTTTCCGTGGACGATGACCGTCGGTCCGCTCATGAACATCGCGAGGTCGCCGCCAGGAACGCCGTAGACCTTGATGGTGGCATCCCCACGGAGACCATCACCGATGAACCGCTGCCCGAGGACGTTCTTGACGACAACCTCGCTGACCCCATTTTCCACGGCTTCCCGGATCTGCTGATTCAGGGGGGTGTAGTGCAACCCCTTCGCATCGATCGTGATTGATTGTGTCATGATTATTCACGCCCCCACCGGTTTGACATCAAGAACCCGAAGCAGGTTCTCGTCAAGCATGTAACCCCTGAGCCGGTCGCGGTTGCCCCGCAGACTCTCGATGCTGTTGACGCCGGCCGCACCCATCAACTCGGTGATCTCCATCGTCCACGCATGGATCAGGTTTGCCACCTGCTTTGATGCCACGTCCGGATCCAGACGCTGCACCAGGTCGGGGCGCTGGGTGGCGATCCCCCAGGGACAGAGCCCCTGGTAACAGTTCCCGCAGACCCGGCACCCCATCGCCACAAGCGCAGCGGTGCCGATGTAGACTGCGTCGGCACCAAGAGCAATCGCTTTTGCGACGTCTGCGCTTTCCCTGATGCTCCCGCAGGCGATGAGGGAAACTTCATTTCTGAGTCCCTGTTTGCGGAGTTCATGGTCGGCGCTCGCGATCGCGACCTCGATCGGGATGCCAACATGGTCGCGGAAAACTCGTGGTGCCGCGCCGGTTCCGCCTCTGAACCCGTCGATGACAACAGCGTCCACCGAGGCCCGGGCAACAGCAGCCACGTTCTCGGCCGTGTTATTGACGGCCGCGATCTTGACAAAGACCGGTTTCTTCCACTCGGTTGCCTCTTTGATGGCCCGGACGAGCTGGGCGAGGTCCTCGATGCCGTAGATGTCGTGGTGCGGTGCCGGGCTGATAGCATCGCTTCCTTCAGGGATCATCCTTGTTCTGGAGACATCCTTACTGACCTTCGCGCCCGTGAGATGCCCACCGATACCAGGTTTTGCGCCCTGCCCGAGTTTGATCTCGATGGCAGCCCCGCGTTCCAGGTAATCGATGTTCACGCCGAACCGGCCAGATGCCACCTGGACGATCATGCGGTCCTGGTAGGGGTAGAGCCCGGCATGGAGTCCGCCTTCCCCGGTACCCATATACGTGCCAGTCTCCTTTGCCGCCCTGGCCATGGAGACCTGAGCGTTGAGGCTGATCGCCCCGTAACTCATGTGGCCAAGCATGATCGGTGTCTCGAGCATGAGGTTCGGAGCGAGCTCTGTGACAAGTTCGACGTCCCCGTTCGCGTTCCGGCGGAGATCCAGTCTTGACGGCTTCTTCCCGAGGTATGTTCTGAGTTCGACCGGCTCGCGGAGCGGGTCGGTGGGGGGTGTGGTGACCTGGCTTGCGTCCAGCATCAGGTGGTCAAAGATGACAGGGAGGTCTGCGACGCTCCCCATCCCGGCGAGGATGATCTTGCCGGTCCGTGCCTGGTTGTAGATTGCCTCCCTTGTCTCCCTGGTCCAGAGCGGATGGCTCCGGTAGTCACAGGGATGTTCCTCAAGCGTGATGGCATCCCGGGGACAGTAGGCGAGGCACCGGTGACAGGCGGTGCACTTCCGGGAGTTGATCAAGATCTGGTCGCCGTCCCGCCTGAAGACACCGTAAGAACAGTTCTCGATGCATCGCTCGCACTCCATGCACCGCTCCCGGTCGATCCTGACCTGGTAGCGGAGCGGCATGCTGCCGAGGTTGTTGATCATGCCACAACCCTCCCGATCACCGGCTCTCCTGCAGCCGGCATGGTGATCGATTCAATCTCTGGCTCCATGGCTCTGATCGCCGCCTCTTCGCTTGAGATGTAGAGACGATCCCCGCATTCACCGACGACCATCGGTCGTAGTTTGCCCCGGTCGGTGAACCCGACCATCATATCCGGATTTGCCGCCACGACCGTGAAAGGTCCGTTCATCGCTGCGGGACCGTAGGCGAGCCGGAGGGCGCGGTTTAGATCCTGCTCGGCCTCGGGCATCCGGTCGATATCTTCCCAGAAGGGCGGGGAGAGTGCCCTGATGGCGAGGTTGATATCAAGACCATGCCGCCGTACCAGGAGGTCGATGAGATAGGTGATGACCTCGCTGTCGGTGGAGATCGAGCAGGTGTATCCATGACTCTCGATGTAGCGCCGGTTGATCCCGTAGGAGGTGATCTTCCCGTTCTCCACGACGCTCCAATCGTGGAGGTTGAAGGGGTCGGGCTGTTCCCACTTCCCGGGATTATTTGTTGTATATCGGTTGTGAGCAAGCCAGAGGTAGCCCTCATAGTCCCTGATCCGGTAGAACTCTGCCACGTCCCTGGGCCAGCCGCCGGCCTTGAAGACGCCGAGGTTCTTCCCTGACGAGAAGATCCATGCGCCGTTCGGCGCTCTGTTGATCTCTGTCACGAGGGCCGTAATGACATCCTCATCAGGCGATGCACTCCCGGGCGCGAGGGAGGGATCAGGCTTGAAGAAATAGCGCCAGGGGGTGGCGACCGCCCGGAGGTTCGGCTGGTCGTAGGTGGGGATCTCCTCGTCGTGCTCGATCGTTCCCCACTGCTCCAGTGTTGCGTCGACGTTCTTCTTGCTCTCGCAAGCGTCATCAAAGAAGACATGGAGCGCGTAATAATCCTGGTAATCAGGGTATATACCGTAGGCCACATACCCCGCCCCCTCGCCGCTGCCGCGCTCGTTCATCATGGAGA
>CAZYWX010000068.1:0-9002 GCA_964651285.1 uncultured Methanoculleus sp.
GCTCTGATATCCTGCTCTTCGACTGCGGGGAAGGCACCCAGCAGCAGATGATGCGTGCCCGGACCGGGTTTACCGTGGACGCCATCTTCATCACCCACTGGCATGCTGACCACTTTCTCGGTGTCTTCGGGCTCGTCGAGACACTTGCGTTCATGGGAAGGACCGATCCGCTCCCGATCTATGGTCCACACTGGGTCGGCGAATTTGTCGACCTTGTGCAGGGGATCAGCCGCCATGCCCGGAGTTTCTCGATCACCGGCCATGTCCTCGAGCACGGTTCGGTCGTGCCGTTCGATGGCTACACCGTCCGCGCGTTCGCCACGCTCCACGGGATCCCCGGACTGGGGTATGTCCTGGAGGAGGATGAACGGCCAGGCCGGTTCAACCGCGAGGCGGCGATCGCGCTGGGCGTCCCGCCGGGCCCTCTCTTCGGTCGACTGCAACGGGGAGAGACGATCCGCATCGTCCGCGATGGTCTCGAGACCGAGGTCCGCCCCCGCGACGTGATGGGCGAGCCGCGTCCGGGTAGAAAGATCGTCTACACCGGGGACACCCGCCCCCTCCAGCACCTGCCTGATGTCGTCACGCTCATCAAGGATGCCGACCTCCTGATCCACGATGCCACCTTCGACGACCAGGAACGTGACCGCGCGCGGGAAGTTCTGCACTCCTCTGCTGGAGAGGCAGGGGAGGCGGCCGCAGCCCTGAACTCCCGTATGCTTGCCCTGATGCATATCAGTTCCCGGTATACGAGCACAGCAAACCATATACGCGATGCGAAGCGACATTATGAGGGAGATGTGATCCTGCCAGCTGATCTGACGGTGCTGGAGGTTCCTTTTCGGAGTTGATAGAGATGGATGGTGATGGAGATGGGGCAGGTTCTATACACCCAGAGCCACCGCCGTCTGGTTTTGACCGGACTTGGTGCCCTGCTCGTCAGCGCTGCTGCATCCTGTGTGGCGGGCATCTATCTCGGCTCCGTCCGTGAAGTCCTTGCGTTGATACCTGGTCTGATGGTACTCCTGCCCTCGATCATCGATATGCGGGGGAACATCGCCGGGGTCTTTGCATCCCGTCTCTCTTCAGCGATGCATCTTGGCGAGTTTTCCATCGACTTCAAGGAAGGCTATGTTCTCGGTGACAACATCCGCGCCTCGTTCGTGGTAACCATCCTTATAGCGTTTGTCCTTGGGTTATTCGCCTACGCGGCAAGCCGCCTCTTCGGGCTCCCGGTGGTAGGGATCACTGACCTTGTCCTGATCTCGGTTGTCAGCGGGGTTGTATCCGGGTTTGTGGTGATGGCGATCACCCTGGTCATCGCGCTTGCGAGCTATCGTTATGGGCTTGACCTTGACATGATCGCCGCCCCGACCGTCACCACCTCCGGAGATATCGTGACGCTCCCGATTCTTGTACTCTCCGCGGTCTTCGTCATGCAGATCTCCCTCTGGGCACGCCTGGTGCTCGGGGTCGTTGCCGTCGTTGCTGCCATCGCTGCCGTTATCTATACCTGGCACCGGCCAGAGGGGATCGGGTCTATCGTCTGGGAGAACCTCTTTCTCCTTATACCGCTCAGCGTTCTCGGGACGCTGGCAGGGCTGACCTACTCGTTCAACCTCGACGACCTGGTGACGTTCGCCGCGTTTCTTATCCTGATACCACCGTTCATGGGCGGCCTTGGTTCGATAGGCGGGATCCTCGGGTCACGGCTATCGACCGGGATGCACACCGGTGAGCTCACCGCATCCATCTTCCCTGAGCGCGTCGCGGTGCATCATTTTATCATTTCTTACCTCTATACGTTGATACTGCTTCCATTGCTGGCGCTTGTAGCACATATTGCAGCGGTGCTCATGGAGCTGAATAGCCCGGGCCTTGGAATGCTGGTCGTAATCAGCCTTGTAGCGGGTCTGGTCGTCATGACCCTGGTGAACGGCGCGGCGTACGCCACCGCAGCCCTTTCATTCCGGTATGGTCTTGATCCTGACAACTTCGGGATCCCTGTCATCACAAGCCTGATTGATCTGATCGGCGCCGCCACCCTCGTAGCAGTGATCGATCTGCTGTTGTAGTGAAAGGATATATGAAGAGAACGAGTAACAAACTCATGATGGAACGTGAATACCAACCGATCAGCTTCAAAGATGTCCTGATCGAGATGAAGGACATCGCTGAACTGATGGTTGATCTCTCTTACTCTGCGATACTCTTCGATAGTAAAGAGATAGCCCTTGAGGTGATCAACCTTGAGGAGAGAATGAATAAACTGGTTTACCAGGCCAGAATTCAGAGTATTCTCGGTGCCAGAAGGCTCGAAGAGGCAGAAGCGATGAGCGGGATGCTGCAGGTGGCCGAGGCAGCGGAGAGGATCGCAAACTCGGCCTCTGATATGGCGATGCTCATCCTGAAAGATATCAAGTTTCCAGCAAAACTCAAGCGCGCATTTCCTGGTGCAGAAGAAGTTGTCACCAGGGTCATCGTCAGCCAGGGAAGCGACCTTGTTGGTCACACGCTCGGCGACCTGAAGGTCCAGAGCACAACAGGTATGCAGGTGATCGCTATCCGGCGCGGTGAAGGGTGGATCTATGACCCTGACAAAAATACCCGGGTGGAGAGCGGGGATATCCTGATATCGCGGGGCCCGGAAGCAGGGGTGAGCATCCTCACCCAACTGGCAGGGGCGCCAGAACGTCCCTGGTACGAGCCATCAAACGCGGGCGAGGTTGATGACCTTGACCGGGCCGCCCAGCTGATCATCGAGATGAAGAACCTCTCTGAGCTCTCTGTCGGGCTGGCATACACCTCACTGCTCTTCAATAACCTGGAGGTGGCAAATGAGGTGGTCGCCCTCGATAAAACGCTGGACGATATGCGGTATGATATGGATCTCTGGGTCCTCGAGGCGGCGCGGAAGATCGATGATGTGCGCTATCTCAGAGGGCTTCTGTATATGTCCTCGTTTACGCAAGCGATCAGCGATTCGGCTCACTCTATCGTCGACGTCCTGCTGCGTGATATCGAGATTCCGCCGGTCTTTAAGAAGATCGTCCGTGAATCTGATGAGATCATTACGCGGATTCCTGTAGCCGAGTCGTCGCCACTTGTTGGCAAGACCCTCAAGGAGGCATCGCTCGGGACAGTGACCGGGATGGTCGTGCTTGCCATCAAACAGCGTGACGGCCGGTGGGTTTACCGCCCGGGAAAGAGTGTCCGCCTGGATAGCGGCGATGTTATCATAGCAAAAGGCAGACGGGATGGTGAATGCAGGCTGTACGAACTTGCTGGCTACCCCGTCAAAGAGCCTGAAGAATGATCTGGAGTAGTAATAATTATGGAAGATACGATTGTTTACCGCCTTGGAGCGAGCTGTGATCTCGAAGAGGTGGAGGAAGGAAAGACCTATCTGGGATGGGTACAGGGATTTGCCCCGTTTGGGGTATTTGTCCAGTTAAATGACCGGATCAAGGGACTTGTTCATAAGAGTAACGTGAAGACCCAGCATCAGGAACGTGAACAGATCATCGTCAAGGTCATTCAGATCCGGAGCAACGGCAACATCGACCTCCTTGAGGTCACGCCGACCGTCTACCAGATTGAGAACGTGATCAAGAAGATGCCGTGTGTGCTCCTTGCTGATATCGGGGAGAAGATCGGCCGGACGGTGCTGGTCGAGGGCGAGGTCGCCCAGATCAAACAGACGTCCGGACCGACGATCTTCACCATCGTTGACGAGTCAGGCACCGAGGATGCGGCTGCGTTCATCGAGGCTGGTGTCCGCGCATACCCTGAGGTTGAACTCGGGGATATCGTCGGCCTTACTGGAGAGGTCATGAGGCGCAACAACCAGCTGCAGATCGAGGTCGCGTCCATGACGGTCCTGGAGGAAGAGGATGCGGCACGGGTCAGGGATCAGATCGATGTGGCACTGGATAAGCGTGCAGAGCCTCCCGAACTCCCGTTCCTTGTGGAGAGCGAGGTCCTCGAGGCTCTCAGGCCACAGATGCGCCAGGTAGCAAAAGAGATCAGGAAAGCCGTCCTGGCCGCGCGGCCGATCATCCTCCGGCACCACGCTGACGCAGATGGTATCTGTGCCGCTGTTGCTATCGAGCAGGCGGTGACCGCTCTCATCCGTGAAACCTCCGGGGACTTTGATGCAGAGTATTTCCTCTTCAAGCGATCCCCGTCCAAGGCTCCGTTCTATGAGATTGAGGATATCACGCGGGATCTGGACTTCGCCCTCAAGGATCATGCCCGCTACGGGCAGAAGATGCCGATGATCCTCCTGCTGGATAACGGGTCGACTGACGAGGATATTCCGTCGCTGAAGGTGACCCGGGTCTATGATCTCCCGGTGTTGGTCGTGGATCATCACCATCCTGACGAGTCGGTGGATGAGTACCTTGTCGGGCACGTGAATCCCTACCATGTGGGCGGCGACTTCGGGATCACGGCCGGGATGCTGGGGACCGAGATCGCCCGCCTGGTCAACCCGTCGGTTGAGGATCAGATCCGGCACCTGCCGGCGATCGCGGCGGTTGGTGACCGGAGCGAGGCACCAGAGCGTGCCCGTTACCTCGCGCTGGCCGAACCCGAATACTCAGAGGAGGACTGCCGCGATATTGCGCTGGCGCTCGATTACGAGCAGTTCTGGCTCCGGTTCAGCGATGGGAAGGAGATCGTCAAGGATATCCTGAACCTGAGCGGTGATCCAGAGCGTCATCAGAAACTGGTCGATCTTCTGGTCGATGAAGCCAATCGGGCGATCGAGGAGCAGATGGAGGCCATTATGCCGCATATCAAGAGCAAGGTTCTCCCGAACGGTGCTCACCTCTTCATGCTTGACGTGGAACTCTTTGCCCACCGGTTCACGTTCCCGCCGCCGGGTAAGACGGCAGGGGAGGTTCATGACCGGCTGGTCAAGGAGCACCCGGGAGAGCCGATCGTCACGATCGGGTTTGGCCCGGACTTTGCGGTTCTCCGTTCCCGGGGCGTCATGATGAACATCCCGGAGATGGTGCGTGAACTCCGTGAAGAGATCGTCGGTGGAGGCGTGAGTGGTGGCGGCCATCTGGTCGTCGGGAGTATCAAGTTCGTCGAAGGGATGCGTGAGGCGGTCATCGAGAGTCTGATCGAGAAGATCGGTGAAGCCCCGATCTGATCGCCTATTTTCTTTCCTGTCTCTTTTCGCATCTGCGAGCGGTGATTCTGGCCCGGATCATACCCCACCCAGAGAGAAGGTGGTGATTTTGTGTCTGGCATACCCCTCAAAGCGCTCTGTGGATTGAAGAGCCCGGTGGGTCGAGCATAGTTGCGCTTATTACAGGATGCTCCAGACATTTGTGAACAGGGTTTCCTGTGGTGATTCTTCGTCACGTAGGATCTGAGACCGGTGGCGGGGGTCAGGGATGACTTCTCAGGGTAACCGCGGATAGGTTCAGACAGGACTCGTCAGTTCTCTTCTCTTCCTTCCTGTCGGGGTTCACACCTCCCGGGCGCTATCAAACACCACGTTCTCACGGTGGTTATCCCAGAACTCTTCTCCCTGATCCTTCCCCCTCGGTGCGAGAACCCCGGGGCCGTTACCCCGGGGTTCTAATTGCTGCATCCGGTAGCGGTTAATAGCGCCGTTTCCGTGCGTTGCGTGCGCTGCTGATCCCGAGGATTCTTCAGTCGTCGGGCACTGTTGCGCTGAGTTCCTGGTGAAGGCACAGGCGTCGATCACCGGCGGTCGGGCGGTGGCCGGTCACCCGACCTTGCCCTGGACATTGGACGATATTGATCGAAATATAAAAATAGTCCTATACTAAACAGGAGGGCTCCATGACTGGAAATCAATGGATATGGAAAGCATTCATGGTCGTGCTGCTCCTGGGAGTAGCGACCGTTGTGTTCCCTGTGATGGCTCAGGAAGAGGCTACCGCGACCCCCCCGCCTCCTCCTTCCCTGAACGAGACCCTGACCTGGACGTTGTCACCGACACCTGATGAGGTGACAGAGGAGACTCCGGAGGAGACCGTCGAAGAAGACCTGACTGATGAACCAGAGGAGACTCCGGAGGAGACCGCAGTCACCACCGAGGACGAGAGATCCGGAGAGGTGCAGGACGAGACGCTGGTGCGGATCGCGCCCGGGGATACGCTCCAGGTGACTGAGGAGGCGCAGGTCTATGATCTCTCGGCGCTCAGGAACGAGACCGCATCCGGCGATACAACCGGGGCTGTGCCGGTCATTGAGCTCCGGGCCTATGAGGACGATGATCCTGATACCGGAGATCTGAGGAGCAGGGTGAGCCTTGGTGCCTCAGATACCGGTGTGGAACTGGACGCGTCCGACTTCAACGGCATCTTCGGTACCTACTACCCCTACGATGGGGAGGCGGTCATCGATAAACCGATCACCGTGGAAGGGCCGACTGACGGTGATGAGACGACGAACGCGACAGATTCTACGTCTTCTGAGGAGGATTCGGGCAACATCTCCAGGTCCAGCGATGTCGCGGCAAATGATACGTCAACAAACGAGACCACTCCAGAGACCGAACCTCCCTCCACGACTGAAGAGGATGAGATGACGACAGAGATTCCACCTGAGGAGACATCATCAACTGCTGATATGCCGACATTCACGCCGATGATGGCAGTTGAGGTGGAGACCAGTCCGACGCAGGCGGCTGCTCCTGCTCCCTTCCTGGGTGTCATGGCTCTTGCCGCCGCCGGGCTTCTTGTCATGATGCGGAGGAGATAACCATTCAAATCCCACGCTATTTCTGGCTGGAGGAGCAGGATATCTGGCTTGAATCGAGGGGGGAGATGGAGAGAGGGCTCAGGAGAGCGGACCCGAGGATACCTCACCTGCGATCTCGCCAGGGGGCCACAAAAACAGATTGCTGCCTCCATCGTCGCCCATGCCCGGGGGATCGTCGATGAAGATGCGGATCCTGGTGATCCTGGTTGTTGTGGCGGTGGCCTGGGTGATCCCGGCAGCGACAGTGGCAGAGAACGAGACCGACGATAGGCTGTATCCTCCCGGGGTGGGGCCAGACTCCACCCTCGCCGGGCGAAACGTTGTGCTCATCGAGGGCACGGGGTTTGTGCCAGACCCGATCACCATTCGCGCTGGCGAGACCCTGACCTGGGTGAACAACGATAGCGTCCCGCATACTATCGTCAGCGCCCTGCCTGGATCCGGGGAATTGCCGGGGATCAACTCTGGTGTCATAGCACCCGGCGGCAGGTTCACCGCTCCCTTCACCGAACCCGGCACCTATATCTACAGATCCACCACGACCGGCATGACCGGAACCATCATCGTAGGGGGCATGGGTGGCCAGCAACCTCCAGAGAACGTTACAGAGGAGGGGGCGGAGGCGACCCCGGTCCCGGGCGGGGATGGGGAGGTCGCTCCCCTTCTCTCTCCTCTGGCAGGGTCCCCGTCTCTCCCCGCGAATGCCACTCCTGGCAGGGACCAGGAGATAACTCCGGGTGAGGGGCCGGCCGGCGTCGTCTCGGTGAACGTGACCGGGAACCAGACTCCTGCTGTGTTCAGGACCAGTTCTCCTTCGGGGAGCGGTGTTGCGCCTGATGTGACAGGAACCCCGACCGTGGCCAGAACAACAGCAATGACCGAAGACGAGCAACCATCCACGAAACCGCGACCAGCACCTTCCTCGATGATGGTCGTCATCGGGGCCCTCGCTGTTGCGGGGCTCGGGTTCGCGGTGGAGCTACGGCGATGAGGGAGCTACGGAGAGGTGTCTGCTCCCGTGTAGCGGTATCTCTGATGGTCGGGAGGGCCCGGCGCCGGATGGGCCTGGCATACTGGGTGCTATACCCTGTATTTTTGCATCTTTTTTGAAAAACGAGCGTAAAATCGTTTGGATCGCTCAATATCAAATAGAAACATTTATATGTTGATCTGTGCAATATGCGACCAAGCATAAAAAGGGACATAGGGATGTCGACAACAGACCTTATTAAAGAAAAGTATAGTGACACTCAGCGAAAGATCCTGCACTATCTTAAATCAGCGTTGAAGGCAGGCAAATCCTACTTTAAGTCAAAGCACATCGCAAGTGACCTGGGGCTTTCCCCGAAGGAAGTGGGTATCAACCTTGCCATCCTCTCAGAGATCTGTGATGAACTGGATATAACGCGGTGGAGTTACTCGAACAGTACGACATGGCGGGTCACCCCCCATGGAGCATAATTTTATCTTTGAACACCCCTATTCTTACGGCATGAAGATCGTTGAGTTCGAGGCACCAGTTGAGTTTGTGGCAACCATCAACGACCGCAAGGACTGCCTCATGTCCCAGGACAAGAGTCACGAGAACCCTGATGTGCTCTGGTTCAACATCGATGTTCCGAAGGGGCACGGTGTGCAGGCCGGAGACCGGGTCAGGGTAACTGTCGAAAAGATCTGAACCCCGGGTTCTGGAGTGAGCCTCCTTTTTGGAAGAGCCTGGTCTTTCTGTTACGTTCGTTCTCTGGCGCTGATCCTACGTCGGCGTGGTGGTTAACTGGATATTGAACCGGGAGGGAGGGATCCGCGAGGGGCTAGTACATCGATTCTCAATTACCGGCACGCTCAATGGCGGGGGTATCGATCTTGTTTCACGCCGTCCGGGGGGTTTTGCATTCCCGGTATCCCCACGTCGTACTGCCCCCTCCCGGGGGGGCGGGGGCTTTGAGGAAGAACGTTCCGGGTACCCGCCTGCGGGGAGGGGGCTCGCCCCCCTCCCCGTCGTCAGCACCACCCCTATGGCGATAGCCACCCACGGTCCACTGTACGGGGAGATCCCGGGGAAGAACCCGTTTCTCGCTGGTTCTCGCTGGCCGATTCTTCCCGGTCTTTCGGGAAACCGGCGTCAGCACCACCCCCCGGGAACAGTGTTCCACCGGCTATCGCCGTGACTGCCTCCGCCCCTGCCGGGTGCGCGGGGGAGGGGACGAAGACCCGATAGAGTCGGTTAATTTGGCATCAATGCACTAGACCCCATC
>CAZYWX010000069.1:0-8931 GCA_964651285.1 uncultured Methanoculleus sp.
TCTTCCTGGTGCTCGGGGCCTACGCGGTCCATTCACCCTACAGCCACATCGGGGCTGAACGTGAGCTGATCCTGGTGATGGCCTACGAGCCGATGCTCATCCTTGCAGCCGTCGGACTCTACATGGTCAGCGGGAGTTTCTCTGTCGCCAGCATGGCCGCCACGAGCGTGCCGGCGATCCTCTACCTCCCGGGTGTCTTCCTCGGCTTTGCTGCCGTCCTGATAATCAAACTCAGAAAGTCTCCCTTCGACATCTCGACGTCGCACCATGCGCACCAGGAGATCGTCAAGGGCATCACGACAGAGTTCTCAGGCTCGACGCTCGGGCAGATCGAGATCGCCCACTGGTATGAGAACATCTTCCTCCTGGGGTTCGTCTTCCTCTTCTTTGCCTGGAACCCGGTGATCGGGCTTCTTGCGGTCGCGGTCACCTACGTGGCCGAGATCTTCATCGACAACGTCACCGCACGGCTCCGCTGGCAGGCGGCCCTGAAAGGGGGATGGTTCGCTGCGTTACTCGGGATCGCGAACCTGGCGATCCTCTCCTATATGATGATCGGGGGTGCATGAGTACCATGGCATTTCTGAAGCGATCTCCCTGGATCCTTCATTATGATGCGTCCAGCTGCAACGGGTGCGACATCGAGGTGCTTGCGTGCCTTACCCCGCTCTATGACGTGGAGCGGTTCGGTATCATCAACACCGGAAACCCAAAGCATGCAGATCTCCTGCTGATCACCGGCGGGATCAACTCGCAGAACCGGCCGGTGGTCAGGAACCTCTACGAGCAGATGCCTGATCCAAAAGTGGTCATCGCGGTCGGCATCTGCGCCGCGACCGGCGGCATATTCCGGGAGTGCTACAACATTGCAGGCGGCATCGACAAGGTCATCCCGGTCGACGTTTATGTCCCGGGATGCCCTGCCCGGCCAGAACAGATCATCGATGGTGTTGTTGCGGCGCTCGGGATCCTCGAGGAGAAACGGGAGAAGATGACCAGGGATGCACAGACGGGGGAAGAAATGCGAGATGCAGCAGGGACAGGTGAGAGTGCATGACAGTAATCAGAGAAGAGCAGACAATAACCAGCATCGCGCTGGAAGATCTCCTCCGGGAGGTTGAAGCGCTTCATAACGATGGTTACCGCCTCGTCCAGATCGGGTGTACAGATCTCGATGGATCGTTTGAGGTCAACTACTCGTTTGATAAAGGCTACCAGTTCAGGAATCTCCGCCTGATAGTCGGGCCGGAGACAGAAATCCCGAGCATCTCCAGGATCTATGAAGGGGCGTTCGTCTACGAGAACGAGATGCATGACCTCTTCGGGATCCCGGTGACCGGGATGAATATCGACTTTCAGGGAACGTTCATCAAGACAGCAGAGAAGTATCCGTTCAGCGTCACGAGAAGGGAGGGCGACCGATGCCAGAACGTATAGTTGTGCCGTTTGGGCCGCAACACCCGGTGTTGCCTGAACCGATCCATCTCGATCTTGTCCTCGAGGACGAGAAGGTGGTAGAGGCGGTCCCTTCCATCGGTTACGTCCACCGGGGGCTGGAGCGGCTTGTGGAGAAGCGTGAGTACACCGAGTATGTCTATGTGGCCGAGCGGATCTGCGGGATCTGTAGTTTCATGCACGCGCTCTGCTACTGCCAGGGCATCGAACATATCATGGAGGTCGAGGTCCCTGACCGGGCGAGGTATCTTCGGACGATATGGTCAGAGTGCTCACGTCTCCACTCCCACCTGCTCTGGCTCGGGTTGTTTGCGGACGGGATGGGATTTGAGAACCTCTTCATGCGGTCCTGGCAGCTCCGGGAGAGCGTGCTCGACTTCTTCGAGGACACCACCGGGGGTCGGGTCATCCAGGGTACCTGCAAGGTCGGCGGGGTCAGGCGTGACATCGGACAGGAGAAACTCGATGAGGTGCAGCAGGCGCTCGATCCCTTCGAGGAGAAGTGCCGTGACCTTGGTGATGTCTTCCTGAATGACGAGACGGTGAAGTATCGTCTCCAGGGGCTCGGCGTCCTCTCAAAGGCTGCGGCCTACAACCTTGGGGCGGCAGGGCCGACCCTCCGCGGGAGCGGGGTCGCGATCGATCATCGGGAGACCGGGTATGCAGCCTACGGTGACCTGGGATTCAAGCCGGTCGTCGAGACCGCCGGGGACTGCTACGCCCGGTGCGCTGTTCGGGTCCGTGAACTCTTCTCCTCGATCGACCTGATCCGGAGGGCGATCGATGTGATGCCTGATGGACCGATCGATGTGCGGGTGCGGGGAGCGCCTGAGGGCGAGTATTTCTCCCGCGTAGAGCAGCCGCGGGGTGAGGTTGTTCACTACCTGCGGGGTGATGGGACCAAACACCTCGCCCGGGCCCGTATCAGGACCCCGACGCTCGCAAACATTCCGGCGCTTGTGAAGATGCTCCCTGGAGCCCAGCTTGCTGATGTCCCGATCGTGGTCCTCTCGATCGACCCCTGCATCAGCTGCGCGGAGAGGTGATGAGGTTGGGACTCTTTAAGATGACAATGACTGTTCTCCGGAACCTTGCGAAGGGACCGGCCACCCGACGGTATCCTGAGGTGCCAGCCCGGACGAGCCCCCTCACGAGGGGGCATGTGACCTTTGACCCGGCCACCTGTCGTTCCTGTGGTCTCTGCTCGCGGCGGTGCCCTTGCGAGGCGATCACCCTCAAGAAAGAGGAGAAGATCTGGGAGATCGACCGCATGCGGTGCATCGCCTGTGGCGACTGCGTCGAGGGGTGCCCCTTTGGGAGCCTCACGATGGAGCAGGACTACTTCCAGCCGGTGGTGGAGCATGTGGTGGAGCGCCATGCCATCACCTACGTAAAACCCGAGAAGAAGCCAGAGAAGGAGAACGCCGGCGGAACTGGCGCGTAAAGGTGGAGCCGGGGTTTCCTGGCCTCCCCAGCATCTTTTTTTTTCCGACTGCTCATCGAGCAGATCCTGAGCGTGCCTGACGACTGAATGCCCGGGTGGGGACGGAGCAGAGTTACGCACTGGAACGCCGATCTGATGACGGATACCGGTAGAGATCGTAAAGGAGGTTCCTCCAGGCTCGTCACACACCCCCAGGGATGGGTGGGCTTCCCGGCAGGGGGTTCTTGTTGGCGATCAGCAAGGGTCCTGTGCGTCATCCAGGGTAGTAAGTCCCCCTGCCAGGAACCACATCCAATCGAGGAATGGGAGGGGTTTCTGCTCCCGGGGGCGAATGCCCGGGGAGCAGGAGAGAGCCTCGGGGTTTGAGCGACCGGTTGGCGCACGACTGTGCCAGAGGAGTGTTCTTGAGTCCAGACCGACCCGGGAAGAGCCTGGTTCGTTCAGGAGGTGATTCCCCCGGGAGGCGGGTCAGGATCCGGGCTGTTTCCCCTGAAAAAACCGGACCGACCTACCATCCATACAGAGCACGGGTGACCAGATGCGGCTCAAACCGTCCGCGGTGGAAGACCAGTACCTCGACCTCAGCGCCCTTCCTGAAGTCCTGCATCAGGAGGTCATAGGTCCGCCTGACAGAGCGCAGTCCTTCCCGGGCAAAGAGATCCTGGAGGGCTCTCCAGAACCTGATCTCCTGGTCGAGGAACGCCGCCTCGTACGCCCGGGTCTCCCGGGCGATCTGGGTGCACCTGGCCTTATCGATCGGGGTGTTGTAGCACCCGTGCTCGTTTAAACCGCTGATCTGTCGCCAGTCGACGGTACCGGTTGCATCGGCCTCCCGGTGGAGCATGTAAGGGTAGATCCGGCAGATTGAGAATCGCCGGTCATAGATGGTGCACCTGCCGCCAGAAAGGAAGATGCAGGACCCATCCGGATCGGTCCTGAGGGCGTAGCCTGAGACGTAGAACCTCCCCTGCTGGTCGCAGGCATCATAGCCGGGCGCCGGGACGATGGCGTCAGGCCAGAATGAGCGGGCCCGGTCGGTATCCCCCTCCAGCAGGAAGACATGACCGTTAACCTCCCTGGTGCAGCACCGGCCGCAGCGGTCACAGGAGAACCCCACGTCCTTGATGATATCGATAAACTCCTCCTCGGGAAACCTGAGGAGATCGGCGAGTTCCTGCTCAAGAAGACCTATCTCTTCGTCAAAAGAATGCGTTGCGACAGCCTCCACCTGCGGTGGCCAGCGGGATCGTGCCGGCACCGGTATTCTAGTAGTACTTGGGCGGGGAGAAGGATATGCCCTTCGGCATCCTGGGAGCGTTTGTGCCGCCGCCCGGATACGACAGGTCTGTGCCATCTTCTGGCTCGACGCAAACAAACCTATTAACAGACTCCCGCCTAACTGGTATCAGCACGTTTGAGGCATCCCATGATACTGACGGCCATTATATTCATCATCGGCATCATCCTGCTCGTCAAAGGGGCTGATCTCTTTGTCGGCGGCGGGAGCGGCCTTGCACTCCGGCACAGCATCTCCCCTGCGCTGATCGGGTTTACGATCATCGCGTTCGGCACCTCCCTCCCCGAGCTGGTCGTCAGCACAAACGCCGCGGCCACTGGAAACACGGCCATCGCGCTCGGCAACGTCCTCGGAAGCAACATAGCAAACATCGCCCTGATCCTGGCTCTCTGTACCCTCATCAGGCCAGACATGATCTCCGCCCTGGGAGCATCCCATCCGACGCTCGTCCGGCACACCGTGATGATGCTTGTTGCGACAGGGGTATTTGCCCTGCTCGCTACCCTGGGCACGCTCGATGCCCTTGCAGGGGTGATCTTCCTCATCCTCTTCGTGGTTATCCTCGTCATCCTCTGGCGGGAGCAACGCGAGGAGGGGGCTGTCCATATCAAATCTCATGGCTGGGCCGACGCTCTCTACATTGGTCTTGGGCTTCTTGCCGTCATCATCGGGGCCCGCCTGGTCGTCGAGAGCGCTGTTGCGATAGCGGAAGGGTTCGGGATCCCTGCCTTCGTGATCGGCCTCTCGGTCGTTGCCATCGGCACGTCGCTTCCTGAACTCGCAACCTCTCTTGTGGCAGCCATACGAGGTGAGGGCGCAATCTCGGTCGGTAACATTCTCGGGAGTAACATCTTCAACCTCCTCCTGGTTCTCGGGATTAGCCTCCTCCTCGCCCCCGTGGCTATCGGGTCGCCGGTCGACATCATCGCGCTCATCCTCTTCTCGGTTGCGGTCCTCCCCCTGCTTTTTGCCCGGCCATCTGTAGTCAGGGGCTGGTCGGTCCTCCTGCTCGTGGGTTACGCGGTCTATATAGCATGGAGTTTTGGGGTGGCACCGCCCGTGTGAGGGGTGCCATGAAGATCTCGAAGACGTTCCCGAGACTACGCAAAGATACGGGGGCTCCGATGCGGGGTCGTTGCTCCTCGGCTACGATTCCACACCCTTTGCATCGCAGGAGACCCTCGACATCGGCTGCCTGAACCGGGGCCTCCCCTCCTCCGGAAGACCCCCGATGGATGGGCAAGGCCCCCGGCCGCCTCCAGAACTGATATTCACCTGACGACGACGCGGACAACCTCCGGGTCGCGATGATCGTTGGGGGCTGGACGAGGGAGAGATCCGGCAGGTCAGGCGTGGATCATCGTCAGCATCATCTTGAAGCGGGTGATGGCGTGGACTGCGTGGGGTTTGTCTGCTGGCATAATGATCAGGTCGCCTGCCTTCATGGGGTATTCGGTGCCCGTGATGGTGATGAGCGCCTCTCCGTCGAGGACCTGGAGAACAGCGTCGTAGGGTGCGGTATGCTCTGAGAGCCCCTCGCCAGCATCGAAGGCAAAGATGGTGATCGTGCCTGACTTCGTGTAGATGAGCATCCGGCTGACGATCGAACCGGGCTGGTAGGCGACGAGGTCGCGTGGGTCGATGACCTTTTCAGTGAGGTTCTCTTTTTCTGGTTCAGACATACGTGCCAGTCTTCCCTGCAGGCTCTTCTGCTTTGCGCCTCGTGATGACCCTCCCACTGGTGTTATTGCCTGGGTGGCGCCCTGGATGGGATAGGCTCTTCTTTCATTCTGGAGAAGAGACCTGTCAAAAACCTGGCAGGGATGGTCATTCCGGCCACCAATGAGGATGCCCGGGGTCGAACTCTTCCCTGGCTTGCCTCATGCCCCGGGCCGGCCCGGGGCCCGGAGCTGGCTGATTACCCCGCTCACAGGCCAACCTGCGCCTCTTCAGAGGGGGCAGAGAGGGGGGTGGGGGGAAGAACCCCCTTGACCCCGTACCTGCGGCTGGCGAGGACCAGATGGCCGTGCGCCGTCAGAAACCCTCGGAAAACGCTCAGGGGTTTCTTCCCGGGCCACCTTTTTTCTGCCTGGTTCCCTATATGGTAAGGGATATTCTGTGTACTACCATCTCATCCTGACTGACAACTGCAACCTCTGCTGCACCTACTGTCGGGGGAAGGCGTTTGTCGTCGACCCCCCCGAGCTGCCCGATATCGCCATCGACGAGACCCTCCCGGTTGACCTGGAGGTCGATCTTGCTGACCTCTACCAGTTCCTTGCAAAGGATCCTGATGCAGTACTGACCCTTTACGGCGGGGAACCCCTGCTTGCCATGGATCTCGTCCGGGAGGTCGTCCGTGACGCCCCGGTGTCGGGGCTGATCCTGCATACCAACGGCACCCTCCTTGACCGCCTTGACCCCGTGATCGCCAACCGGTTTGACACGATCCTGGTCTCCATCGACGGGCCTGAAGACCTCACTGACGCCCACCGCGGGGAGGGGACGTTTGCCCGGATCACCGGGAATCTCTGCACCCTTATGGCAGGCGGTTTTACCGGGGAGGTGATCGCCAGGATGACGGTCACCGAGGATACCGATATCGTCGAGGCTGTCCGCTACCTCACCGAGAATGACCGGTTTTCGTTTCCGGCTGTCCACTGGCAGATGGATGCAAACTTCTGGAACGACTACCATCTGCGGGACTATGCAACCTGGGTGGAGGAGAGTTACAACCCTGGCATCCGGTCGCTTGTCAGGTTCTGGGTCGAGACGATGCGGACGGAAGGCCGGGTGCTTCGGTGGTACCCCTTCATGGACACGATGCAGGACATGCTTCTCGCACGGCCGAGCATGCTCAGGTGCGGGTGCGGCCACGCGAACTACAGCATCATGACCGATGGGCATATTGCCCCCTGCCCCATCATGGTCGGTATGAAGGATTACTATGTCGGACACATCAGGACCGCCGATCCTCTTCACCTTCCGGTGACGGCCATGGGGGGTCCCTGCACTGAATGCGGTCTCATCGACTTCTGCGGCGGCCGGTGCCTTTACTCAAACATCATCCGCCCCTGGCCTGAAGAAGGGCGGCGGATCGTCTGCGGGACGGTAGAGAACCTCTATCAGGCGCTCATGACGGCGCTCCCTGAGGTCCAGAGCCTTCTCCGGGAAGGGACGATCCGGATGGAGAACTTTGACCACCAGAAGTACAACAGTTGCGAGATCATACCCTGAGGGGGGAGACCTGGTCACCACACCCACCCTTGGGTCTCTTACTCCTCCCTGTCTCTCTCCAGGAGGTCTCGGGCGACCCCAATCATGGCACGGGCAGCCCTGGCCTTTGTCTTCGCGACCGCGTGGTCGCCATATTCGAGTGCTGCTTCAGCCTCCAGGTAGAGAGCCTCGGCCCGGTCTGTCTGCGCTTCGGGTTTTCTGACATCCAGCCCCCTGGCGGCCGCGGTCTCAAGCTCCTCCTGGACAGCGAGGATGTCGCTGTAGAGGGTATCCAGGAGCTCGCGCAACCCATCGGTCCGGGCATCGCCCACCTCCCGCTTCTGCCGGCTGCGCTCCCGGAGGGGCTCCCACCCCTCTCCCTGGCCTTCGAGGATGGCCCGGAGTTCGTTCTCCACGTCTCTGACCGTCTCTTCGAGCACCCCGGCAAACGCGGTCTGCGCTTCATGCGCGGATCCGTATCCCCCGTGCGCCCCGTAAGCGCCGCTGGCCGCTGCACCGCCGATGACATCTCCGGCATCCTGCTCCCCCCAGACCATGCCGCCGGGTCCGACACCGGTGAGGGGTCCGGGGAGCCTGTCTCTGACCCCGCTCCTCTCCTGGTCTACGGTATACCTCACCTGAACGTTGTCGAGGTCGATCGATACCTCCATCTGTCCCTCTTCACCAGGATACCGGATTTTCATCGTCGAAACCCTATCCCCGACGTTCTGGTGTAGTATCTCAGTGCCCCTGAGCGCGAGGTGTGACATCAGCCGCTCCACGAAGTTTCGATAGAAGGATGACATTCCCTGACCGTAATATGTGAACGTCATACGTTCCTCCGTTCTGTCGTTTGATAAAAGAGGTTCCGGCACCATGGGATTAAAAACTTTCTCAAGCGCGGTCATCCTGAAGGCTGGCATGCAAATCACACCTGCCAGGGCAACGTTCATCCGGCCTGAAGGAAGAAACTCATTCAGGAAACCTATGAGACTGAGCGGTATCGGGTCTATCCTCTGCAGAATCGGGCTCCACCGGTGGGGCAGGAAGCGGGGCTACAACGAGTACTCATCAAACGTCATCGAGTGGGAGATGCGATGCGAACGGTGTGGGAAGAGGAAGCGCTGGGTCGAGGTGAAGCAGAACCACCGGAGGTAAGGGGCCTGGCCCGGGGAAGCTAACCTGATCTCACCCCCGGGCGGGGCGCAAACAGATAGAGTGGGGGCAGAAATGGATGAGGTTATCCCAGAACTCCTCTGCCGGGAGGGGGCGACCCCCTCCCGGTCCCTCCCCCAGGGTGATACCCGGGGCATAGGCAGCCGTTCCGATTTCTGCGCCCTGGATGCGTTGAATCGGCGTTCCCCTGCGTGATGGTGCGCCGACCCCGCGGGATCATCGATCGCCAGAGACATTTGGGATGTGCTCGATCTGATCCGAGGGTGTCTTTGCGACGGTCATCCCCCATCTGGAGCGCATCTGCGGTCTGTTTTCGGGGATTTCCAGGATCACCCGTGAGCCA
>CAZYWX010000070.1:0-8792 GCA_964651285.1 uncultured Methanoculleus sp.
CGTTTGTGATGACGACGTCACCGATGGTGTCGACGAGCATCTTGTCCATGCCCTTCGGGCCGAGTGTTGTCCGTACTGCGCTTGCCACAGCCTTTGCGGCGGCGATGTTGCCTGACTGTGCATCGCGACCGCGGGTGCGCTGGCTACCCTCTTTCAGAATAAGAATTGGTTGTCCTCCAAGACTTGACATAACTATCACCGTTGTTAAGCGATAGAAAGATAGGTTTGTAGTTCTATATATACCTTTCACTCGCTCATCATAGCTATGAGCTCAGACCCATCCTCAAGGGTTCGGAGGTGCTTTTCGCCGATAATGAGTGTTTTTCCAATCTTTTTCCGTTTTCTGTAGTCTGTGGCGACACACATCGCAAACGTTTTCGTGATCTGGGAGAGGTTGCCGATGAGGGAAGCGCGCTTCGCGACCTTCTGAGAGGGACCATACGCTGTCAGGATCGTATGCTGGTCAAAGAGTGCCAGCGCCTGGAACGGGGCCTGTCGCATCGCATGTATCTCCATCCCCATGCGTTCGAGGTCGGCGAAGATCTCGCCGTCCTGCGAATCAGCAGGTTTTGTTGATACCTGCGGCTGAGGGGCAGGAGAATGGTAACCGATGAGCTCGATCGTCTCGATGAGCGGAGCACGGAAGAGTTCTTCAAGCCTGATAGCGATATCGAGCGTGGTACCCATCCCGCTCTCGTACTTGCTGATGGTCCTGCGGGAGACCCCGAGTTCTGATGCCAGGTCCCCAAGCGACATCTGGGAGCGTTTCCTGACTTCACGCAGGAGGTCACCTCTGATATTCACGTAGAGGCCCCCCGGCGATGCGTAGACCAGCGGGGCGAGGTCTTCAACGAAATAGTCGTAGAGCGTCTCAGGGCTGATAGCGAAGAGCCCGTAACGTATGTAGACAACTCCGCGCTCGAGATCCGCGTCCCGTGCTCGTTCACCAACGATGATCGGAGTGGCCTCCAGGTATCGGGCAATCAGGTTAAGGTCCCAGGCGATATCGGCGCTCACACTGTCGATATGGGAGATAACTTTGATGATGACAAGAGTGTCGCCTTTCTTCGCGATAAGGTCAAAACTCCGCGGCCGTATGTTGCACCGTTCAGAGACATCGTATCCTGCAATGAGCATGATGCTGATGACCATCTGGGGAAGGCGATCATGTGACATATCCCGTAAGAATCGATATAGGCGGAGAACGATATAAACTTAGGGTTATGTGGATCGGGATCGATGACACTGATTCCCCCGCCGGGATGTGCACCACCTATATCGGGGCTGTCCTGGTTCGGCGACTGCGACGAGCAGGGATCCGCACCACCGATGCCAGGCTGGTCAGGTTGAACCCCAATGTCATCCATAAGACGCGGGGGAACGCGGCGATCTGCATCGAGGCCGAGGGCGACCTCGAGTCCGCGTTTGCCATCACCTGCGCCTGTGTGGAGGCCCTCGCCGAGTTTGACGCAGCTGAGACCAACCCTGGTGTGGTGGTATCGGCCGTCCGGCCGCCACCTGATTTCTACTACGTTGCACTTCGGGACTTCTGCAACCTGGACGAGGCCTGTGAGGTCCTTGAATCGGTGGGAGCCCGGTACCGCGGCTACAAGAACCGAAGGGGGCTGATCGGTGCAACAGCAGCCATTGCCAGCGACTTTCCCGACCAGACCTATGAATTGCTTGCCTACCGGAAACAGGAGAATTGGGGCACCGACAGAACAGTGGACCGCAGGAGCTTCTTCTGCGCCGAGGAGATGACCTACCCCCACACCTGGGATACGGTGGATCGGGAGAATGCTGTGGTGGTCTGTGTGCCTCATACGCCAGACCCGGTCCTTTTCGGCATCAGGGGGGAGAGCCCGGCATGGGTCAGGGAAGCACGGTCTTACGTCCGTTCGGAGGAACCGGCCTGCGAAGAGATCTACGTCACCAATCAGGGGACTGATGCCCACCTGGTTCCGGAGAGGATGGGGATGATCCGGGAGGGGCGGTCCTACCTGGTGCGGGGCAGGGTCGCTGCGTCGCCGGTCACCGGACCCGGTGGCCACGTCTCCCTCCTCCTCATGGACGAAGGTGTTGAGGTCCGGTGTATGGCCTATGAACCGACAAAGGGGTTCCGGGATACTGTCAGGGCGCTCATCCCCGGTGATGTGGTGGTCGCGGCCGGGAGTTACAAAGGCGGGAGCCTTAACCTTGAGAAACTCAGGATCTGCCGTCTTGCTGAAGCGGTCCGCGTCCGTCCGCCAGTCTGCCCGGCCTGTGACAAGCGGATGACAAGCGCTGGGACCGGAAAAGGTTACAAGTGCAGGGTCTGCGGAGCCCGAAGCCAGGAACCGGAGGTCGAGAGGTTGGAGCGCCTGATCAGGCCCGGGTGGTATGAGGTGCCCCCCGTCGCCCGCCGGCACCTCGCCCGCCCCCTGGTGCGCGGTGTCCCTGCGTGGCAGCAGGACCTCTGCGGTTAGGCCGGGGGCTCCCTCGCCCGGGCAGATCTTCTTTTTCTGCGGGGATCTCTCGTTAAGCCGGGATCCAGGATCTCTTCTGGTATTTTTGCGGGGTAGCGTGTCAGATGGCGGAGCAGAGATCGCTCTGCCACCCGTTAATTGAATGGACTTTACAAAAAAAGTATTATAACGGTAGGGTGTTAACAGATCTCTGGTGATCCCGTGCTGACCATCAGTGATTGATGGTGTACGCGCTCTACACCTGTCGGCTCATGGTAGTGTCCGATCCTGGAAACAGGGTCCAGCGGCAGGTTATAGAGATTCTCAGTTGGGTGTGCACGGAACGGGGGTAGAGACACAGGAAACAAGACCCTGAACGTTCTTCTGCTTCCCGGCCCGAGAAACCCACTCTTACGAGAGATGGTCCGGCCCCATGGCCGGACGTCCGACACGGCGGGGACGAGTGGGATCATCCCGTGTCGGACAACCAGTCATCCCCTGTCTGGCAGCGGAGACCCGACCCCTCGGGTTCCCGCAAGAAATACCTTTTTCCTGTCCTCTTCGCTGATGACATCTTCGAAAGACAATCCGCCTGTTTGCACGGGTAAAGAGATGACTTTGTGGAGCTCCATCGAGAGGCGCGATCCATTTGATTCGAGGGTATCCCAGAACCCATCTTTTGGCGGTTTCCTGCCGCGTGGTGACGACACCCGGGAACCCTGTATGACATCTGCGTCTGGTAGCTTTCACCTCGTCGTTCTGGTGCGTGTATCTGCTCGATCCACCCGGGACTTCAGTCGCCAGAGACCGTCTGGATCTGCTCACTGTCTGGTGATCCGGGATCCAACCACACTGGTCACCGATCCCGGTCCCTGCCAGGAATATTCAGGAAGATCCCAGGGAGAGACAAGGTGTTATTGTGCATGAGCGCCAATACATCCCAGGAACTGGTGTAACACTATCATGACCTTCAAGTATGGGGATGCAGTAAAGCAGGCGCGGGTGCGCCCCGGTATGACGGTCGGTGAACTCATCGATGAACTGGGAAAAGCCGGAGCCTACAACGGGGGATCCCTGTGGCAGGCGGTCAACATCTATGAGCGGATGCTCCGTGACGAGGAGGCGCTGAAGTTCTTCGGCCTCTCGGGCGCCATGGTACCTGGTGGGATGGGAGGCATCGTCGCCGACCTCATCAGGCGCGGTCACATCGACATCCTGGTCTCGACAGGGGCGAACCTCACCCATGACACCATCGAGGCGATCGGCTGCCACCACTATCACGGGACCTCTGAGGTCTCTGATACCGAGCTCTGCGAGGAGGGGATCAACCGGATCTATAACATCTTCCTCCCCAATGAAGCGTTCATCAGGTTTGAAGAGTTCATGCAGGACGTCTACTCATCGTTCCCTGAAGACTCGACGATCTCGATCACCGAGCTCCTCAACCAGATAGGGAGCAGGCTTGATTCCGGGATCCTGGCTGCGGCGGTCGAGGCCGGGGTGCCGGTCTACTGCCCCGCCATCCAGGACTCCATGATCGGACTCCAGTACTGGCTCTTCTCGCAGACGCACAACGTTGTTGTCGACGCTTTTGGTGATATGCATGAACTCATCGACCGGTGCTTTGAGGCAGAGCGGGCCGGGGCCATCTTCGTCGGCGGCGGCGTCCCGAAGAACTACATCCTGCAGAGCAAACTGATGACCGAGAGCGGGTTTGACTATGCGGTGCAGCTCACCGGTGACCGGCCAGATCTCGGCGGGCTCTCAGGCGCGACGCTCGATGAGGCGCGCTCCTGGGGCAAACTCACCGGGGAGGCCAGGGCGGTGACGGTCTATGGAGATGCGACGATTAACCTCCCACTGCTCGTGGCCGCAACACTCGAGAGGCTGGAAGGATGACCGAACTTATCCTCGCCCTGGACCTGCTTGACCGGGAGCGGGCGTGCGCAACCGCGGAGTCCTGTGCACCTTTCATCGACGCGATCAAGATCGGCTACCCGCTTGTCCTCTCGACAGGCCTATCCATCGTTGACGACCTTGCCGGGCTTGGCCTTCCGCTCATCGCCGACTTCAAGGTTGCCGATATCCCGAACACCAACCGTCTCATCTCTGAAGCGGTCTTCTCGGCCGGGTTTGACGCCATCATCGCCCACGGGTTTGTGGGAGCCGATGCGGCGCGGGCCTGCGTTGAGGTGGCGCACAGCCACGAAGGGGCCGCCTACATCGTCGCCGAGATGAGCCATCCGGGGGCGACCGAGTTCTTCCATGGAGGCGTGGCCGAGCGGCTGGCGACGCTCGCCGTCTCCTGCCGGGCTGACGGGATCATAGCCCCCGCCACCCGCCCGGACCGGATCCGCCGGATCCGCGAGATCGTCGGGGAGAAGACGATCTACTCCCCTGGCGTGGGGGCGCAGGGCGGGGACCTCGATACGGTGGCCCGGCTGGTCGATGGAGTCATCGTGGGCAGGAGCATCTACGAGGCAGAGGATCCGGGCGCCGAAGCCAGACGCCTCTCCCGCATCCGCCGGTGATGAATTCTCCGTTCTGATCCCCCGGGATATGACGAACCCTATGAGTGGTCTGAGGCGGATGCAGGAGATGCCTATCCTGCATCTGAAACCTTAAATAATCTCATGCAGAGAGATGATACCATGAATTGGAGCGCCGAACAACTCAAACTGACCGAGAAGTACTCCAGCCTTGAGGATATCCCCGTGGAAGAGCGGCGGTACAAGTGTCACACATGTCACTTCGTCGTGGACGAGACCCCCTGCCCTCACTGTGGCGAGACCTCGCTTGATATCATGTGTCCGCTTGATCACTGCGACTGCCACCATTCTATCGTCGAGAGTATCGAGTACTGCCCGCTCTGTGGTCATGCTGTCTGTCCTGAATGCGGGAGCCACGACGTCATGCAGATCAGCAGGGTCACCGGTTACCTGCAGGACGTTGCGGGATGGAACGCGGGAAAGCAACAGGAACTGAAAGATAGAACCCGCTACTCCGTCGTATGAGATATTTTATCCGGGACAACACTCTTTTCCTTCGCGGCCAGTTCCGGGCGGCCAGCACCGGCGTCAACGGTGGTATCGCTGACGTCACGACTGTCCTGAACCACACGGTGCCGCACGATTTTAATGAAGATCCCCGGCGCTACCTTGATCTTCTGGCCGCCCGGCACGGCCTCTCTCGTGAATATTTTGGGCTCCTGACCGCCGTCGAGATGTGTCACCTCTGCGTGCTCCAGTACGACTTTATCACGGTCTTCATCACGGCGGGGGTGACCAACCCGACCCGCCCGGATCCTGATCCCGGAACCCCGCATACCATCAACGTCATCGTCTATAGCCGGGAAGGTATCCAGGATGCGGCCCTTCTTGAGACGATCATCACGGTAACCGGGGCGAAAGCCCAGGCGCTCCATGACCTCGGCTACGATTTCCCCGGCACCACCACTGATGCGGTCGCCGTCGCCTGCGCGCGTGACGCCGCCCCCGGGCACACGCACACCTATGCCGGGACACTGACCGAGGTCGGCCGGCGGGTCCATGCGGCTGTCCTGCGCGGCGTCCCTGAGGCCCTCGCGCGTCATCAGGGGAAGGTCCGGCGGAGCGATCCGTCGTTCTTCATCTACAGCCGCTACGGCGGCGACCACTGGGTGGAATGGGAGAAAGAGAATTGTCCGTACTACCCCTGCCACTTCCCGGGTCAGCGCTGCGATTTCTGTTACTGCCCGTACTACCCCTGCGCTGATGAGGAACTCGGGGAGTGGGTCGAGAGTTCAGGCGGCGGTCAGGTATGGGCCTGCACCAGGTGCACACTCCTGCATATCCCGGGGGTTGCAGATTACGTAAAAAAGAATCCCGAAGCCACCCTCTCTGAGATCAAGCGTCTCCGGGACCGGTTGTAATTTTTCGGGCTTCACGCCTCGGCGATGCCGAGAGCAGAGAGCATCTCTTCAAGCGGGACGCCGTGAACCTGAGCGGCTTCCCGGATCGTCTCGTTATTTGCGATGGCACAGCCAAGGCAACCCATGCCGAACCGGAAGAGTACCTGTGCCGATTCGGGTTTCTCCTGGAGGAGTTCCGCGATTGTACTGTCCGCAGTCAATACCATACAGCTGATGTTGTCCTTGCCTCTATTTATACATTTGAGGAGTGGATGCAGATAACCCTTGATTTGCCCGCTGACTGCAGAATGATGCGCAAGTTTACCTCTGCTCGATTCTGGGGCCTCTCCCGGGTCTGCAGATTCGTCGGCCTCATCGACCGGTCAGGATCCGGCCGCCCGGCTCCCTACCGCACGCGCGGCGCCCCTGCACCATCCCTGCTTTTCAGCTACCCTCACACCCTCAATCGACCGCATCTCCAGGCATTCCAGCGATCATTTTCACTCCGCACGCCCAGCCTTAATACCCTGGTGATGTGAAGTACAGACTGGAGATGTAAGATGAACCTATCCGAGGTAACAGAAAGAATCTCCCAGAAACTTGAGGCTAAGGGTGTAGAGCCTGATCGCGAGACGATTGAATCGCGCCTCCGTCGCCTTGTTGAGGAATTTGGCGTCAACGTTGCTGAGGCAGAACGGACAGTGACGAACGCTCTTGCCCGGGAGTACAACCTCTCCGGCTTTGGGAGCGAATCTTCAGAACTCCGCCCCATCAGCGAGATCGCTCCTGGCGATTGGGTAACGATTGAGGGGAAGATCGTTTCCCTGACCCCATCGTTCTCGCCCTCGATCGCGCAGAACGGGATCATCGCCGACTCGAGCGGTGCCATACGCTTCGTGACCTGGACCCGGGCCAACGCCCCTGCGATGGAGTTCGGTCACTGGTACCGGATCGAGTCCGCGGTCGTCGATGAGTACAAAAACGTGCCGAACCTGAAGATCCATTCGGGCACCACCATCACCCGGCTGGAGAAGGATGTTCCCCTCCTCCCCTCAATCACGCCGATCGCAGAGCTGAAGCCAGGAGTGGGAAGCGTGCGGGCAAAAGTGATCCAGGATTGGGAGCCTTATCATGAGCGTATGCTCCAGGTGGGGCTGCTCGGCGATGAGACTGACACTATCAAGTTTGTTATCTGGAAAGAAGAGGGTAAAGAGAAGCTGGAGCTGGATTCCGTCTACAACATCTTCTATGCCACCGTGGAAGAATACAACGGCAGGCTCTCTCTCAACCTGGATACCGCGATGTACATCGAGGACGAAGGTGACATCGAGGTCGGGCGAAGCGAGACCGAGATCGAGGGTGCTCTGGTCCATGTTGCTTCCGGGTCTGGACTGATCAAACGGTGCCCTGTTGAGGGATGCAACCGTGCCCTCTCCCGCCAGAACTACTGTCCGGTTCACGAGATCCAGTCCAACTTCAGGTATGACCTCCGCCTGAAAGCGGTCCTGGATGATGGGATGCGTGCCAGAAATGTCCTGTTGCAGCGGGAGATCGTCGAAGAACTGGTCGGGATCAGTCTGGATGAGGCCATCGAGATCGCGGAAAACAACCCGATTGGTATGGATGAGATCTTCTACCGTGTCAGAGACACGGTGCTCGGACGCTACTATTCCTGCAGAGGTAGCGAGTTTGCCGGGAGACTGCTCGTCAACTCCTGTACCCCGCTCACATTCAAGCCTGAGGAACTGGTGAGTCTGCTGAACCGTGCTGGAGGTGAGGCAGCATGAATCCACAGACCACGTACGAACGGGAACCGGCACGGCGGGTCTTTGCGGCTGAGTTCAGGGAGACGCACTACCAGTTCAAGGAGGGTGAAGATGAGAAGAGCCCGACCTACGCTCTCTTCCCAACCGGTATCCGGAGCAACCGCATCTTTGTTGTTGGGACCCTCACGGAGAAGCAACGGAGGGGAGACCAGCATATCTTCTACCGTGGCCGGGTGGTCGATCCCACAGGCACGTTCTTCATCATGGCAGGATCCTACCAGCCTGAGGCGATGCAGCAGCTCGCCCGGATCGAGCCGCCTGCGTTTGTCGCTGTCGTCGGCAAGCCGAACCTCTACACGACCCCGGATGGGGTCTGCCTGGTCTCGGTCCGTGCAGAGTCAATCACGGTTGTGGACCGGGAGACCCGCGACCTCTGGGTGCTGGATACCGCCCGCCAGACCCTGGACCGCCTGGAGGTGTTCGGCACCACCGAGGACTCCCGGAAGGCTCAGGAGGAGTATGGGACACAACCTGAGGTCTACAGAAAGATCGTCTACGACGCACTCACCCAGGTGCAGATGTAGGACCGCGCTCTTAACTCCCATATCCTTTCCCCCTTTTTGTGACTGCTCCCCCTCCTCTCGTCGGGGGCATCCTGGGTTACCCCTGAGATTGCAGTCCCAATCTCATAAT
>CAZYWX010000071.1:0-8742 GCA_964651285.1 uncultured Methanoculleus sp.
CGCCCGCGCTTCCCTGATCAGGTCTCCCGCCTTCTCGCGCAGGGCCCGCCCGCACACCCGGGCCTCTTCGGGCGACGCAACATGCCGCTCGATCCGCTCCCATCGGGATCCATCGAGCGCAAGCACCTCGGCGATCAGGTCCCCACCCCGGCAGTAGATCCCCTGTGGGGTGAAACATCCGCCGCCGACCTCCTCCATGACAGCCCGTTCGATCGCCACATCAAGGCGGGTGGGTGCATGGTCGAGCGCCGCAACGATCCCCGTGATCTCGGGGTCGTCCCGGCAGACAACCGCGACGGCTCCCTGGTTCGGGGAGGGGACAAACCGGTCTGTGGGAAGAGCCTCTCCCGCGATCTGGAGCCCGAGCCGCTGGAGTCCTGCCTCAGCAAGCATGATGGCATCATACTGTCCCTCGCGGAGTTTCCTGATCCTGGTATCGACGTTCCCCCGCAGATGCTTCACCTCAAGCGTCGGGTCTGCGCGGAGGATCTGAGCCCGGCGTCGGGTGCTCGACGACCCGACGACGCGGATCGCATCGAGGGGGGCTTCGTGCGCAAGGAAGTCGGCGGGAGAGGCCCGCTCGAGCACCGCAGAGCAGGCAAGCCCCTTCGGACGGGCTGCCGGGATGTCCTTCATGCTGTGCACCGCAGCGTCGACCTCCCCCTTGAGGATCGCATCGTCAAGCGCCCTGACAAAGACCCCCTGCCCCCCGATGGCGTGGAGCGGGACGTGCGTCGCGGTGTCGCCCGCGGTCGTGATCGTGATGATCTCTGCCTCGATACCACGGTCGGCGAGCATGCCGACCACATTCTCAGTCTGGACAAGCGCAAGAGCGCTTCCCCGTGTGCCTATGCGAAGAGACATGATCCGTATGCATCTGCTATCTGTTCGATATCCTGCTTGCTGTGCGCGGCCGAGAGGAAATTCGTCTCGAACTGTGCCGGCGGGAGGAAGATTCCTGCGTCAAGCATGGCCTTCCAGAACCGCGAAAACGCCTCGGTGTCGCATTCCCTGACCTCCCCGTAGTTCCGTGGGGGCTCACCCCTGAAGAAGTGCTTGAAGAGCGATCCTGCCCTGACAAACGAGCCCTGGCGCGCATCGACGGCGACTTCTTCGATCGCCCGGGTAGCATCATCGAGCCTTCGATAGATCTCAGGGTGGTCATGGAGGTAGCGGAGGGTCGCAGACCCTGCCGCAAGGCTTGCCGGGTTGCCGCTGAACGTCCCGGCCTGGTAGACCGGCCCTGAGGGAGCGACCAGTTCCATGATATCGCGCCGCCCGCCGAAAGCCCCGATGGGGAGACCGCCGCCGATGATCTTGCCGAACGTGGCGATATCGGGCTTCACCCCGTAGAGCACCTCAGCGCCGCCGATACCGACCCGGTAGCCGGTGATCACTTCATCGAGGATGAGGAGGACGTCGTGGGCGGCGGTGATCTCCCGCACGTCGGCGAGGTAGCCGTCGTCGGGGAGCACCGGCCCGACGTTCCCCATGATCGGCTCAAGGATGAACGCGGCGACGTCGTCGTTCCCGGAGAGCAGCGCATCCAGCGCCTCGGGGTCGTTGTACGGGACCTGCCGGGTGTGCGCCACAAGGTCAGCGACGACGCCTGCGGAGTCGGGCACCCCGAGGGTGGTCGCCCCCGACCCGGCCTTCACCAGGACCGCGTCGTGGGCGCCGTGGAACCCGCCCTCGACCTTGATGATGTCCTGCTTCCCGGTGTAGCCCCGGGCGAGCCTGATCGCGGCCATCGTTGCCTCAGACCCCGACGAGACAAACCGGATCATATCGATTCCCGGGTGGTCGCCGGTGATGATCTCAGCAAGGTCGATCTCAAGCGGCGAGGGCGTACCGTAGAGCCAGCCCTTCTCGATCTGGCGCTCGATCGCTTCCCTGACCACGGGGTGGGCATGACCGAGGATGAGGGGGCCGTAGCCGAGGCAGCAGTCGATGAGATCGACCCCGTCGACGGTCATAAGATGCGATCCTGCCGCCCGTTCCACGTAGAAGGGGTAGGGTTTGATGGCCCGGACCGGACTGCTGACGCCGCCCGGCATCAGGGTCTTTGCGCGTGAAAATAGGTCACTGCTCTTCATCGAGCCACCTCGCTGCGTCTTCGGCAAAATAGGTGATGATCAGATCGGCTCCGGCCCGCTTGATAGCGGTGAGGCTCTCGAGGGCGACAGCCCGCTCATCCAGCCAGCCGCGCTCTCCGGCCGCCTTGATCATCGCGTACTCCCCGCTGACCTGGTAGGCCGCCACCGGCAGCCCGAACTCTGTCACCGATGCAAGGACATCTAGGTAGATCCCGGCTGGCTTGACCATCAAGATATCTGCCCCCTCGGCAGCGTCGAGTTCTGACTCCATCACTGCTTCCCGTGCGTTCCCCGGGTTGATCTGGTAGGTCGTCCGGTCGCCGAACGAAAACCCTGAGTCTGCAGCGTCGCGGAACGGTCCATAGAGGGCACTCGCAAACTTCGAGGAGTAAGAGATGATCAGGACGTCTGCATAGCCAGCGGCGTCCAGTGCCTCCCTGATCGCCTGCACCATCCCGTCGAGCATGCAGGACGGCGCGACGATATCGGCGCCGCTCTCTGCGTGGGAGACGGCGATCCGGGCCATCAGCGCAAGCGAAGGGTCGTTCTGGAGGTCGGGCCCGTCGGCGGTCTCGCCGACGATGCCGCAGTGACCGTGGTCGGTGTACTCGCAGGCGCAGACGTCGGTGGCGACCGCCATCTGCGGTAACCGTTCCTTGATGCTCCGGACGGCCCGCTGGACGACGCCGTCTGCAGCGTAAGCCGCGGTCGCCTCGTTGTCTTTCGTTGCCGGGACCCCAAAGAGGATCACCGCCTGAATACCGGCGTCCTGGAGATGTTCGCAGTAGTCGGCAACCCCATCCACCGGGTGCCTGAACTGTCCTGGCATCGATGGGATGGGAAGTGGTCTGCTGATCGATTCGTCGACGAAGACCGGCGCTATCAGGTCGGTCTTCTGAAGTTCTGTCTCGCGGAGGAGCGGCTGGATGATCCGCCGCCGTATCCGCCTCATTCGTCGTTGTGGAAACATAGTTCACCCCGGGTGATTGCCTTAACTAGGTTTTCTGCCCTCTCTATATCACCACATTCCGCGTTTGAGCGGATGGATGCAGTCACGTCGGAGAGGAGTTTCTTCGTGAGCGCCCGTGAGAGATCATCGATGACCTCTGCCGTGCGGCTGTCCTCTTCTGCCCCCAGGCGGGCAAGCGCCCGGTCACGTTCACGTGTCCTGATCGACTCAGCCCAGGTGTAGAGGTGGGCAAGCGTCTCGTCGGCCGCTGCCCTCCGGAGAAGCCTGATGAAGTGGTCAACCTCCTCGTCGATGATCGCCCTGGCCCGGTCAGCCTCGTCCCGTCTTGAGTCCATCGCGGCTTCATTGACGCTCCGGAGATCGTCGATGGTGAAGAGGTGCACGCCCTTAATGGACCGCACCTCGTCCTCGACGTCACGGGGCTGGGCGATATCGATGATGACCAGGTGGCGGGGGCGGGGGTCGAGCGGCCAGAGGCGTTTCTCCATCACCTCTCTGACTCCTTCGGTGCGGACGACCGGGTGCGGCGCGGCGGTGCAGGAGATGACGACGTCTGAGAGCGCGATGTAGCGGTAGAGGTCTTTGAAGTTGACCGCCCGACCCCCGATCTTCCCGGCAAGCATCACCGCGCGCTCGTAGGTCCTGTTGGCGACGTAGATGGCGGTCAGGTCTTTGGCGGCCAGCGCCTGGGTCACCAGCAGTCCCATCTCTCCGCCTCCGATGACCAGGATGTGCCGGTCACGCAGGGTGCCGAGGAGTTCTTCTGCGAGTACCACGGCCGCAGAACCGACAGAGACCGCGCCCTGGTTGATCTGCGTCTGGCGCCGGACCCTGACCCCCACGTGCACCGCTTTGTTGATGCAGAGTTTGATGACGCTGCTACTGGTCCCTGCCTCCTCCGTGGTTTCGAGGGCTGCTTTGAGCTGCCCGAGGATCTGGTCTTCACCGACGATCAGGGAGTCGATGCCTGCGGCAAGTTCCAGGAGGTGGCGGGGCACGTCAGCGCCCCCGATAACCATAAAGTCCTTCCTACCCAGCTCCTGCAGGAACGCTTCAAGGCTCCGGGCGTCGCCTTCCACCAGGACCTCGACGCGGTTACAGGTCTGGAGCAGGAGCACGCCCTTGAACCGCTCCCGGGCCTCGTGGAGGAACGCCACCTCGTCAGGGAACCGGAACGCCTCAAGCGTGGCGATATCTGCGATATGGTGGCTCAGACCCGCAAGCGCCAGCGGGGTTGTGAACGATTCAGGCATACAGGTACCTCTCTATCGCCAGAGTGCGTGCCCGATCATAGTCGGAGGCAAGCGTCCTCCAGATCTCTTCGTCCCCGAGTATACTCCAGAGGGCGCGGGACCTCTTTGCCTGCACCGGTTCGATCTCCTTGAGCATCGAGCGCACTTCGTCCTGCAGGTCGATCATCAGGTCGAGGTCTGCATACTCCGCCTCGAGTTGCATGCGGAGATACCGCGATACGGCAGGACTCTTTCCGCGGGTGCTGATCGCGACCAGGTAGTTGCGGCCCCGGACGACCGAAGGGATGGTGACGTCGCCGGGTTCTCCGGCGGCGTTGTTGAAGAGGATACCCCTCTCAGCGCACATTCTCCCGATACGGTCGTTGAGTCCGGGGTCCGATGTCGCCGCTACCACGAGAAAGGCATCCTGCAGGAGGGTCCGAAGTTCCTCGTCTGCGAGGGTCGAGAGGTCGACCTTCTGCCGCCTGATCGCGAGATCGTCGAGAGCCGGAGAGAAAGAACGGCTGATCACGGTCACCTCTGCCTCATGCTCAAAATACGCAGCTTTCCGGGCACCGACGTCGCCTCCTCCAAAGATGAGCACCCTCCTGCCCGACAGGTCAAGCATGAGAGGGATCATTCGTTTTATACTGTGGTGAACTGACTACATTAAACTGTTGAAAATCCCGGTTCCTCCTGGAGGGGTGGGCATATTTCCGGGATCCTGAACACGTAACCTGACCCCCGCGAAAGGAGGTTTTAACAGCGAGCAGATCCTTCTCTTCAGGACAAATATGGCTGAAGAGATGTATGCGTTCAGCAGGCTGGAGGGTGCTTTCCATCGCACGAAAAGTCTGCTCTGGCCGCCGAAGTGGGGCGTCTGGCTCCGCCTGGCTGTTGTCGCGCTCTTTGTGGGCGGGGGCATCAGCCTGCCGAACGTCTTTGAGTATCAGTACGATGGGAGTGATTTTGCGGCCGGTACGGCCGGGACCTTCCCTGACATTGCGCCGATGGTCGTACTTGGGGTCGTCGCCCTCGTGCTGGTGATAGGCCTTCTCTGGATGTTAATTGGCGCGACGATGCAATTTGTATTCGTTGATATGCTCTCTACCGGGGATATCCGCATAAGGCGCTTCTTTGGAGATCGGCTCGGAAAAGGAGCGCGGCTCTTTCTCTTTGAGATCGCACTCGTCGTGGTCATGTTCCTTGCCATCATGGCGCTCGTCTTCATGCTCGTCGGGTTTGGAGGGACTGGCGCTTCCACGTCGTTCCAGATCCTCGCGCTCAAACCGGTCATCCTGGTCGCAGCCCTCCTCTTCGGGCTCGTCTTCCTCCTGACCACCGATTTCGTCGTTCCGATCATGATCCGTGAGAACTGCGGCGTCATCGTGGGCTGGCGGCGGCTCATCCGGACGATCGCCTCCAGCCTCTGGCAGACGATCGTCTACGTCGTCGTCAGGTTCGTGCTGGGGCTTGTTGCCGCGATTGCACAGGCAATTCTGGTCATCCTCGCGCTGGTGGTCATCGCCATACCGTTTATCCTCATCGGGATCGTGCTCCTCGCCACACTCCAGGAGAACATCATGCTGCTCCTCGCTCTCGTCATCCCCTACCTCATCATCGCCATCCCGGTCGCACTCCTGATTGCGGTGCCGTTCATCACGTTCTTCCGGTACTACGCTCTGCTGGTGCTGGAGGGGCTTAAACCTGAGTGTCGGCTCCTCCCCGAGTAACCCCTTTTTGGACAGAGTCGTCCAATCGTCTGTTCCTCGTTTCAGTCTGCCGGTGAGATGCAAGTACGCACCTCAGGTGTCTGCAGCGCCTTGAAGGGGCGAGGGTTGTCGGTTCTGGTCGTGGTTATCGTCGGGGGAGGGGGTCTCCCCCTCCCCCAAGAGGCAATACCCGCAACCTCCTTCATGGAGCCCCCACCCCGCCCGGCCTGCGGCCTCCTCCCCCGCCCCCGCAGGAAAGGGGCAGTCAATGGAATTACCCGGATACCCACGGGGCCCGAGAGGGATATCAGGATTCCGCGATCGGCTGGAGAACCACGGGGTGCATCGTGCTCGATCCAGCCAGATACCCAAACCCGGATGCGGGAAGAAAGTCCCCGGACACTGGACCGGGGAGATATCGCATCGGGGGGAGGGGCTAAAGGAGGGGGCCCGCCCCCTCCCTCAAGAGGCATTCCGGGATATCTCCCACCTCCCCACCCGCGCCTCCAGCGCTCCTCCCCCTCCCCGCAGGGACAGGGGCCGTGCGTGGCGATAACCCCATGCATGGCCCCGGGATCGCGACCCTCCCTCCAGAACTTCCCCCTAAAAACCAGGATCCAATTGAGTTACCCGCAATCCATACCCCTTTCAGAGGTGCTGAACGAATCCCCGCACACCAACAGGGGCTTGCGACCGCCCTTCCCCTCAAATCCGCCATATTTTTCCGGAATTGGGCGTCTCCTCGCGAATCACTATAGCTCAAGGTGGCGCATATGGGGGCCCGCCCCCTGGAAGAGTGCCGTATCAGGAACCCCAACTGCCCACACTCCAGAAATACGCCCCTGCAGCCTGTGGGTGCCATACATCGGCATGCACCGAATTTCAGCAGATGTCGTGCCTTGAGGAGTGGTATCCAGATCAAGACCGATCTGAAGCATCCCGGTGCAGGAGGAGGCCTGATCCACTGCAGCCCCGAGAAGGTTGGGTTGCAGAGCCCGGTGGCATCACCATCAGTACCCTCCGGTCGGGGAACAGGGTCTGCACGCTCGGGGTGCAGTCCCCGGGGAAAGACTCATCCCTCATAATATCTAATCCGGCGAGGCAATGGTCGACGTCGAACCGCTGATACTCCTTGCCCTGGCGCTGGGACCGGGGGTCTTCTGGGTGTGGTACTTCTACCACAGGGATAAGTACGAGCCCGAGCCGGCGGCCCTGATCGTGAAGATCTTCCTCCTCGGCGTCCTCATCACGTTTCCTGTGGCCATCGTTGAGGGGCTCTTCGGCCTCTTCATAGCATCCCAGGTGGTCATGGGGGTCATCATCGCGCCCATCGTCGAGGAGTACGGGAAGTTCTGGGTTGTGCGCCGGTTCGCCTACCAGAACGTCGAATTCGATGAGCCTATGGACGGCATCGTCTACGCCGCTTCAACCGCCCTTGGGTTTGCATCCCTCGAGAACATCCTCTACGTCTTTCTGGCATATATGACGTCGCCGTCGCTTGCCCTCGGTACGATCCTCGTCCGGGCGATATTCTCGGTCCCCGGGCACGCGCTCTTCTCCAGCGTCTGGGGCTACGCCCTCGGTAGAGCTAGGTTCATGGCCGCTGAGCGGCGCGAAGGGATCGTCCTCCAGGGGCTCGCTCTGGCGATGGTGCTCCACGGCATCTTCAACCTCCTGCTTATCTCCGCCGAAGTGGTCACCTACGTCATGGCTATCTTTATTCTGGTCCTGACACCGGGATTATGGATACTTGCGGACAGATTCATCAGGAATGCGCTCGGCTGGCGGGGGCAGCGGTAGGTTGCCGGGTTCGCCTGCGCGGAGATGCGGCGTTCACGCCCTGGAGGGGGGCCAACCAGACCGATCCCGTGGGAATTGGACTCCTGGATTCTGGCCATGATTCGATAGGCTTATTATCCAGCAAATCCCACTCTGTAGAGCACACAGTGCAAAGCACAAGTGTGCGCCGATAGTGTAGTGGTTATCACTAGGCGTTGCCAACGCCTAAACCCGGGTTCGAGTCCCGGCCGGCGCATCAGTACCCTATTGTTGGGTGCGTTCTTTTTCCAGGGTTTCTCTTACAGCGACTACCCTCTTGTGGGTGAGGGGACGCTCACGTGCATCTAATATTCCACATCCCCGTCGCGAAGGGATATTAGATGTAAACAGAAGATCGTCTTATCCCCATGGAGCGCTCCCCTCCGTCCCCCACCCCACCCGCGCTGCGTGCTCCTTCCCCGCCCCGGGGAGGGGCGGGGGCAGTGCGTGGTGATAGCCGGTGGAACGCTGTTCCCGGGGGGGTGGTGCTGACGCCGGTTTCCCGAAAGACCGGGAAGAATCGGCCAGTGAGAAACGGGTTTTTCCCCGGGATCTCCCCGTGCAGTGGACCGTGGGTGGCTATTCGCCATGGGGTTGGTGCTGACGGGGAGGGGGCGAGCCCCCTCCCCGGTTGCTGCCTCGTGTCTTCAAGCCTCCAGCCTCAATTCCTGGAGATTGCCATACGCCTGCCGGGAACCCCCTCCCCGCAGGCGGGTACCCGGAACGTTCCTCCTCAAAGCCTCCGCCCCCCGGAAGGGGGCAGTACGTGGGGATACCGGGAATGCAAAACCCCCCGGAAGGCGTGAAACGAGATCGATACTCTCCTCCGTTGAGCGTGCCGGTAATTGAGAATCGTTGCACTAGTGCTCGTTGTCATCTTCAATGGAGAGAGCTCCCGTCTCTCTCCGCGCCCT
>CAZYWX010000072.1:0-8728 GCA_964651285.1 uncultured Methanoculleus sp.
TCGTCGCCGGGCACAACATCGGCACCGCTGAGGTCGAGAGCGCGCTTGTCTCCCACGAAGCGGTGGCTGAGGCGGCGGTCATCGGGAAGCCCGATCCCCTGAAGGGCAACATCATCAAAGCCTTCGTTATCCTCCGGGACGGTTGCCAGCCCAGCGAACGGCTGAAGAACGATCTCATCTACCATGTCAGAATGACGCTCGGCCCGATCGCCATGCCATCTGAGATCGATTTCGTCCGCTCGCTCCCAAAAACCCGGAGTGGCAAGATCATGAGACGGGTCTTAAAAGCGCAGGAACTGGGTATGGATCCCGGGGATCTCTCGACCCTGGAGGAATAATTACCCAACCATTTATATACTGTTTTAAGCATTTTATAAATATGAATGAGCACAAACCAGAGGAGACCCTCAAGATCGAAAACATTGTTGCTTCCGCTAAAGTGACAGATTCTCTTGATCTCCCCTCTCTTGCCTCCCAATTGAAGGACGCGGAATACAATAAGAAGCGATTCCCCGGCGTCGTTCTCCGGATGCAGGATCCAAAGATTGCTGCGCTCGTCTTTGGTTCTGGCAAGGTGGTCCTGACCGGTGCAAAGAGCGTCGATGACCTCTCGCGGGGACTACAGATCCTGGGGGATCGACTGCGAGCGCTCAATATCGATATCCCCGATAATTTGACGTTCAAGATCCAGAACATTGTCACATCTGCAGACCTCGGGACGTCGATCAACCTGAATAAGATCGCTGTGGGTTTCAACCTGGATCAGATCGAGTACGAACCTGAGCAGTTCCCTGGACTGGTCTACCGGCTCGACGACCCGAAGGTTGTCGTCCTCCTCTTCGGGTCAGGGAAGATGATCATCACCGGCGGCAAGCAGCCTGATGACGCCAGGCGAGCGGTGCAGCGGATCATCTCCGAACTGAGCAGTCTCGGGCTCATGTAGGCAGCCTATCCAATACTTCACCTCCACTGTTTTTCGGGGCCGCCTGGCCAGCGGCTTCCATGCCCAGAATTTGCTGACACCGTTCTTGGTTTCCTTCCACCCGTTTGCGAAGAATCCCTGTCGCATGGCTCTTACTTCTCGTCAGGGGGGCAAGCCACCTCCATGAGACCGCCCCTCACATAGGTAGGATACAGATGGTGTGGGCCGGCCAGTTGTTCTCTTGACCCGGTCACAAGAAGCCCCTGCCATATCCTGATGATATCATCGCCTCGGATGGGAACAGTCACCCCAGCGCCCGGGTCGCAGAGTTCCCATCGACGGATCCTCCTTCTGGTATCGTCACGCACCTTCCCTGGCTTCTCCAGGGACTGGCTTCCGCTCTCCAGTTCGCGATCCAGGCCCGGACCCAAAGGAAAACGCATAACCGCCAGAAATGAGATCTCCTAGATGAGGTTTTGTCGGCAGACCCTGGGTATGACCCTGACCCCCTGCTCCGCTGGCGCTCCACCTTCCGTCTCACGATCAGGAGCCCCACCCCTGGCCTCACGCCCCCAGGAATCCCCTCCTGCATCCTGCAGGGCGTCTCTCCCCGCTGGAAAGCGTTCAGATCCAGGAGGAGAAAGGATTGATCACGTCAACGCGCTGCCTTTTAGGTTCCCTCAGATCAATTATAATCGCCAGATCGTTCATAAGAATAATAATATTTTTATAGTCAGATTAAAAACAATAGATACAACCTAATGGTGAACGGATGAGGTCAGAAAAGGTACGATACTTCACGCCACGCGACGAAGAACTCGCCAGACTGCTCATGAGTGTCGGCATCAAGAAAAACGTCTCCAAGGTGCTCGTATATCTCGCGAACTCCGAGGAAGCAACGTCCCGCGACATCGAGCGGGGCACTGATCTCCGTCAACCCGAAGTCAGCATCGCCATGCGCCACCTCAGAGAGTACAACTGGGTGGATACCCGTGAGAGCAAGTCAGAGAGCAAAGGACGACCGGTGAAGATCTACAAACTCTCCTGCCCCATAACCGAGATCATGGATACAATCGAGAAAGAAAAGAGGAAAGAAGCCCGGCAGCAGCTAGATCTTATTCAGAAGATGCGGGAATGCATATCAACGCAGTGATATGACCTGGTACCCCATCTCCTCACCACAAACAACCAGTATCTTTTCCCCGTAAGCAGAAAAAATACCACATTCCAGCGCACCCGGAATGGCGGATATCGCTGCCTCCAGGGCTCCCGGGTTCGCGATCGTCCCGAAGCTGGCGTCAAGGATGAAGTTCCCGTTGTCGGTGACGACCGGCCCGTCCTTCTTCACCCCCTCCCGGAGGACCGGCTCTGCCCCAAGCGCTGCGAGGCGCCGTGAGACCGGTGCCAGGGCAAACGGGAGCACTTCCACCGGCACAGGTGCGGCCAGGGTCTCTACCATCTTCGTCGGATCGACGACAATGATCACCCTGCGGGCAGCGTCACAGACACATTTCTCTCGGAGGAGCGCCGCTCCGCGCCCTTTGATCAGATTCAGGTCCTGGTCGACCTGGTCGGCCCCGTCGATGGCCAGATCAAGCTCAGGATGCTCATCAAGGCTGGCGAGCGGGATCCCGTACTGGCGTGCCCGGATGGCCGCCTGATAGGATGTCGGGATGCCGACGATGTGGAGACCGTCCCGGGCAATCCGCTCACCCAGTCGCTCCATCGCAAAGAAGACCGTCGACCCGGTCCCGAGACCGACGACCATTCCATCCTCGACCATACCGGCCGCGTGGTAGCCTGCGTTTCGCTTTGACTCTCTCTGGCGCGCTGCATTCATCATCTTATCTTCATCCTCTCTTCAGATAACCATGCCGTCAAAGATACTCTTGAGATCATCCCTGGCGTCGAACGCCGTGCAGTCCAGTGTGATCGGAGTGATCGAGACATTGCCCTTCTGCACCGCGTGCACATCGGTCCCCTCTTCTGCATCTTCGCGTAACGGTCCGTTGATCCAGTAGTAGGGGCGCCCGCGGGGGTCAAGACGTTTCTCCACACCGGTGTAGAAGAGTTTCGCTGCAAGGCGGGTGACCTCATACCCGCCACGCATCGGTGTCGGGATGTTCACGTTGATGACATGGGCGCTTGCCGGGAAGCCGCCCTCCAGGACCCTCTCACAGACCTCACGGACCACCCGTCTCGCGTCGCTGAACCGGTCTGTGATCTTTGAGGGGTCATCGAACTTATCACCCTGATCTTCTACCTGGAGCGAGAAGGCAAGGGACGGTACCCCCTGGTTGGAGGCCTCAAGCGCGGCGCCGACGGTGCCTGAGGTCATGATAGACTCATACGAGAGGTTCTCACCGATGTTGATGCCACTGACCACAAGGTCCGGATTGAGGCGCAGGGCAAACAACCCGATGATCACGGCATCGGTCGGTTTCCCGCCGACCGAGTATGCTGGCACACCATTCATCGTCACCCGGGTTGCACGGATTGGCTCAAAGATGGAGATCGAGCGCCCTACCGCGCTCTGCTGGGTGGCAGGCGCGACCACAGTGACATCGGCGAAGGGCGCGAGCGCCTCATAAGCCGCCCAGAGTCCTGTGGACGTGATCCCGTCATCGTTGGTGAGCATGATCTTCGGCTTCATCGTTGCGTTATATGGGTTGTTCGTCTGCATCAAATATTTGCCCGATCGTCAGGGTCAAGTGGTTGGTAACCAACCTCATATGCAATGAAGGCTTTTCTCGCCGAATATTCCATATGCAACGATCCCGAACTTGCGCCTGAGGGGGGTGCCATGCTTGCCGCGATAAGCGAGAGCTTTGCCCGGTGCGGCTACGACGTGGTGACGCCGGAGCGCTCCGACTTTGAGGGTGAGATCAGGAGACTCGCGCCAGGGTGCGACGTGGGCCTGATCATTGCGCCAGACCACCTCCTCTTCCGCTACACCCACCTTCTTGAGCAGTTCACCCATAACATCGGGTGCGGGAGTATGAACGCAGCTATCTGCGCTAACAAACAACGGACGGCAGCGATCCTCTCCCGGAACGGGATCCCGGTCCCCCCTGATGCCGGGGAGGGGAAACGGATCATCAAACCGATCATGGGCTGCGGCGCCCAGAGGGTCCGACTGACAGATGAGGAGCCAGGCGATGGCGAGTTTGCCCAGGCCTATATCGAGGGAGAGACGCTGAGTGTGAGTCTTGTGGGGAGCCGGGTGACCGGCAATGTCTGCGAGTACTACACCGGCAACCCTCCCCTCCTGCTCGCTATCAACCGGCAGGAGATCGCTGTCATGGAAGAGGGATCGCTCCGGTACCTCGGGGGCGCAACGCCCATCCATCCTGATCGGGAGGAAGAGATCGTCGCAACCGCTGTCAGGGCGTTGAACGTCCTCGGGTGCCAGGGTTACACCGGGATCGACATCATCGCAGGGGACCGCATCTACGTGGTGGACGTCAACCCACGACCTACGACCAGTCTGGTCGGGATCGCGGCGGTCATGAAGGAGGAGATCGCTGATATCCTGGTGGCTGCATCGCATGGCGAAGCGCCTGCAGAGGTTCACCTCTCCGGTCAGGTAGAGTTCGATAAGGATGGGAGGATCAAGCGGGTATGATCGGGATTGATATCGGCGGTGCGAACCTCAAGGTCGTTGACGATACCGGCGTGCATATCCACTACTGCCCGCTCTGGCAGGGCGCGCCGCTCGCTGACCTCCTTGAGCCCTATACTGGACCAGCAGCTGTGGTGATGAGCGGCGAGCTGGCAGACTGTTTCGCGAGCAAGAACGAGGGGATCCGATGGATTGTCGAGGCTGTCCAGGCAGCCATCCCTGACGCGGTCTTCTACGGCCTCGACGCAGACTTCCATACCGGGCCGACCCCGCTCCTTGCCGCCGCAAACTGGCTGGCATCGACCGATTACCTGCGGGAAGAGTATTCTGATGCGCTGCTCCTTGATGTCGGGAGCACCACAGCAGATATCATCCCGCTCGACCGTTTTGAGAGCCTCAAAGGTCTGACTGATCTCCAGCGGCTGCAGAAGCATTACCTCGTCTATACCGGCATGCTCAGGACAAACGTCGCGACGCTCCTTTCGTCGGTGACGCTGGATGGAATGGTGACACCGGTGAGCACTGAGTACTTCGCGACCAGCGCCGACGTCCATCTTCTGCTCGGCCAGATCGCTCCTGAAGACTATACCTGTCCTGCACCAGATAACGGCGAAAAAACACCGACGGCGGCGGCAAGGAGGCTTGCCCGGGTCGTCTGCGCTGATATCGACGAGATCGGGGAGGAAGGAGCCTTCCAGATCGCCCGGGAGTTCTGGCAGGCTCAGCGGATGCTGGTCATCCGCGCAGTGAGGCGCGTGCTTCTTCAATCTGATGCTGAACGGATCATCACAGCCGGAATAGGAGCAGACCTTTTTGCCCACGAACTGGGCGGCATCACACTGAACCAGGAACTGGGTGAGGTCTCGGACGCACTGCCGGCGTATGCGGTCAGGGAGGTGGCGCTACGAACCGCTGGAAGTTGACCATCGTCCTGCTGGCGGTCTCGGTAGCCATCACCGGGGTATCACTCCTCCTGGGCTTTCCGTTCTTCTTCCTCTTCCTGTTCATACCGCTGATCCCGCTCTTCGGAAGACCCCGCACCGTGAAGCGCTGCCCGATCTGCGGCTGGGAGACCGCAGGCAGCGAGCGCTTCTGTCCCTATGATGGGACCATGCTCGTGTCCAATGACAGCGATTGAGAGATTGAGCAGGGAGAGCGGTAAGGGGAGGCCGAAGAGTTCGGTTGCCGGGATCGGGCCAATGTCAAGGGAGGCGTAGTTCCTGACGGTTCCCCGGTCCACGAGGATCCCCATCGCCTGGAGATGTTGTGCCACCTGGTTGAAGGGCATCTGCTGCGATAGAAGGACACAGAGGTCGACGATCGGCGATCCTAGACGCGTGCCTGGATAGAATGGTGCTTCAGCGTAGCAGAGGGCGCCGCACTGCTGGCAGTAAAACCGTTTCACCAGGACACGGATTGTGCGTTCCTTGCCATCCTCGATGATAGTGGCAAACCGCTTTGCCCGCAGATCGTGCCCGATCAACGCGTCGCCGCCACATGACTGACAGGCATCAAGGTCAGTAAATTTCACGCCGTCCATCGATGCCAGGGCGTTTCCCACCAGGTCGGCGAGCATGGGAGAGATGATTATTTTCTGCTTCATTCTGCAAATAACCCTTTTTTTATGCCTCCCATAGCGGAGGCAGGTATTCATGCAGTTATCTCTCTTTCACCAGCAATAACACCTCTGCTTCTGTGGGGTCGGGGTCGCTCCTGAAACTCTGGCAGATGCGGGCCAGGAGTGCATTGCATGCCATGGTGTGTGCTAAATCGACCACCCGCGAGGATCCGCGCACCTCCACCGATAATCACGGATCCGGGAGGTTTTTCCACCGATATTCATCAAAAAACCGAAAGTTAACACTTACCGTTAAATATCGTGTGCGACTATATTAGATTGTCCGAGGTTTATTATGGAATTCAAGTATGTACAGACAACATGCCCATACTGCGGTACGGGATGCAGCTTCAACCTCGTGGTGAAGGATGGAAGGGTTGTCGGCACACAACCCTATCCCCGATCGCCCGTGAACGAGGGGAGAGTCTGCCCCAAGGGCACGTACGCCTATGAGTTTATCAACAGCCCTGACCGGCTCACGAAACCCCTGATCAAGAAGGACGGTAAGTTCGTCGAGGCGACCTGGGAGGAGGCCTACGACCTGATCGCTGAGAAGTTCAAGTCCTACAAACCCTCAGAGATGGCCTGTCTCGCATCAGCGCGGGTCTCCAACGAGGAGAACTATCTGATGCAGAAGTTCGCCCGGGCTGTTCTCAAAACTCCGCACATCGACCACTGCGCCCGGCTCTGCCACGCATCCACGGTCGCGGGGCTCGCCGCATCGTTCGGGTCCGGTGCGATGACCAACTCCATTCTTGACATCGCAGAGGCGAAGTGTCTCTTCGCCCTCGGGAGCAATACCTTCGAGCAGCACCCGCTGATCGGGCGCAAGATCGTTCAGGCCAGAAAGAACGGTGCGAAGATCATCTATGCCGACCCGCGTTACACCCCGACAGCGAGGCAGGCAGACCTCTACATGCAGTTTATCCCCGGCTCAGATGTCGCCATCCTCAATGGCCTGATGCAGGAGATCATCAAGAACGGCTGGGAGGACAAGGAGTTCATCGCCAAGCGGACGAAGGACTACGAGAAACTCAAGGAAGTCGTCATGAAGGAGGAATACAGCCTTGAGAATGTCTCAAAGATCTCCGGCATCCCCGTGGAGAGCCTCAAGACCGCGGCTGCATGGTTCGGCACGAACAAGCCTGGTGCAATCCTCTACTCGATGGGTATCACCCAGCACACTGTCGGCGTCGACAACGTCCGGTCAGTTGCCAACCTCCAGATGCTCACCGGCAACCTGGGCAAGCCTGGCAGCGGTGTGAACGCGCTCCGTGGCCAGAACAACGTCCAGGGCTCCTGTGACATGGGCTGTCTCCCGAACGTCTTCAGCGGCTACCAGAAGGTCACCGATGAAGCGGTCAGGAAGAAGATGATGGATGCATGGGGGGTCGATGAGATCTCAGAAGCCAAGGTCGGCTACACCGTCACCGAGATGATCAACGTCCTCGTCGATAACCCCGGTGAGATCAAGGCGATGTACATCATGGGTGAGAACCCGATGCTCTCTGACCCTGACCTCAACCACGTCGAGGAGGCGCTCAAGAACGTTGAGTTCATGGTTGTGCAGGATATCTTCATGACCGAGACCGCTGAACTCGCCGACGTCGTCCTGCCCGCATCCTGTTTCGCCGAGAAGGACGGTACCCAGACCAGCACCGAGCGGCGTGTCCAACGCTGGAGGAAAGCGCAGGATCTGCCCGGCGATGCAAAGGTTGACTGGCAGATCATCTGCGAACTTGCTGCCAGGATGGGCTACGAGAAGCAGTTCACCTACGAGAGCCCCGAAGAGATCTTCGACGAGATCGCTGCAGTCACGCCATCCTACCACGGCATGTCCTACGAACGCCTCGAGCGGCCTGAAGGACTTCACTGGCCCTGCCCGACCGCGGAGCACCCGGGAACCCCGATCCTGCACCGCGAGAAGTTCTCGACCGCTGACGGCCTGGGCGTCTTTGCCCCGATCGAGTGGAAACCACCGGCAGAGGTTCCTGACGATGAATACCCGTTCGTGCTCACGACCGGACGCATCCTCTGGCACTGGCATACCGGTAGCATGACCCGCCGGTCCGAGACGCTTGCCTCCGAGGTTCCAACCGGCTGGATCGAGATCAACACTGAGGATGCACAGCAACTCGGGATCCAGGACAAGGAGATCGTCCGGGCAAGCACCAGGCGTGGCTCGGTGAACGTCCCCGCGAAGGTGACCCCTGACATCATGAAGGGTGTGGTGTTCATGCCGTTCCACTTCAAGGAACACGCCGCAAACCTGCTGACTCACAACGCTCTCGACCCGATAGCGAAGATCCCGGAGTACAAGGCATGTGCTGTGAAGATTGAGAAAATTACGGAGGCTTGAATATGGTAGCAAAAGGAGACACAATCTACGCATGGGCAGCCGATGCCGCCTGCCAGGAGAGGGGTGAATGCGGTGGAGCGGTCACCGCTCTGCTGACGCATGCACTCGAGTCTGGCACGGTGGATGCTGTCCTTGCTGTCAAGAAGGGACAGGACCTCTACGACGCTGTTCCTGTGCTGATCACCGATCCTGCTGAGATCGCGGAGA
>CAZYWX010000073.1:0-8723 GCA_964651285.1 uncultured Methanoculleus sp.
GACCGGAGATCCCCGGCAAACCCGAAGAGCTCGGCGACCGGCGCCTTGCCGACGATCGTCATCGTGTCACCTTCGCTCTGCATATCAAAGACCTGACCACGTCGGCCCTGGATCTGCGCGGTTGCCGCGCCCATCTGAACGCTTGGAACCGTGATCTGGATCTTCTGGATAGGCTCAAGGAGCGAGACCCCGGCCATCAGCATGCCGGCCTTCACGGCGCTCCTGACCGCCGGAATAACCTGAGCAGGACCACGGTGGATAGCATCTTCGTGGAGCTTCACGTCCACAAGCCGCACCTTGAGGTTCTGGACCAGCTCGTCAGCGAGTGGACCGCCGCGGATTGCTTCGCGCCAGCCTTCGAGGATCAGTTCCATCGTCTCGTTCAGGTACTGGATACCCTTCGTCATGTCAATGAACATGTTGGTACCCTCGATCGCCTTGACGTTCTTGGCCTCATCCTTATCCATGCCTGCTTCGATGAGGATATCACGCCGCTCGACCGCCGGCTGATTCATCGAGACCTCGCCCTCCTGGATCAGTTTGACGATCGCCGGATCCATCGGTTCAAGTTCGATGTAAAACCGGTTGTGGCGGTTCGGCGACTTCCCCTCAACCGGACCTGCCGTGCCCGTGACGGTCTCACGGTAGACGACGATCGGGGGTGAGGTGATGATCTCAACGCCCTTGTCGCGCGTGATACGCCCGGTGATGATCTCGAGATGGAGCTCACCCATGCCGCTGATCAGATGCTCACCGGTCTCCTCATTGATCGAGACCTGAACCGTCGGGTCTTCTTTGGCCACCTGGCGGAGAACCTCAACCAGTTTCGGGAGGTCCTTCATGCTCTTCGCCTCGACAGCGACGGTCATGACCGGCTCAGAGTAGTGCTTCAGTGATTCAAAGGGAACCATGTCCTGGAGCGTCGAGACGGTCGAGCCGACGATAGCATCCTTCAAGCCCGTGACCGCGGCGATGTTACCGGCGGCCAGTTTGTCCACCTCAATACGCTCGGCACCCATGAAGATACCGACCTGAGCGAGACGGTTTACACGCTTGGCGGCGCCCATGATGTAGCACTCGGTCCCACGGCGGAGCGTTCCCGAGAAAACACGCCCGGTGGCCACTTCGCCTGCATGCGGGTCGAACGATATGTCGGTGACCATCATGCAGATGGGGCCGTTCGGATCACAGGCGAGCATGGCCTTGCCTTCGGGAGAGTTATAGTCGCCATGCCAGATGATGTGAGTACGCTGCTTCTGCGCGTCTACAGGGTTTGGCAGGTGCTTGACCACCATATCGAGGAGGACAGCGTGCAGAGGGCTGTTCTTCGCGAGCCATTTCATGTCCCCGGCATTACACTTCTCAAAGACTTCTTTGAACGAGACCCCGCTCTTCTTCATGTAAGGAACAGAGATCGCCCAGTTATAGAGCGCTGAACCGAAGGCAACATTGCCTTTCGCGGCATCCAGTCTCCATCCCTCGTTGTATTTCTCCTCGTTCATGCCTTTGATAAGCTTATTGACCTTGTCAATCACCCTTCCGAGGCGGACCTGCATCTCCTGCTCGTCCACCTTCAGCTCGTTGATCAACCGGTCCACCTTATTGACGAAGAGAACCGGACGGACACCTTCTTTGATTGCCTGACGAAGCACCGTCTCAGTCTGCGGCATGGCGCCCTCGACGGCATCCACCACAACGACGGCGCCGTCCACTGCGCGCATGGCCCGGGTCACATCGCCACCAAAGTCGACGTGGCCGGGGGTATCGATCATGTTGATCAGGTATTCCTCGCCGTCGTACTCGTGGACCATCGAGACGTTGCTTGCATCAATGGTGATGCCGCGCGACTGTTCTTCCTCGTCTGAGTCCATGAAGAGCTGTCTGCCGGCGAGCTCCTCGCTGATCATCCCTGCCCCTGCAAGCAGGTTATCTGAGAGTGTTGTCTTTCCGTGATCGATATGGGCGACAATACCGATGTTCCGGATATGATCCGGTCTGTCCATCAGACTCGTCACCCGCTCTACCATCTTCTTTCGTCTGGTCATGGAGTACACCAAAAAAATAATCTAGATAATTTATCGGGCAGCCTTTGCAATACGTTCTCTCTCTTCTTTCTTCGAAACAGCCGCTGAGCGGGTGTCGCCGTTGGCGGCTGCCATCAGTTCATCAGCAAGCGCCTCGCTCACGGACTTCTTCTTCTTGTGGCTGGCCTGGTAGACTGCGTCGGAGATATACCGCAGCGCGATATCGACGCGCCGCTGAGGCGCGGTATCGACCGATCTCGGGACGTTGATACCACCGTACTTCAGCCGGACGGTCTCCTCACGGGGGCCGGTGTTCTCAACAGCATCCACCAGTACCTGGACCGGATTCTTCCCGGTCTTCGCGTGGATGATCTCAAACGCGTCGCGGACGATGCGGATGCCAAGTTCCTTCTTGCCGCTGTTCTTCTCGGTCTGCATCAGTTTGTTGATCAGACGTTCGACGATCAGCATGTTGCTCTTGTTGAACTTCTGACCGACGAGCTTCCCACAGGAGTGGGGCACGATCATCGCGTGCAGGTTCACGTAGCGGGCAAGGCTTGGATCCCTGATCTCCACCTCACTCATATCCCACCGGTTGAAGAGGAGTTTCTGGCCCTGGTTCGGGGCGCCTTCCTCCACCTCGACCTCCGCGGTTTCTGCTTCTGTCATGTGATATTACCTCCGCGGCTTCTCCTTCCGCCCGATGACCATTTCCCTGAGGCTGACGTTATTCACCTTGGTCACGACGAACCGAACACCCGGGATATCACCCATGGACCGACCCAGCCTGCCGCCGATACCCTCGATCTCGACCTCATCGTGTTCGTCGATGAAGTTGATAGCGCCATCGCCCGGTGCGAAGGCGGTTACCTGACGGCCATTCTTGATCAGCTGTACGCGGACACACTTCCGGATAGCTGAGTTCGGCTGCTTTGCCTCAACACCCACCTTCTCGAGGACGATCCCGCGACCCTGCGGAGCCCCCTCAAGCGGGTCAGACTTTACATCAAGCCCGAGTTCGCGCCGCACGTAGACAGGATCACTCCATCTATCTCTCTTAGCGTCGCGCTTCAGTTTACGGGCTGCAAATTTACCTTTTCCCATCGAATACCCTCATATCGTTTGAATTTATGGACAGGAATAACTCCTGGCGTGCTATAAAACAACGCGCGTTACGGATTTATATATTGTGGAACCCGATTGCGCGCCGATCTTTCGCTCTAGCTATTTGGTTGGGAACTGATATAATATTATATCCTGGCAGGCAACCTTCATTGATGAGAACCCGGATATACAAGGAAGTTTTTTTTGAGGCGACCCACCGCCTGATCCATTATCAGGGAAAATGCTTCAGGCTACATGGTCATCAGTGGCGGGTAGAGGTCTGGATCGAGGGGACGGCTGATGAACGTACCGGGATTGTTCTTGACTATAACTGTATAAAAGAGGTTGTCGGGCGGTTTGACCATCAGGTGATCCTGAACGCAGACGACCCCATGGTGGCGAGCATCGAGGCGTTCCACCCGGTCGTCACCACCCCCGGCGACCCGACAAGCGAGGTCCTCGCAGGGTTGATCGCAGAGATGATCAATACTGAAGCCGCGCGGCAGGGACACGACGCCCGCGTGGTAACGATCCGGGTCTGGGAATCGACAACCTGTTACGCAGAGCGCACCTATGATCGTCAGTGAGATCTTCCGGAGCCTCCAGGGGGAGGGGAGGAACCAGGGGCGACCCTGCACCTTCATCAGGCTCACCGGATGCAACCTCCGGTGCGCCTGGTGCGACACCCCCTACACCCGCCAGGGCGGGGAGAAGATGAGTGTTGCAGAGGTCCTTGACCAGGTCTGGTTGCTCAACGGGACCCATATCTGCATCACCGGCGGAGAACCGCTCCTCTGGGCAGAGGAAGTCCTCGAACTCCTCAAGAAGTTCAGCCTCCACGGCTACATCGTCGAGGTCGAGACAAACGGCACCCTGGACTTCAGGCAGTTTCAGGGCTATGCCTCCATCTGCATGGACGTCAAGTGCCCCTCATCGGGGGAGAGGAGCGATCTTGCGCTCCTCCGTCATATCACCCCCCGTGACTCGGTCAAGTTTGTGGTGGCCGACGAGGACGATCTCCTCTATGCCCGGGCGGTGATGGCTCGCTATGAGATCAAGGGCGAGGTCTTCATAACACCGGTGGAAGGATCCAATTACCGCGCCATCGCAGACCAGATCGTCGAAGAGAACCTCCCGGTGCGTTTCCAGGTACAGCTCCACAAGGTTCTGGGGATGAAATGATGCAGGCGGTCTGTCTCCTCTCAGGTGGCATGGACTCTGCCACACTCGCCTATGTGGCCAGAGATATGGGGTACGAGATCATCGCGCTCCACTTTACCTATGGCCAGCGGACAGAGAAGAAGGAACGGGAGTGTGCCCAGACCATCGCCCGGATGCTTGACGCTACCGATTTTATCGAGGTCAGCCTCGATCACTTCACGAAGATCGGGGCATCGAGCCTGACAGACACCAGGATCCCGGTCGAGGAGTACACCGATGAACAGAAAACGCTTCCAAGCACCTACGTTCCCTTCAGGAACGCAAACCTGCTTGCTATCGCGACAAGCCTCGCTGAAGCACGACGGGCAGAGGCGATCTTCATCGCCGTCCAGACTGGCGACTATCCTGGCTACCCTGACTGCCGGCCAGAGTTCATCGAAGCGTTCCAGCGGGTGGTTGACCTTGGTACAGCAGCAGAACCCAGGATCACCCTGATGGCGCCCTTCATCAGGATGACGAAAGCAGAGATCCTCGAGGTGGGTCTTGCACTTGGCGTTCCCTACGAGGAGACCTGGTCATGCTACCAGAGGAACGACCGGGCGTGCGGGGTCTGCTCCTCCTGCCATTACCGTCGGGAAGCATTCCGCACGATAGGGGTTCCGGACCCGATCGAGTACGAGGATTGAACAATGGAGATCTACAGAGGAAAAAGGCTTAGCGTCGAGAAGAGAGAGATCACGCTCCCGAACGGGAAGAAGAAGGAACGGGTGGTTGTCCACCCCGGCGGGGCGGTCGCCATCCTCCCGGTCGAGGGTGACGACTGCTACCTCATCAGGCAGTACAGGTTTGCCATCGGGCGGTACATCCTTGAGGCACCGGCAGGCACCATCGAGAAGGGCGAAGAACCCCCTGAGACCGCCTGCCGCGAGCTGATCGAGGAGACCGGGATGCGGGCAGAGACATTCGTCCCACTGGGGTGGATATACTCCTCCCCCGGCTACACCGATGAGCAGATCTGGCTCTATCTCGCCCGGGACCTCGTGCCATCCTCCAAGTACGATATGGACGACGATGAGGTGATCGAGGTCGTCCGCGTCCCAGTCAGAGACCTGGAAACGATGATCGCAGATGGCAGGATCGTCGATGCAAAAACGATCTGCCTTATATGCAGGTATCTGCAGTGAGGGGATGCAGGATGACCGGTATGGGAGGGTTCCAGTGCAGAATGTATCTGGAACGGCAGAATCCCGGAATCCCTGAAATCAGTGCAGAAATACGCACATTCTAATGACGGTTTGACATATACCTGGATATAGGGAGACATCGTAAACAGGGTCTCCCGTGGGCCTGTCGCCACACGGGGGGACCGCCCCCTCCGAAAGAAGGGTTTATAGGGGAACCTCGCAATGTGCGCAGATTTATCCCCTCTCCAGATAAATGAATAGTAGCTTTGAGAGATGAATAATATTCAACAAGCCTGGTGAACATTCAATGGAAGAGACGCAAGAGATGGATACCGCGCGAAAGCGCTACGAATTTAAAAAAATGCTCGAGAGGCTCGAGGAGAAGGAAGGGAGCGGTACCGAGCTGATCTCATTGTATATACCCCCAGATAAGCAGATATATGATGTAACCGCCCAGCTCCGTGACGAGTACGGCCAGTGCTCAAACATCAAGAGCAAACAGACCAGAACAAACGTCCAGAGTGCCCTATCCTCCATCCTCTCCCGCCTGAGATATTATAAGCGCCCGCCAGAGAACGGGTTGGCGATCTTCTGCGGCGCGATCAATGTCGGTGGTGACCGGACCAGCCTCGAGTGCGAGATCATCGAACCGCCCGAACCGCTGAACACCTACATGTACCGATGCAGCTCCACGTTTGAGCTCGAGCCCCTGCAGGAGATGCTCGGGGAGAAAGACGTCTACGGGCTGATTGTCATCGACCGGCGAGAGGCCTACATCGGCTTCCTGCGGGGGAACCGGATCGAACCGGTCAGCGGCGTCACCTCAATGGTCCCGGGCAAACAGCGGAAAGGTGGCCAGTCAAGCGTCCGTTTCCAGCGGCTCCGACTGATCGCCATCAACGAGTTCTACAAGAAAGTCGGCGACCGGGCGAACGAGATATTCCTCGCCGAGAAGGATTTCTTCGAGCGGTTCAAGGGTGTGCTGATCGGCGGGCCAACCCCGACCAAAGAGGAGTTTGAGGCAGGCGAATACCTCCATCACGAGCTCCAGAAACGGATCATCGGGCTTTTCGACGTCGCCTACACGAACGAGTCCGGGCTCTCCGAACTCGTCGAGAACGCGGCAGACACCCTCAAGGACCTTGATATTATCAAGGAGAAGAAAGTGATGAACCGATTCCTCCAGGAACTGGTCAAGGACGATGGTGCCGCTTCCTACGGTGAGGAGAGCGTCCGGAAGAACCTGGAGCTCGGTGCTGTTGATACTCTCCTCCTCTCAGAGAACCTCCGCCGATCCCGATTGAAACTTGCCTGCCAAAACGACGACTACACCGAGGAGAGGACGGTCGTCATCGAGCCGGGCAAGCATATCAGGGACCTCGACTTCGGCACCTGCCCGGAGGATGGGGCACCGCTCTACGTCGAGGAAGAGATCGACATCATCGAGGAGCTGGCCGCGCTTGCAGACCAGGGTGGCAGCGAGGTTCGGATCATCTCAGACGACTTTGAGGAGGGCTCAATGCTCTACAACGCGTTCGGCGGGATTGCGGCGATCCTCCGATACAGGACTGGATACTGATGTTTCGAGAGAATTATCACCAGATTGAGCGCATGCTCCAGGCATGCACCGGTGAGGAGGAGGTCCTCCTCACGACCGGGGGGGATCATGCTGATCTCGCCTCGACCATAGCGTTTAAACTTGCGAAGAAGCAGAAGAGAGCCCCCAACCAGATCGCTGGTGATATCGCAGAGAGGCTCGCAGCCGACCCTGACCTTGGTGATATCCAGGTTGAGGCGGTAGGGCCATACATTAACTTCAGGTTCGGGCCCTCGCTCCTCGCGCAGGCGGTCAGGGAAGCCCTCGAGCCCGGTTACGGGAAGCTTCCCCGGAGCTCAGAGCGGGTGGTGCTTGAGCATACCAGCGCCAACCCCAACGGCCCGCTCCACGTCGGCCACATCAGGAACACGGTCATCGGGGACTCTCTTGCCAGAGCGTTCAGAAAGGCCGGCCACCCGCTTGAGGTGCAGTATTACCTAAACGATATGGGCCGCCAGGTCGCGATCGTCGCCTGGGGATTCGACCACCTCGATCTCACCCGCGAGGAGGGCGAGAAAGAGGATCATTATATCGCCCGGGTCTACGTCGCTGCAAACCGGGAGATCAGGGAAAACCCCGAGATCACCGACGAGATCGACCGTCTCATGCAGGAGATGGAACGCGGCGATGCAGAAACGGCCAGGAGGTTCAGGGAGGTCGTCTCTCTCTGCGCCAAGGGGATCAAGGCAACCCTCGCCGCCCTGAACGCCAGCCATGACCGGTTCGTCCGTGAGAGCGATTTTGTCAGGATAGGGGATGTCGACCGGGTCATCGAGCAGGTCAGACGGCTGCCACAGGCCCACGAGGACGAGACTCTCTGGGTCGATCTCTCTGAGCAGGGGTTCGAGAAGAAGTACATCCTCCGGAGAAGCGACGGCACGTCTGTCTACAGCACCCGCGATCTCGCCTACCATATCTGGAAAGGGCGCAACTACGACCGGATGATCGACGTACTTGGAGCTGACCACAAACTGATCGGCGCCCAGCTTCAGGCAACCCTCGAGCTCCTCGGGGAACAACCTCCCGAGATCGTCTACTTCGAGTTCGTATCTCTCCCCGAGGGTTCCATGAGCACCAGGGCAGGCAAGTTCATCTCTGCCGACGACCTGGTCGAAGAGGTGACCGAAAAGGCGTTTGAGGAGGTGACCGCCCGCCGCCCCGAACTCCCCGTGGAAGAACGGCGCGCCATAGCGAGGGCGGTCGCCATCGCCGCCATCCGCTACGACATCGTGAAGGTCTCCCCCGAGAAGAGCACGGTCTTTGACTGGAAGGAGGCGCTGAACTTCGAGCGGCAGAGCGGGCCCTATATCCAGTACGCCCACGCCCGCGCCTGCAGCATCCTCGAGAAGGCCGGGGAGTTTGAACGGGCATACCGCTACGAGACCGAGCATGAGGTCGCGCTCGCCCGGCACCTTGCGAGGTTCCCTGCTGTCATCGAGCAGACCGTGGAGGAACTCCGTCCGCACCACCTCGCCTCCTACGCTCGCGAGCTCGCCGACCTCTTCAACGCCTTCTACCACTATGATCCGGTGCTGAAGAGCGAGGGCGAGACCAGAAGCAGCCGTCTCACACTCGTAGACGCCGTCAGGAATACCCTCAAAGAGTCGCTGGAGACCCTCGGAATCGATGCGCTCAGAAGCATGTAAGGCCCTC
>CAZYWX010000074.1:0-8608 GCA_964651285.1 uncultured Methanoculleus sp.
CGATGAGGCACGCCGAAGAACAGAGGAGTTCATCAGAGGAAGCAGGGAACGCTAAAAGACCCACATCACTCGATGAGCACGAGCCCTACCGAGATGACGTTGCCGTGGACGATCTTTCCGTACTCCAGATCCCTGCAGGGGATGACATGGAGATCCCAGCCGGCGTTCCGGATTGTGGTGAAGACGTCGATCGCGGCGCTCTCCATGCTCGGGCGGACAAGATCCATGTGCCGACAAAGCCTCCTGATACTCTCGTCGACGATACCCTCGTGATCCTCAGCGACACAGTGCTGATGCTCGCAGTATATGCAGGGGTATGCCCCGAACCCAAAAGCCTTTGGAAAGTCGTCGGAGAAGGCTGTTTTTTCGAGGAAGTGCACCGTTGAGTTCACCCAGAGGATGAGGTCACGGAGGAAGGGGTGGAAATCAAGCGGGATATCATCAGGTTTCAGGTCGGGATGTCCTGGCACCCCTTCGAACCGCAGGAGGATGCCGGTAGTGTACTCGGCGAGCATCCTCCGCGTTTCAGCTGGGGTGGGGGCATACGGCGGACAGGACATATGTTTCCCGTAGCCCTTGCACCCGAACCGACACTTGAACCGCACCCACTCAGCAACGGCCACATCGCTGGCCGCTATCTGCTGTGGTTCTGCGCCACGCTCCCGTGCAAGGGAGGAGAGCTTATCGACCTCAACCCTGAGTTCGTCCCTCAACCGCACATCCCTTCACGGGGGCATCTCTCCTTCTCTGGTATTTATAGATGACTCTGCAGGATGAAGAGGATTTCTGGCTCTCGGGCGGGGATGCACAACGATGATCAGATGCTCACCAGATCTCGTCCTGGCCGCCCCTGCCCCCTGGCGATACCCAATCCCTCCTGGTCACGCACAGAGGGGAGAGGCCAGATCTCCTCTACCGGTGGGCTTTGGGTGGTCATCAGAGTCTGATGGTGCCCACCACCGGCCACGATCAGGGTCTCAATCGAGCATAAAAATCGGCTGACCCTGATGATAGGGAAAAACACAATGCCTGGTACCGGCCAGCGTCTTCAGTCCTCAGGTTCCCACCCGGCGCAGACATCCTGGTGCGGGTCGAGCAGGACATCATGCGGAAGCCCGATAAGCGCGACCGCCGCGAGCGCCCCGATGACCCCCCGCCCGCCATAGAGGTGAGCACCAAACCGTCTGGCGGTGGCCTCTGCCGCATCGCGTGTGACCACCGACTCCCGTGCGCTCTTTCCGTAAGCCCGGAGGTCCCGCGGTACCCTGAATCCCTGCCTGACGGCGATCCCCCACTCCGGGGATGCTGCCTCGTCGGTGACGAACCGCACAGCAGCTTCCTCGATCCGCGGCACCAGGTCAGGCACCACCGCGACCTCGATGTAACTGCAGGAGTTCCCGGCAGTCAGCCCCTCGATCCGGGGGTTGAGCATCACCACCCGGTGGCCGATAGGCATAACCCCGTCCAGTTTTGCGAGGTGCTGGAGGAGGGCAAGGGCGAGGGCGAACGTTGCCCCCTCGGTGTCGGTATCGGTGTCGTCGATCCCGATGGCAACGTAGGCGAGTGCCCGGGTGGTCACCTCGCCTTCAACCACCAACCCTTCGCGATGGACCATGACACCACAGACCCCCTCGGCAAGGGAGAGCATATCTGTGAGCGAGTAGGCCGGACCCCCGATGCACCTGATATACTGGTGGATATAATCACCATCATGAGAGACACCAGCGACACCGACCGCCGGTTCCGGGTCGAGCCCGACGGTGACATCCCGCCGCCCGATGAACGCCCGTTCCCGCAGCAGGGTCCCGTCGCGGCGGACCGAATGCAGGGTGCCGCCAGCGCGGGCATGATGGAACTCGCAGAAGGCGGCGCACCCCCCGCTCATACACTCATGATAGATCTCGACCTGATCCCCGTCAAGGGTGGTGAAGACCCGTCTGCAGGAACTCTCAGGCATCGCGCTTCTCGCTGCATACCGGGCGGCATGCCGCCCCCGCTGCTCCTCGGTGAGGACGACACACCCTTCCTCCATGAGACGGTTTACCCAGTCCTGGACCGTGCTCCGGGGGGTATCGGTGGCCCTTGCGATATCGGTCACCGTGAAGTACCCCTTCTCAAGCGTCACCTGCCGCATCAGCCGCAGGTACTCTTTTCTCCGTTCAAGAACCCTGGACATGCCTGCTCTTGATGTAGATAAGATCCCCGATCACGGCACTGGCGGTCTCCGTAGATCCTGCACCCTTCCCGATGAACGTGAGGTCCCCGGCAAGGTCGGTCTCGACGGTGACGGCGTTGAGCGTCCCCTCGACAACCAGCGGATGGGTTTTACGAAGGATCCTCGGCGATACCCGCAGAACCCTGGAGGCAGGGACGATCTCGCCGATGAGTCTGATGGTACAGTCCTGTTCTTCTGCAAGGTGCAGGGCCTCAGGGGTCAGGAGGTCGATCCCTGTCCTCTCCACATCATCAAGCGTTGTCTCCATACCAAGGATGGTGTTGGCAAGGATGACCAGTTTGATGGCCGCGTCGATCCCCTTGACGTCGTAGGTAGGGTCTGCCTCGGCATACCCGAGGTCGCGTGCCTCGGCGAGGGCCTGCCTGTAGGTGAGACCGTCCTCGGCCATCCGGGTGAGGATATAATTACAGGTGCCGTTGAAGACCCCGCAGAGCCGGGAGATGGTGTTTCCGGCAAGTCCTTCCTGCATGGCATGGATAAGTGGGATGGCGCCGCAGACCGTCGCTTCGTACTTCAGGAAGACGCCGTTTGCCCTGGCAAGAGCCTGGAGTTCCGGGTAGGCGAGGGCGATCGGACCTTTATTCGATGTGACGACATGTTTATGGCGGTTGAGGGCTTTCCTGATGTAGCCCAGTGCCGGCTCCCCGGTCTCGACGTCGGTCGGGGTCACCTCAACCAGGATGTCATACTCGCCCTCTTCCACGACGTCCATAGGACCGATGTCCAGACTGCCGCAGGGTTCGCCCTGCTCCTTCCGGGCGAGCGCCACAGCAAGATCGACCCCGCCGGCATCGATGATCCCGCTCCGCGAGTCTGCAAGACCGGTGATGGTGATACCAAGGTCTTTTGCCAGGACCGCCCGGGCAATACCCTGGCCGACCGAACCAAATCCCAGGAGTGCGATCCGCATTATGCATCCTCCAGGGGCTCGATGACAAGGAGATCTTTCTGTTCTGCAACGGCGCGGAGGATCCGGATCGCCCTCTTCATCTCGGCCCTGGTGGTTGAGCGGATGGTGATACGGGCCGAGGACCGGGAATCAATCGCTGGCATAACCAGGGAGAGCTCTGTCACCTCGGCAGAGCCGGTCCGGTCGATCTGGTTGACGGTGTCCGAGAGGTCGGTGTGCATCAGGTGCCCGATCATGATCAGCGTACACTCGTAGAGGAGTCGTTCCTCGCCGATCCGCACGACACTGACACCTTGCTCCCTGAGCAGTTCCAGGAGTCTCTCGAGGCGTCCTTCCGGGAGCTCCAGGACGATCTGGACGTCCAGTGTTTCTGCGGTTGTTGGGGCCTCTCTCTGATGAATGACCGCAATAATATTTCCACCGACGGCTGAGATCGGTTCCAGGGCTGCGACCAGTTGTCCAGGCCGATCCTTCATCTCCAGCTTCATGGCTACCTGCAAAAAACCCACCTGCTGAATAATTGTCCTGCCAGAGAGATAAGCTTTTTACCATTAGACGAGTCGCCCGGCTCCAGGAACGATCTCTGGAACCTCAGTGGGGAGGTTGTCCTGAGACCCCCGATGAGACCGTACTGACCCTCGGTTTCCAGATCCTCTTCCAGAGCGATCTCCCGGGAACGGTTCCCGGGTACGGGATGGCTGTTCCTTCGCACCCGGGGAAGGGGTTCTCCTGTGCGGGGTGACTCCCTCTCTTCCTCCCCATGGTGATCTCCCCGGATCTGGCGTGGCACCGGGTCAGGTATCCGCAACCGGACAGATCCCCGAAGTCTCTGGCGATCGAAGAACCCGGGTGACCTGGAGCATACGTTCGCAGAGGAACGGTTGCTTTGACGCATAGCAGAAGAAATCCCGTAATCGGAGCCTTTTCAGGATATCCCCGGGCAATCGCCACGCAGCGGAGAGACCTGGTCGGGGCAACCGCTCGCTGCAGGCGTTCCCGGGAAGAATCTTCCCTTTCCCCGGACAACCGTCCCGTTCTTCACTGATTAGAATGCCGGTGCCAGAACGAGAGCACAGTGATCCGGGACGATTCTCTCTCATCACGAAGGATTCAGGCAGAGGGTCTCCACTTCACGTGAAGGGGGTCACGCAATTTCTTGCGCGAGGATGGTTCAAAAAGGAGGGTGATGGTTACCGAACCGACCCTGGCGCACCAGTGACGATCGTGAGGGCTCTGGTGAACTCCGGGAGGATCTCGGCGGGAATTCCCATAACCTGCTCGCTATCCTCGATACCAGAGAACCGGCGCGAGCCGTCACACCCGAGGGAATAGTTAACCTCACCGGTGAGGTAGGGTTGCGCGGTTGCATCAGCACAGACCGACTGGATCCCGGACATCGAGGACTCTATCCGTCCTCCAAGCCTGTAGAGGGTGGCCTGCGCAAGTTTCAACATCGCCAGGGGTTTGGCGACGATGATAACAACATGCGGATCAAACGGTGTCTTCTCGAGCGGCGCGTAGAGCGTTGCGTAGGTCTCGAGCTCGGGGGCGTGCGGCACCTGCTGGATAGTTCGCATGCAGGCGGCCCAGCTCTCGAACTTGCCCAGTTTGTAGTAGAACTCGCCTGTCCGAAGGCTTTTTGTGAGTTCTTTGAGCCCGAGGGCCCAGGCGCCGCCCATGCAGATGTGCTTATCAGCGGTTGCGTAGAAGATCTCTCCGTCCAGGCGGGCCCTGCTGACCATCTGGCAGTGACGGACCGCATCATCGATCGGCTTGACCCCTTCGGGGATGGCTTCCGGGCTCTTTGCGAGTTTCACTGCGACCGGGGAACCCTTCAGGTCAAGGGTTTTCTTCAGCGTCTCTGCTATCTCTGCGTAGGGGATCTCCGTGCGCGTCTGATCTTTCATGGTTTACTCACTCCTCTGATGAAGTAGTTCCCGCAGGCACTCATAAAATCTCGGTTTGCGGTATCCAGGAGGTTCAGGATCCCCCGGAACAGAGCAAAAGAGGCTGATGAACCGGTAAACCCCGGAGATACACCGCCACAGCACTGTTCCAGACGATCCAAAAAAGGCTCGCCGCCCGGGTCCGCTCCTGCCCGTACTCAGGGCCGGGGCTGGTGACGGCTCGCGACCAGGACGCAGGCGATCAGCATCCTGAGATCGGGGTCGCACGCGGCAGGGCTGAGGCAGGGCTGAACTACCCCGGGTGCCCCTGACCCGGGCCGGGGGCGCAGTCAGAGGTTCCGCAGTTTGTAGTTCACCTTCTCGAAGAAGGGTTTTCCGGTATTGACGAAGAGTGCCGGGTCCTCTGATTTTTTGACGGTGACCGTGGCCTTCCGCTCGAGCTCAAACGTGATCTGGCCGTCGATAACAAGATGCGCCGGTTTGTCCGTCTCCAGGGAGACCTCCAGGTTCCTCGCGGTGCTGATGAGGTGCGGGCGAGACGAGAGCATGTAGGGTGCAAGCGGGATGAGGAGGACCCCCTCGATCTGCGGGTCGACGATCGGACCTCCTGCACTCATGGCGTAGGCGGTCGACCCGGTTGGGGTCGATATGATCAGGCCGTCAGCCCTGAACCGCTCTGCGAGGGTCCCGTCGACAGAGACAACAAACCTGAGCATCTTTGCCGGCCGGTCGGTGACGATCACCGCCTCGTTGAGGGCATCGCCGAGCCGGTTCCCCCTGACAGAGAGACTGACCCGCATCCGCCGTTCAACCTGGAGCCCGTCCCTATGGGTGGCGAAGAACGATCGTGCCTCGTCAGGTTCCAGGTCTGCAAGAAACCCCACCTCGCCCCAGTTGATCCCGATGACCGGGACCTGCTTCCTCATCTGGTAGACCGTGAGGAGGACCGACCCATCGCCGCCGACGATCACAACCAGGTCTGCGGCGATCTCATCAAACGCGACGCCTTCCCGCCCCAGGTTCTCTGCCGTGCCCGCCTCGAAGGTGACCGCATGTCCCAGGTCCTCAAGAAAGCAGGCAAGCGACGCGGTGTAGCGGAGCGCCTCTGCATTGTCGATACGCGATACCAGCACGATCTTCATAACTCTTCTTCACCTCAGGTACTCGATGACCTTGTTGTGCATGACACCGTTTGTGGCAACGAGGCTTCTCCCGACAGAGACCTCATCGGGGAAGATGATGGCCTCTCCCTCAAGGTCAGAGACAATCCCCCCTGCCTCCTCACAGACCAGCATCCCCGCCGCCGCATCAGTGACGCGGAGCGTCCCCCGGACATCAACGAACCCGTCGATACGGCCGCAACCAACATAACAGAGTTCAAGTGACGACGCGCCAAGGAGGCGCCATCGCCGGATCTTCCGGCTGATCCTGAGCAGGTTTGTCGGGTCAAATTTTCGGCCGTAGACGCTCATGGCGCTTTTTTCGAGGAGCGATGTATCAGAGACATGGACCGGGTGCCCATTGAGGCAGGCCCCCTGCCCCCTGACAGCATGGAACGTCTCGCCGGTGGCAAGGTTCCTGACATACCCCTGCTGGACGATACCCCCTTCTGCATAGGCGATGGAGAGGGCGTAGAAGGGAATACCGGCCACGGCGTTGTAGGTCCCATCAACCGGATCGAGGAAGATGGTGCCCCGTTCCCCATCCATCCCGGCACACCCGAGTTCCTCGCTGATCAGGCGCCGGCAGAAGGGGTTGCGTGTGAAGTAGTCCACGACGATATCTTCTGCAACCTGATCGATCTTCTTCGTGGGTGTGCCGTCGGCGCCCATCTTTACGTACTCCCCTGCTTCAGGGGTTCCAACCATACCAGCCACCGCGTCCTGGACAGCCTCTGCCAGGTCATCGCACGCCCAGATGAATTCTGTCAAAGATCCCCTCTTCCTCCTCGTCCTACGGTGTATTTATGTACTGTAATCCAGATACATTAATCACGCGTTTGTTGAGTGAGATGATATGAAGGAACAGACAGAAGTCGGGAAGCTGAAAGAGGGACGCTACGTCATCGTAGATGATGAACCCTGTAAGATTGTCTCTATCGCTATCTCCAAGCCTGGAAAGCATGGGGCGGCAAAGTCTAGAATCGAATGCATTGGCATCTTCGACGACGTCAAGCGTTCTATCGTTCAGCCGGTCTCAGCAAAGATTTATACCCCTATCGTGGAGCGAAAGATTGCACAGGTCATCTCGATCGCCGGCACAAACGTCCAGTTTATGGATCTCAAGGATTTCGAGATGTTCGAGCTCAACCTGACAGAGGAACAGGTCGCTGAACTGGAGCCGGGACAGGAGATCGCCTATATAACATCCCTGGGCAAGAAGAAACTTGAGTGAACTATTCTGGGTTACGAAGACCGGGAACCAGCTGACCCATCTCCATTTCGCTGATGCTGATGCGTCGTACGGGGATGCCCGCTACGTCGTATTTGGTGTGCCCTACGACGCTACCACATCGTTTCGACCGGGGGCGCGGTCTGGCCCGCGGGCGATCAGGGAGGTCTCCTTTAACTTCGAGTCCTACGAGCCCTCGACCGGCATCGACCTCTATGAGGTTCCGATCACAGACCTCGGGGACCTTGAGGTCTCCAGGATGCCAGAAGAGGTCATTGACCAGGTGACTGACGTCGCAGGCGAGGCCGCCCATGACGGGAAGGTGCCGGTGATGCTTGGCGGGGAGCATACCGCCACGGTCGGTGCGGTGAAGGGCGTGGCGCCGGATGTCTATCTCGTCTGTGACGCGCACCTGGATCTGCGCGATGAACTTGGTGGGACGCCCTACAGCCACGGGTGCGTCACCCGGCGCGTCCTTGATGCAGGAGTGGATGATGTTATCATCATCGGCGCCCGGAGCGGAGACCGGGAGCAGTTTGCGATTGCAGCAGAGGAAACCCGGCTCTACACCGCAGATATGGTGCGGGAACGGGGGATCGGGGCTATCCTTGAGGAGGTCCTTGACTGTATCGGGGAGAGGAAGATCTACCTCTCGATCGATGCTGACGCGATCGACTGCTGCCTCACCCCCGGCCTCGGGACGCCCGAGCCGTTCGGGATGACGCCGCTCGATATCAGGGAGGTTGTGCGGACCCTTGCGCCGCATGCTGTTGGGTTTGATTATATGGAGGTCTGCCCGATCGATACAGGGCAGACGGCGGCGGTAGCGGCGCAGATGGTACGGGAGTTTATCGCGCGGCACTGGACCTCGGGGCAGTGAGGCAATGAAATCGGGAAGCCTGGGGGCTCCCGAAGAATCTTTTTGATGGTAGGCCGCTTCAGGGAGAACCAGGGGTTTTTGAGACTCTCTTCTTTTGGATTGGAGACTGTTCCTTCGGGTGGGGATGTCGGTTGCATGGGCGCCCATAAGGTCGCATCGGTCTCCAGGGCTCGACCGGGATCGGGGCACTTGGATGCAGAAAGCGGTTGTGGGTATTCTCGTGCATTGATTCCTAATTGCTTCTCCCTGGCGGCGGTTCCTGATCGGTTTTTGCCCGGTCCTGA
>CAZYWX010000075.1:0-8419 GCA_964651285.1 uncultured Methanoculleus sp.
GAGGTGTGCGGCATCCCGGTGCCGGATTTCAATCCTATCTTAGTCCAATTCAAACGGTACTTCTGCACAGTGCACTCGGATTGTATCGACATTTCAATCCTATCTTAGTCCAATTCAAACAGCGCCCATTTCCGTCCTTTTCGGCCAGCGAAAGAACCTGAGAGCACAGTACAATACGTTATGTCGTGGATCCCTGATAACGTATTCGCTTTATAAAGATCCACGACGGGTCAGATAATCGTGCACGTATCCCCTTTCTCCAGGCCGATCGTTTTTACGGTCACCGCATCCTGCGTTCGGAACAAATAAACACGCACCGAATCCTCAGCATCCTTGGTCAAACTCCTGAGCCCATGCTGGATCTCCGCCCACTGCTTCTGGGTGATAGTTCCCTCAAACACTGAGTTCTGGACCCAGTTGAGGTAGCGACGCAGGTAGTTGCAGACCTTTGCGACTCGATCCACAGAGACATCATAGACAATAATAACGTACATCCTACCACCAGATAACGAACGGCTCATACCGGCCAAGGCCCATCAGGTGCTTGCAGAGTTTAAGGCACTCAAGATACGGAAGCCTCCCATACGAAACACTCCGCTTGAGAGTTCGGTGTTTGATCGTCGTGTCCAATCGGGAATTGAACTCAGCCAGAAAGAGCCTGCGTCCATTATCATTGAGCAGACACGAGTTGAGATCCGTCTCAAAGTCGTCTGGCGAGATCATCCCCTTGTTCACGAGTTTAAAGATCGTCCGGTCCACCAGAAACGGCTTGAAAATTTCCGCGATGTCAAGCGCCAGCGAGAATCTTCTCGCTGAAGGTTCGTGCAGAAACGAGATCGTCTGGTCAAGCTGGGTATGATAGATCGCGTTGATCACAACCCCATACATCAAGGAGTTCCCGAAACTGATCATCGCGTTCACCGGATTTTGGGGTGGTCGCCGTGTCCGCTCTCCAAAAGAAAACCCACCGCCGAGAATGCGATCAAACGTGGCATAGTAGGTGCTCCGGATGTTCCCTTCCGCCGCCATGAGTTCTGCAACGTTTCTCCATGACCCTATCTCTCCCAGGACATTTCGAATCGATGCAATCTCTCTGTCCAATCCCCGATTCCGATAATACTCAAGGTTTCTGAGGATGTTCTGTGCCGCGCCCGAGACAAACGCCCGCGCAATCACCATCCTCTTCTCAGGATCACTGTAGTGTGCCGCCTGCCGCACATGCATCTCGCCTGAGAGCAAGGTCTCCTTTGGAAGCAGGGTACTCTCGTAGTGACCATAGTAGCCAAAGAAGTGAACCGGAATGTTGTACTTCGCGAGGAATGAGATCACCCCCGATGTGATCGAAACCCGCCCGTAAGCGAATATCGCACCGATCTGCTCCACTGGCAGAGCCCGCTTCACATACTCTGGTTTATCTGAGCTATCCGGCAGGTCGACAGGAGATTCCTCGCCGTCGATCTCCTGGATAAATTCAGGGTCCTCGTCATCCGGTTGTACCCGCGGTGCAGGCTCGTCCTTTCGGCTGACAAAATAGATCGTGTTCTGCTTTCGAATGATCTTTCCGTTCTTGAGAATGTAGAAATTTTGTTTCATCTATCACACCCAGCAGAGTTCATAGTATGCGCACTTTTTGCAGTGAGTCCCCCTCACCGGGGGCGGAGGGTGCCGCAGCTGGATCGTCTCCTCAATCCTTCGGAAGACCCGCTCCAGATCTGCGCGGATGTCGTCCGTCAGCGTCAGGTGCTCCCGTTTCCGGATCTCTGGATAGTCGAGCATGCCATCTACGTCCGGGATGCCCAGAACCGTCTGCAGGTAGTAGATGTAGTAGTAGACTTGGTATCGGTGGGCTTCCTCGAATTTCCTCGATTTCTTCACTTCGTGGATCGTGATCCGGTCGCCCTTTTTGATATAATCAACCCCGATCTTACCGATGATCACGTCCTTTCGTTCCCGGGGATAGGAAGTCTCGTGAATCACCCGTCCTATCCCGACCAGATCTGAAGAAGACTCCATGGTCACATTGTGTGAAAAGAGCCAGAGTTTTGTCGAACAGACCAGAGAATAGTTCACCTGGGTCCCCGTGAAGAGCGGATCCTGCGGGATCTGCATAGAGATGAAATGCATCGACATCCATATATAGTTTTGCGAAACTACATCACTTATATCGGATGCATGAAATAATTATTTTGTGATATTTATGTTCCTGCAGGTCAGTCCAGAATCAAAAACCCCTCCGAGGGATATTGTCGGAGACCCCTTCGTCGATGCCGGCATCCTCGCGATAGAACTGATGACGGAAAAGCCCTTCAATGCCTGTACTCCAGAAGACCTCAAGTCGGCCGCAGACACCCTGATTGATATCTACCTGACACCTGCCTGGAAGAAGGAACTCTACTCAATATTCCCAAACAGCACCTATATTCAGTCCAGCAAAGGCTACAACCACCGGAAGCGCTCACAAGGATTTCTGTACGGCCTCATCGACGGTATGAACCACACATCTGATTCCACCACGTTCTGTTGTTACTGCGGCTCCCCGGCGCACCAGGAGATGGCATTCTACAAAACCCACGTGCCTCTCGTCGGTTCTGGCAGTTTTACGAACTTTTTCCCCTCCTTCCAGAACGGGCTCAACATCTGCGCACGGTGTGCGCTGGCCATCCAGTTCGCGCCGTTGCTCTGGTATAAAGTAGGAGGAAAACCCTGTCTGGTCAGTTCAAACAACCAGACCCTCCTCCGGGAGTTCGGGGAGGAGGTCTTTCGGACGATCCGGGCACGCGTGGCCTCTGGCGAGTATGAATCAAGCGATAATTCCGGGTTGTTTGATGAAAAATTCAAATCACCCCAGAACGCTCTATTCCACCTCGCATACAAGTTCGGCAAAGATTACTGCCTGAAAGGGATCTGCAGGCCAGACGACTCCATTGTGCTTTACCACATCGATAACTACAACCAGAACCCGGCAGGGATACGGATCTATTCCCTGCCAAGCAACGTCTTCCGGTTCGTGGCCTTCATGATGAACAGCCCCGAGTATCGGTCAGCATGGTTTGCGCTCCTTGGTCAACACTATGCGAAGACAAAGGGCGATGAAGAACTTCCTGTCTGGAAGACAAACTACAACATCATCCACGTATCCCTTTTAGAGCAAAAGAGCATCCTGTGGGCCTTTAAGGACGACAGGACAAAGACGCCCACCATGCCGTGGGCGGTTGTTGAGGGGTATATGCGGAGTGTGAGAGGTATGAATCAACAAAGAATCGACCGAATTAGAGATTTGAGCGATAATATCGCTCTGTGTATCCGTGAGTCGAAAAAGCCCAGGAGGGTTCTGGACATCGCGGCAGCAAAGGACCTGCCGTCATTCCGGAACCAGTTGCAGCTGGTCATGAAGGACTGGCAGAAACTCGGAAAAGAAGAACCACTGACCACGTTTGATGATTACACCGCAGTCCTGATACCCGGGGACTACCGGGGGTGGACAGAGGTCCGTGACCTGATGGTCGTGCGGCTGTATGAACAGTTGCACGATCTCCTTGCAAGAGAAGTTGAACCTGAGGAGGTTGAAGAATGAAGACAATTATCGGAGCATACCTGATAGACGCCCCGTTTTCTGCCCTGAACAACAGGGGCATCGACACCAGAGCAGCGAACGAAAACGAGGTTGCAACGAAGACGATCAACTCACCTGAGGGGATCCGTCCCTATGTTTCGGCCCAGGCACTGCGCTACTGGTGGCGCAAGGTCCTCAAGGAGAAGTTCAACTGGAACTGCTCCCCGGTTGAGAAGGTCGGGAGCAACCAGGCGATAACCGCGGCTGATCCGGTTGTATACGATGACGACGACATCTTCGGGTACATGAGCGCCAGGAAGGTCGAGGTCGAGGGAAAGAAGAAAGCTCAGAACGTAACCGTGACAAGGGTATCTCCCTTGAAGTGCTCACCGCTGATCGGACTCCCGATCAGGGTCACGTCTGACTTCGGCGTGATGAACCGCGATTTCGAGGGGGATCCGGTCCTTTATAACCACCAGTTCTACAGCAATATCCTGAAAGGGATCTTCGCCCTCGACCTTGATAGCGCTGGAACGTTCACCGCTATCGACAAACCTGGATCGAAGAACCTCTCCGAAGACCTGGTGCAGCGGTGCGAGGCTGAGGGTATGGCGGTTGGGGACGACACGAAACGCTACGCCATACCGTCAGACCTGAAGAAGAAGAGGGTGACTGAAACCCTCGCTGCGCTCAAGTACCTCAACGGCGGGGCCATGCAAACCCTCCACCACACCGACGTCACACCGAAGGTCATCATCCTGGCGGTCCTGAATAGCGGAAACAACATCTTCATGAATGTCTTCCCCCACCAGGACTACGAACAGGGTCTCATCAATCTGGATGCGCTCTATGCTGTCCTCGAAGACTACCAGGATGACCTGCTCTCCTCGGTATATGTTGGCATACTTCCCGGATTCGGAACCGAGAACGAGAAGGAACTGATACAGTTTAAGGCCCCTGAAGGAGTGACGCTCACGGTGACCACGCCGGTGAAGGCCATCGACGGATTTATCCAGGAAATTTCAGGAAACAACGCTCTCTTCGAGGCATGAGGATGGATGTTCTCCGTGCTACAATACGTGCGATGACCGCATCCTTCCGCTACCCTATGTTCATGGCCTCATACCAGCCGACCTACCGGGTCCCCCCGATCACGACGATCTACGGGCTTCTCTCCGCGGCAAAGGGGGAGAAGGTACACCTGCATGACCTGCGGGTTGGGTATGACTTTGTTGCGGAAGGGACCGGTCTTGATCTTGAGCGGATTCGTATCTACGGGGACGAGAAGAAGACCAAACCTACCTCATTCCGCGGCACTGATATCATCAACCGTGAGTTCCTCTACGACTGCACATTGACACTCTACCTCACTGACCTGACGTTTGAGGATTACCTCAAACGACCCCGCTACAATCTTCTTCTGGGGCGACAGTCTGACCTTGCTTGGGTAGAGGCGGTTGATAGAGTCACGATCATCGAACAGGAGAACGTCGAGATAAAGAACACGATCGTCCCGTTTACCGGGAATATCCCCGGGCAGGTCGTCTCCCTGCCATCGGATTTTACCGATGAGGCTGAACGAAAACCGCTGAAGGTGACGCCTTACTGCATCGTGGACTCGCCGCAGACGATCTCACCTGGATACCTGGATCCGGAGAGGAGCGTGGGCGTATATCTCCATGAATTCTCAAATTAAAGCAAAGATCGATGGAGAAAGCCTCGAGGCGCACACCCGTGCCTGCCTCAGTGTCTTCTCATCGCTCCGGGAGTGCTACCCGGATATCGATCGAAAGACAGGATATCCCGATTTTTACCGGGTTGTCTTCAACGCCCTCTTTTTTCACGATTTTGGAAAAGCCGCCACCGGGTTCCAGAACCGATTGAATGGTGGGAAACCCTGGCACTACCGGCACGAGATCCTCTCGGTCCCGTTCGTGGATGCGTTACCTGACGGGGATACTGATATCGTCAAGCTGCTTGTCCTCACGCACCACAAAGACCTCGATGAACTCATACGGTATGCCGCTGATCCTGCCGGTGGGCTCGTCAACGAACCAACGTTCCAGGATCGCCTTGCTGAGGTCATACCGAACATACCAGGACTTCTCAGGTTCCAGGATGCGTATCCCCCCCTGGCAGACCGGTGTTTCGGCGAGCAGACCCGCCTTGTACCGGTCGATATCACCGGGTATACCGGGGAATCATGGGAACAGGTCCTCCGGGCAGGTTTTCGGTGTATCCGAAACCCGGAGTGCCGGGAGAGGTTAAAATATGTGGGGATCTTCGGGAAGGGGTTTGTCAACACCTCTGACTACCTGGCGTCAGGGGGCGTCCGGAAGGTGCTCAAACCCCTGCCGTCGCTTGATGCGGTGTTTGCGTTTCCGACCTACACCAGTATTCAGGAGATGTGCCGGAAGACGAAAGGGGACGCCATCGTCATCTCCCCCACGGGTTCGGGGAAGACCGAGGCGGCGCTCTTCTGGGCGACGAATAATCTCAATCGGGCCGGTGGGAACAGGATATTTTACTCGCTTCCATACACAGCAAGCATCAATGCCATGTATCGGAGGCTCACCGAGCGGCTGGCTCCTCGGTACAGCGACGAGGGGGCGGTCTCCCTCCTCCACGGCAAAGCAGCATACTACCTCTCAAAGCTGTATGACGATCCCCATGAATCCAGGTTGATGCGGGATGTGGCAAGAAAGATCTACAGCCCCTACAAGGTGATGACGCCGTTCCAGTCACTGAAACATCTCTTCTCCATCAAGGGCTACGAGATGGGTCTCCTGGAGATGTATCAGGGGACGTTCATCCTTGATGAGATCCATGCATATGATGCAAGGACCGTCGGCCTCATCTTATCGATGTGCGAATTCGTAAAGAACGAACTGGATGCGAAGATCCTCCTGATGTCAGCGACGTTGCCGGAGTTTGTCCTGAAACTCTTCTCGGAGACGCTGGAGATCGCAACCACCCTGACGATGGAGAGATCAGAACTTCGTGAGTATACCAGACACAGATGTAGCCTCCTCGACGGGGATATCTATGACCACATCGATGAGATCAGGGATCGGCTCCTGAACAAGGAGCGAGTGCTTGTCGTGTGTAACACGGTCAGGCAGGCTCAGGGGGTTTACGACGCCCTGAGGGAGATCCAGCCCCGGTCAGGGTTGTTGCATTCGAGGTTCACCCTGGGCGATCGTGAGCGGATCGAGCAGGAGGTTGATTCGCTTGACCTGCTCGTCGGGACACAGGCGATTGAGGTCTCCCTTGATATCGATTATGATGTCTGCTACACTGAACCGGCTCCAATGGATGCGTTGATTCAGCGGTTCGGGCGCGTCAATCGGAAACGGGAGAAGGGGATCTCTGCGGTGTATGTCTTCACCAGAGGGTCAGAGCAGGATACGTACATCTACGACGAACACCTTGTCGCGCGCACGCTTGACGAGCTTGCGGGTATGGATCTGCTGCACGAGTGGCTGGTGCAGGAAGCGACAGACCGGGTTTATCGGGATGGGTTTGGGGGAGATGAGAAGATCTTCTCCGAGACACGGAGGGTGTTTACAGAGGTTGTCAATGCGATAGTTCCGTTCTCAAACGCGGATCGGAGCGAATCCGACTTTTACCGGCTGTTTAATTCAATTGAGGCAGTCCCTGAGATATTCAGGACTGAGTACTTTGACTGCAGTCAGGAAGGGGATATTTATGGTGCGATGCAGTACACGCTCCCGCTCAGTCGGGGGCAGTATCACCGGCTGAAGAGCGAAGGCCGGATTTCTGCGAGTGAGGGGATGCTCTTTGTGGACGCTGTATACGACCGGGACCTCGGGCTGCTGGTCGATCGCCGCGATCCCAATGCTTTTATCGAGTAGATCCGGCAGGTTTTCGTGGGTTTGCGATGTTTACAAACCCAAATCCAAAACTGTTCCGTTCTCCAAACCCTGTATTCAGCCCGAACCCAATGATTTGTTTCTGGATCGGGGTCATGTGGCTCCAGAAGAATTCCCACATGCTTGCCGCAACGCCGTAACTCTTTCCATCGATGATGATCCGGGTATACACCGGTTTTCGGAAGAAGAACTGCTCGAAGAGGGTTGTTGTGGCGATCTCTGTGCCGTAATAGTCATTATACTTCTTGATCAGATTCTCCGAGAGTTGTTTGACGAAGGCGTCGAAGGATATCGCTGGCCGCCAGTAGACGTACCGGGGCATGCGCTCGGTGGCTGGCACGTTGTAGCGGTCGTAATTGTATTCCGGGATCCTGATGATGATCGGGGTTGCAGAGATTATTCGTACCGGGGCGGGGGGAAGGGTGTAATTAAACTTATCAACGCGACGGAGAGCGAAGGAGCAGTCGCCGATGTGGATCGGCTTATCCTTGTAGGTTATGAGGTGCGCGGCAATCGTTTCGATGACGTTGTTGTTTGGTGAGGCAAGGATGAAGTTCCGGATATCGCCTTCTTTCATATCGTCGTAGGGGAAGACGTTTGAGAAACTGAAGTACTTATAGCCCTCTTTGTCATGGATGCCCGGGTAGCCGCTTTCGTGGAGCAGGCGGTAGACGAACCCCTGCAGTTTGTTGTAATCGAGGGAGATATTTTTCTGGTCGGCAGCTGCCTGGAGTTTTAGAAGGAGTCTCACACCATTTCACCGTACTTCTATCTTGTACCGCGGAGGGAGATATGCTCATCTATACTGGTTTCCATCCCGTGATGGATCTGGTGCAAAGGGTTCAAACCTGGGTTTTTATCCTGCATTAGTCCAATGTAAACTACATATGGGCCTCCCTTCAGAACGCCCGCTTCGGGATTTCAATCCTACGTTAGTCCAATTCAAACTCTATTGTCCCGTGTGTGGAGAGTG
>CAZYWX010000076.1:0-8352 GCA_964651285.1 uncultured Methanoculleus sp.
ACTGATCCCTGCTGCCATCACCGGCAACGGCGGCGGGTGTCCATAGCAGGGTCAGAACCATCGAAACAGCGGCAAAAACTATCGCCATGATTTTTGTCGAACGTACAACGCCTGAACCGGCATTGACGGAAACATCGGGTGTTTTGCTTTCGAGAGAAGAGAACGAACGTTGTTCCTGCCCGGGACATTCTTCCGCGTGGCAAGCGCCTCGTTATCATCCCGGGAAAGATCTCAAGCATCTCCTCCAGTCGAGAGACCTGAGATATAGCAGGGAGAGAGTCAGTAACGACACGCTTTCAACACAACAAACGGCATCGTAGGCGAGAACTGTCTATTGGTGACGGGTAGCGGTGGATAGGCCGTATCCTCCAGTGAAAAGACCGGGATGAGCCCTTGTCCTGATTCTAAAAAAAGAAATGTAGGATTGGATTAGATGACCAGGATCAGCGGTGCAAAGACCAGCGCGACCATGGACATCAGTTTTAAGAGAATGTTCAGAGATGGACCTGACGTGTCCTTGAAGGGGTCACCCACCGTATCTCCGACGACCGCCGCCTTGTGAGCAAGGGAACCCTTCCCACCGAGGTGGCCCATCTCGATGTACTTCTTTGCGTTGTCCCAGGCTCCACCAGCGTTCGCCATCGTAATGGCAAGGAGGAACCCGGCTGCAAGCGAGCCAACCAACAGACCCCCGAGGGCCTCGGTGCCAAGGACGAACCCTACAGCGAGCGGTGCGACGACAGCGAGGACACCAGGCAGGATCATCTCACGCAGAGCCGCATTGGTGGAGATAGTGATACAGGAAGCGTAATCGGGGTCGGCCTTTCCTTCCATGAGACCGGTGATCTCCCTGAACTGACGGCGGACCTCGCGGACGATGCTGTATGCAGCATTCCCGACGGCCATCATCGTGATGGAACAGAAGAGGAACGGAAGCATCGCACCGATCAGGAGGCCGATGAAGACATTCGGGACCGCGACGTCAATGACCGAGAGACCGACCGCCTGGATGTAGGCGGAGAAGAGCGCAAGTGCCGTCAGCGCCGCAGAACCGATGGCAAATCCCTTCCCGATAGCAGCGGTGGTGTTGCCGACGGCGTCCAGGGTATCGGTGATCTCGCGGACTTCGGGTTCCAGGTGGGCCATCTCGGCGATACCACCGGCGTTATCGGCGACCGGACCATATGCATCGACAGAGAGGGAGATCCCGAGCGTCGAGAGCATGCCGACGGCAGCGATCGCGATACCGTAGAGCCCGGCGAACTCGTATGCGATAAAGATCGCGACGGCGATGACCAGAACCGGCCAGAGGGTGCTCTCCATCCCCTTCGCAAACCCGGAGATGATGGTGGTGGCAGCCCCGGTCTCGCTTGACTTCGCAATCGTCTGCGTTGGCTTCCGGTCAAAGGAGGTATAGTACTCGGTGATCAGGCCGATAACAAACCCTGCAACAAGACCACCAACAGTGGCGTAGAAGACACCAACATACTCCGCCCCGAGGAGCGAGTTCACCAGGAAGTAACTGGCAATGACGACCAGGATGAGCGCGGAGAGCAGACCTTTGTTGAAGGCCATGTGGATGGCGCTGCTCTCAGTCTTGTTGGTCCTGACGAAGAATGAGCCGATGATTGACGCAACAACACCAACCGCGGCGATGAGCAGCGGGAGGATGATCACGTTCATGGCATCAGCGTTCTGGAACTGAGTGGCCGCAGTTGCGGCACCAAGAACCATCGCTGCGATGATCGAGCCGACGTATGACTCGTAGAGGTCAGCACCCATGCCAGCGACGTCGCCAACGTTGTCACCAACGTTGTCAGCGATGACCGCCGGGTTCCGGGGGTCGTCCTCAGGGATACCTGCCTCGACCTTACCGACGAGGTCAGCACCGACGTCGGCAGCCTTGGTGAAGATACCGCCACCGACACGGGCGAAGAGGGCGATGGAGCTTGCACCCAGGCCAAACCCGGTCACGATAGAGAGGACTTCAGTCTGGGGAAGCCCGGTCACGGTGCTGATGACCATATACGCAAGCGAGAGCCCGAGAAGCCCGAGCCCGACCACAGTCATGCCCATGACCGAACCGCTGGAGAACGAGACCCGGAACGCGCCAGATATCCCCTTCCGTGCGGCGTTGGTGGTCCGGACGTTTGCGTTTGTGGCGGTGAACATGCCAATGTAGCCGGCTGCCGCAGAGAGCACAGCGCCGAGCACGAAACAGGCTGCGGTAAGCGGACTAATCCATACCGCAAGAACAATGGCAAGCACAACGACAAATACTGCGATAGCACGATACTGTTTGTTCAGGTAGATCATTGCCCCTTCATGGATGGCGGCAGCGATCTTCTGCATCAGTTCAGTACCCTTCTCCTCCCGCCTGATACTCGCATAAGAGTATCCTGCAAACAGGAGGGCAAGAATGGCACCGAGGGGTGCCAGATACACCAGATCCATCTCTTTGCATTCCTCCGATAGAGTACCATATACAAAGGAAGTCAACATTTTTAAATATGTGGAAAAATCTCTGGAGAGAAGGGGGAAATTACCGGGATCGTTGTGCGAGGGGCTTCACGACCGGATTTTTCCGGGGAATCGGCCATCGTAGATCTTCCAGAAGCTGAATATCCTGGCATATCCAGCACGTATGAGTGATTGCAGTCAGGATACGTCCTATCTGCAATCAGAAGTAGGGCGGACCCCCGCGGCATCAACCCTGGGTAGTGGCAGTCGATTTGAAATCGATCACTTCTGGCTGGAGTGTCTGGAGATCGATGACAAACGCCAGCGCCGGTGTGGGAAGGATATTCATCTGTTTCTGGAACGATGTCTGCGCCTGCCAGGTCCCGGGGTTCACCCCGAGAACACCCCGATAGTGGGTGACGCCGCAGATGTGGATATGCCCGGTGAGCAGGATCTCAGGGAGCGGGTCGATCACGAGCCGGTCAGTCTTCATCGCGGCGATGGGAGTCCGCAGCCCGTAGGGCGCGGCAAGCAACCGGCGTTTCAGCATCTCATCCATGATCTCACCGGGGCGCTCATAACTTGCCCCCGGGATGAGCCCGATCATGTCGTCGAACGACCGTCCATGATACATCAGGACCCGGACGCCCTGGAGGTTCAGCAGGCAGGGGTTCTCAACAAGGGTGCAGTTTGCCGGGAACTTCCCGGTGAACTCAGGCGGGATCGCCGGCTGCGGCTCGGCCATCCTGACAGCGTCGTGGTTCCCTGGAGCGGCGACGATCTGGATCCTGGACGGGAGATCCCGGAGCATCTCTGCGAAGATGTCGTACTGCTCATAAATGTTTTTGATCGTCAGTTCGTTCTCCTGCCCCGGGTAGATGCCGATGCCATCGACGAGATCACCTGCGATCAGGAGATAACTGATGTCTGAGTCCTGGAGCCAGTCTGCAAATCGGTTCCACTCCTCTTCAAGGAAGGTGTTGCTCCCGACATGGACATCAGAGATCATGACCGCTTTCCCGGGACGATCGCTTTTGAATGGGGCATGATTGATCGGGATGTCCGGGCGGGAGACCTGATCCGCAAAGAAGAGCCCGCCGTCGTTTGAGAGTTTTCCTTTGATCCCGATCACTTCATCAGGAAGGATACGTTCAGCCTCTGCAAATGAGTCTTCCCGATTTTTGTTGAAGAGCACCGGGATGGTCCCGGTGGGGTCCTCCACCTCGACGAGCCGGTGCCCTCTGGCGGTCGTCCGAACATCTGCTACCATACCGATGATGCTACACTCCTCGTCCCGATAACGATGTGGCGACCTGGCCAGTGCCTCTATGGGCATCGCGGTCATCCGGTCCCGGATCATCGAGGAGAGCCGGTTGTAGCGGTCTCTGAAGTAGTGAACCGCGTCCTCGTGACCGTTGACACTCCCTGTTGTTCCGGCACTCCCCACGATAACCTCAAGTTCTGGATCGACAAGAAACCGGGTCCCGTCCCTGACCTTCTTCAGCCCCGGGACATGCTCTGCTGAGATGACCAGGGTATCGTCAGGGACCCCCGCGGCGATCTGGTCGATGAGCATCGGGTCGTTCCGCTCCCTGATGTAATCCACCACGTCTGGGTGGACCTGATGATTTAACTCAAGGAACCGGCGTACGATCTCCCCGTTGGCGAGCATGAGCTCATGTTATTCTCCCCGGGGTAATATGGGTTTATCTTTTTTCACGCACCGCTACCCGGCCGTCTGGCATCTCCCTGGTCGGCCGGAGAACCTATGTATATAGGAATAGTATTCTTTCTGGAGCAAATGTCAGATTCCACCTGGCTGCAGCGGGCAGCATCGTTCGTGCGGGCGTTCAGGGAGAGCGACCACCCAGGTGTCTCTCTTGCCCGGGACCTCCTCTGGGTTGTCACGGTCGTGGGTGGTATCGCCCTTGCGCTCTACCTCTTCGCTGGCACCTGGCCTGCGGTTGTCACGATCGAGTCAGAGAGCATGGTCCCGAACATGAACGTCGGTGACCTGGTGCTGGTCGTGGACGAAGACCGGTTCGGCGGCCTCACGACCTGGGTCGAGGGGCGGTGGACAGGATACCAATCCTTCGGGGACTACGGCGACGTAATCATCTACCGGCCCAACGGCGCCGATTCAGTACACCCGATCATCCACCGCGCGATGGACTACGTTGATACCGCCACCGTGGAGCGGTCAGGGCTCAGGGCATACTATGAAGACCTGCATGGCGGCTACATCACCAAAGGCGACAACAACCCCTACATCGATCAGGGGAACCTCCGGATCGCAGGCGTCGGGGTGGTTGAACCGGTCAAGAAGGAGTGGATCGTCGGGAAAGCCCTCGTTGCGGTGCCGCTCATCGGCTACCTCCCCCTACACCTCGCCGAGTTCGCCGTCCTTGTTATCGTCATTATCATTGTTCACGATTTCGTGATTATGCGATGGAAAGGGAAAGAGGAATAAACCCCAAGAATCTAATAGAGCTGATCACGATGCCGCAGCCACTGCATAACTTGCTCGACGACGTGCTCGCCGGCCACCGGCTCACGGAGGAGGAGGCGATCCGCCTCTTTAAGACCCGCGGCCGGGACGTCTGGGCTATCGCCGCCGCCGCAGATGAACTCCGCGAACGCAAGGTGGGTGACACCGTCACCTACGTCAGAAACCAGAATATCCACATCACCAACATCTGCAAGAACCGTTGCGAGCTCTGCGGGTTCGGGCGGCGGGCAGACGACCCGGAGGCGTTCTGCGACGACCTCGCGACCGTGCAGGAGAAGGCACGGCAGGCTCGTGACCGCAACGTCACCGAGATCTGTCTCCTCTCAGGGGTGCACCCGAACTACACGCTCGACTCCTATGTCGACCTTATCTCCTGCGTGCGGGAGGTCGCTCCCGGGGTAAACATCCACACCGCAAGCCCGGACGAGATCACCTGGGCGGCGGAGCGGAGCGGGGTCTCGACCACCACGGCCATCGAGCGGCTCCGCGAGGCCGGGCTCGGGACCCTGCAGGGGACGGCCGCCGAGATCCTGGTGGACCGGGTCCGAGCGATGATCTGCTCAAACAAATGCGACACGGCAACCTGGGTCAGAGTCATCAAGGAAGCGCACAACATGGGCATCCGCTCGACGGCGACGATCATGTATGGATCCTGCGAGAACGAGGCCGACCGTGCCCGGCACCTTGGGATCCTCCGCGCGATCCAGGATGAGACCGGCGGGTTCACAGAACTTGTGCCGCTCTCGTACCTTCACAAGAACACCGCCCTCTACCAGAAGGGGCTCGCACCCGCAGGCGCTACTGGCAGCGAAGATATCCTGCTCTTTGCAGTAGCACGCCTTTTCCTGGACAATTTTGACCACATCCAGATCTCTTGGGGCAAGGTTGGGACGAAGATGGCACAACTCGGGCTCATGGCAGGCGGGGATGACCTCGGCGGGACGATGTTCTGCGACGACGTCTCGCTCGACGCCGGAGGCGAGGGCGCCGACTACCTGGACCCCGCAGAGATGCAGCGGATCGCCGAGGACCTGGGACGGACACTCAGGCAACGGACGACGACCTACGATCTGGTATGAGACGACCAGCCGCGAGCTCTCGTTACAGGCAGCTGAAGGTAGCCTTACCCCCGCTAGACGGGCAGGGATAGATGCACCTGATGCTTGTTTGTGCTCCCGCCGCGCTGACCGGCACTTGTATACCTGGACTCTGAAAGGATCTGAGGACCTGCACGCCCAGAATGGCAGCGTCATAACCCGGCCCGGGGTGCCTTCATGAAGAGGTCTCCGTAGCACCGCAGGTCTGGCTGATCAGAGAAGAACGGTAGGCGCGGGATGATCGAAACACAAACCGCACCCTCCTTGCCGCCCGTGCAGCGGATCGGTGGGGAGCATCACGGGGGACCTGGCCTCCTTCTCGCACAGAGCGAGGCCCAGAAATATCTCCTCGCCAGACCCATCCCGATCCCCTTCCTCCCGTTCTCCGACCGATCCTCCAGGACCCGGGTTCGCCCCACCATGCTGTTACATCCTGTTCAGCGCTTCTCTCCCTGACATCCCGATCTCGACCCGGCGCTGTACCGCCGGGAGGTTTGCCGCCTTCACCTCAGCGTCCATAAGGTCGTCAAGGCTCTCCAGGGTCGACTCTTCAGAGATGCCCACAATCGCTGCAGGAACCCCGAAGTTTGCCAGCGCCTCGATATCGAACCCCTCGGTCCCGATCATCCCTTCATCGGTCACCCAGGCCATCAGGCTGGTCTCTCCGACGGGGATGGCATATCCGAACGCATCCTTATAACTGAGCCGCGTTCGCTGGTGACACAGGATCTGTTGTTGAGCCATGGGGGATCGAGATGTTCCCGGGTGTAATAAGGGTATGCCCCGGGATGACCGGCGCATGCATGGAGGCTCCTGATCAGACCATACCAGCCAGGGTATCCCGCAAAAGAGCATGGCCAGGCTATGGACGCCATCACTGCGAGCGATACCTGATGGCGTGCTCGCCGTTGCTGGTCTATGGTGGAAGAAGGGGCGGTATGGCCGGCCGATGAGGACCCGGGCGCCAGGACGGCCAGGCTCCCACCAGCAGGGACGACCAGAAAGAAGGATCTCCTGATGATCGGAATCGCCCGGCTCATCCTCGACAGCATCGATCATGTCCAGGTTTCGGGGGAGGTGGGATCAAATTATGACAGAGATGGTGACGTTTTTCGCCGGGGCCCAGGGGAAGGGAGGAGACTGTCTGGACCGGGATGAGATGCAGCGGAGCACCGAAACCGAAGACCTGGGGAGGCTGCTCAGGCAGCAGACGATGATCTCCGACCTCCTGCCGGGCCATCCCGACCGGACCGGCAGTACGGGAAGGTATAAATACTCGTGGATGAATCACGCCACCTTAGTGCCGGTTGAGTGCCGGCGCTTGGGGGGAGGTACCAATGGTAAACGGTCTTGTCGGCCTTGCAATTCTCTTTTTTGTACTGGCACTCGTCTTTGCCTTACTCGGAGCACGGGGCGTTGCAGGGATATCGATGTCGATCGCAAAGTGGCTGGTCATCGTCTTTATTGTGCTGGCGGTCATATCACTGCTGCTCTGAGCGATGCCCTGGCCGATTGAAGAACGGTCGATCTCCAGCCATTGGAGACAACCGCTCTTCTCTCTTTTTCCGGGAACGGTCCGGATCTGGTGAGACACGACAGAACAGAATTCATGAGAGACTCCATCACCCAGACACCATTGAGGGTTTCGTGGCGAGATCTCAGTTCCACTGGAAACAGAGCCCTCTCCTGATCGCACCCCGGGTGGCGATCGAGCAGATGCTGGCCAAACCTCCGTCTGGTGGAACCCGGCCCCCGCGCACAGAAAAGGTATAGACGTCGACGTTCAGTCCTCTGGCTGGAGGTAACTGATGATCTTTTCCGCAACCTCCCGGGCCTGCCTCATCGCCCGCTCATCGTTCCTGACAGCTTCAGGCGCATAGCCTCTGCCGCAGACATGACCGAGGTATGAGAACTCATGGGTGTTTAAGAATCCCTCGATGGTCTCGAGCGCCCGATCACCTCCCCGGTCGCCACAGACAGCGACAGCCACCGCCTTGCGGCCTGCAAGCCTCCTGTCATGGTAGAGGGAGTAGGTCCGGTCGATCAGGTTCTTCGTCTGGCCGTTGATATCGTAGTAGTAGGTCGGTGCGCCGAGGACCAGCACCTCGCAGTCGATCATCTTCTCTGCCACGCCCGCCCAGTCGTCATCCTCAGTCACGCACCATTTCGCCTCTTTGCAGGCCTCACAGCCGGTGCAGGGCCTGATGTCCATCCCGGCAAGCGAGAGGTATTCGGTCTCGATACCCGCCTCCCGCACCCGGTTGAGGATGGTGGTGACCAGCAGCG
>CAZYWX010000077.1:0-8113 GCA_964651285.1 uncultured Methanoculleus sp.
TCTTCTCCGGTTGGTCCCCTTCCAGCAAACCCTGGTGGGGAGCGTGCCCGGGTTCCCGTCCACGCACGCCCCCCATTTCGGCGCAGGTATGAGTACAGACCGGGAGGAATCCTGCATACACGATGGGTGAGATGACGCTGCATGCTGCGGGAGGGGAGAACTAGCCAACCAGGCCAGCAGGAACTTCCACCGATACCGGTGGACGCAAGCGTGGTTCATCCCGCATTTAGAGGAGATGCTCTTACGACCAGGCGCTTCCTGATCATGGCGTGCACGGAAACCGTCCTCACAACAGGCCGCGATGGGTTTTCCAGGACCGCCCGGGAGACCATCTCCTCACCCCCTCCGGGAGATGGAGGTGGCTGGTTCGGGGAGAGAGGAGGGGTTCTGTTCGGCGGAGGCGGAGGATGCTGATTGCGCGGGGCAAGGAAGGGGACGGTTTCCCTCCTGACGATGGGCCGAGATCTGCAGCTCATTGTGGCGACGCAGAGCCGACCGGGACCGCTCATCTGACGGCAGGGTTATGGTAGCAGCCAGCAGATTGATATCTGCGGGCGCATGTCCCCGCAAAGGGAGCTTATCTTATAATGATACGAAATGGGGTTGATATGGCGAAGGTGAACGCCCTTGTGGCGACGATGCAGAGAGATCCTGAAGGGGGCAGAAGAACCCTCTCCGGCACCACCACCTGGAAGAGCGGTGCTCACTCCACCACAACCCTCCGGAACTTCACCGTCCCTGCTGACGAACCTGACGCCATCGGCGGGAGCAACCAGGGTCCATGCCCGATGGAGCTGGTGCTTACCGGGCTATCGGCCTGCATCGCGATCGGGATCGTCTACAGCGCGGCCGAGGACGGGGTCACGGTCAACGCCATCGAGATCGATGTCGAGGGTGACCTCGATCTCAGGGGGCTCTTTGAGGTCTCTGACGTCAGGCCGGGGTTTGAGGAGATCAGGGTAGCCGTCAGGATGGATGCCGATGCGCCGCAGGAGAAACTCGAGGACCTCGTTGATCACGGCTACCGGCGCTCACCGGTCGCCGATTCGCTCGAGGGCAAGGTACCGGTCAGGGTCTCCCTTATGTCGGATGCTCCCGGGACGACCTGATCGCCCACATCCAGCTTAGATCAGACCTCGTCTGGCAGGCAGGGGCGCGGGACTGGCGGAACCATTTCTGGGACCTCGTTCACCTCGAGAGTGCGTGTCGTGGTTTTTCTGGTGCTTGTGCGCTAGGAGGTGGGAAGCCCAACCGGTTTTCTTCCGAAAGGTCGTACGCCGCCGGGGCCATGCATGGTGCCAGTGATCCCGCCACTTCTAGAGATCCGGTCTCACCAGAGACCGGGGTCCCGCCGCCTCTCTCAGAGAGTCCCGGGAACCGCCAACCTCTTTCAATGGGGATGCGTGGCACCAGTACCCGTGGAGGCAGAAAAATCCTCGCCTCGTTGCTCTCCTGTGGGGAGATTCCGGACAGGAATCGCTGCAGGGGGAACGGACAGGGGTTTTACCCCCCTCACCCCCGGACAAGCGGGTAGTTTGCGGCCTCCCAGCCGATGGTGCCGCCGAGCAGGTTCGTGACGTTCCGAAATCCATACTTCTGCAGGATGCTTGCCGCAAGGCTTCCCTTGAACCCGGCGTTACAGTGGATGACGATCTGTCTATCCCGGGGGATCTCGTCCAGGTGCTCCTCGAGGTCTCCGAGAGGGATATGGTGGGAACCATTGATGTGACCCTTCTCCTCCCGGTGCTTGATCTCCCGCACATCGAGGATATAAATCGAAGGGTTATCCAGGTGCTCAACAAGGTCACAGGGAGACCAGGTCCCGGTTCTCTCGATCCGTTCGCCCTGCTTGAACCAGGCCGGAAACCCGCCGGCGAGGTATCCGGCAAGGTTGTCGTAACCGAGCCGCACAGCGTGGCGTACTACCTGGTCAAGGTCCTGATTGAAGTCGTCGACCAGGATGATCGGGTCCTTGTAGTTCAGGAAGTAGCCCATGAAGAGAGGAAGACCGCCCCGCCAGATGTTGATGCTCCCCCGGATATGTCCACCGGCGAAGCTTGTAGGTGACCGGATATCGAGGATCTGCGCTTTCTGGTCTGCGAGGAGACGGATCTCGCGCGCTGATACGGCCTTCAGGTGCGGCAGGTTGTAGAGCAGAGGCGGGCCAGACCTGTTGAGCTCACGCATCTTTGCGAAGTACGGTGGCACAGGGAGGTGTTCGTTCACCTTATACCCGACAAATTCGTCCCGCTCCATGGAGAGCAGTGGATTTGTCGCCGCTTCAAACCCGATGGTCGTATACTCCCGGTCACTGATATCCCCTCCGCAGACCGAACCTGCGCCGTGGGCAGGGCAGACGATAACGCCGTCGTCGAGCGTCAGGATCTTCTCGTGCAGGCTCGCATGCAGCATCTCCGACATCTCCCCTCGCCGGTCCTCGCCGGCAAGGTCTGTCCTCCCGACCTCGCCGGCAAAGAGCGCATCCCCGGGAAAGATCATCAACGGGATCTCGGAGATCGACCGGTCACGCATCAGGAGAGATATGCTCTCCGGGGTGTGGCCCGGCGTCTCCAGCACCTCGAGTTCGATCGATCCAAGCCCGAATATCTCCCCTTCCTCAACGCCGGTGCCGAACTCAAACTCCCCCCGTGCCCCGTGGAGGATCTCCGCTCCGGTCAGTCGGGCAAGCTCCCTGGAGCCGCTGACGTAATCCTCATTTTTATGCGTCTCAAAGATCTTCGTAATCTTCATGTTCCTGGCTTCGGCGAGTTTGGTGTAGACCAGGCAGTCACGCCTCGGATCGATGACCGCCGCCTCTCCGCCTGCTCCGATGATATACGAGTTGTGAGCAAGGATGTCAGATTTTATCTTCTCAAATAGCATCTCCTTCCATCTCCCCGGTAGTTGTTTGTCGCTGTTCCGATATGCTGGAATACAGGCGATTTGTATAAATATCTTTGGAATTCTCCCGGATTGATGGCTGGAGTTACGAAGAAACCCCGATAGAACGCCCCCCTTCTGTAGGGGTTCACTCTTCGCTGCCGGAGCATCGGTCTTTGTGGGGCAGGCGGGGCTGCTCACCCCACGGCGCAGTCCTGACCCGGAGGATGTTTCCCACCGCCTTGAACGCGTCCTCAAGCTCGGAGAAGTTCGGGATCCGGCAACTCCGGAGAATACGCAGACCGCTCCTGATGCTGTCGCCGCCAAGCATGCAGCCAACCACCATTTTATCCGTGTTCTGGGAGAACCTGACGATCTCGTTTGCGACATGCGCCGGATCGGCGAGCGTTGTCGGCACTGCGATCACGAATGCTATATCCCAGAAGTCCTGGTGCCGGATCAGCACATCAAAGAGAGCGGCAAACCGGGAGGCATCGGCATCCCCGATGATATCCATGGGATTTGCGTGGTTCCAGTACGGCGGCAGGAACGTGTCAAGTTCATGGAACACGTCTTCAGGGAGGTCGACCATATCAACCCCGTGCGCCTCGGCATAGTCTGAGGCAAGGACAGCAAACCCCCCTGCACTGGTGACCGCGATCGCGCGGTTCCCCTGCGGGTAGCCTTCGCTTGCCAGAAGTTCGGCCAGGTTGAAGACGTCCCGAAGGTTCCTGACCGGGATCACGCTGGCCTGCCTGAACGCCGCGACGTAGACATCGTAACTCCCGGCAAGTGAACCGGTGTGGGACGCCGCTGCGTCCCTCCCCTTCCGGGAGGATCCCGACTTTACCGCCACCACCGGTTTCTTTTCGGCGACCTGACGCACGATATCCATGAACCTCTGTCCGTCCAGGATCTCCTCGATGTAGAGTGCGACCGAACGGGTAGCCGAATCCTGCTCGGCGAACCTGAGGTAGTGCTCAAATCCGAGGTCTGCCTGGTTTCCGACGCTGATGACGCTCGAGAATCCGAACTCCTCAGGGAGGCTCCAGTCGACGACAGTGGTGATGATCGCGCCGCTCTGGGAGACAAACGCCACATCTCCGGCTTTCGGTGATACGGGGTCGAACGTGGCGTTGATCCCCTGGTGGGGCATCATGATCCCGAGGCAGTTCGGGCCGGTGATCCTGATCCCGTGCCTGCGTGCAATAGCGATGATCTCCTCCTCGAGAGCGACGCCTTCGCCTCCGATCTCCCGAAACCCGGCGGTGACGATGATAGCGAGCCGGACTCCTTTCTCCCCGCACTCCTCCATCACCTCCGGGACGAGCCGGGCCGGCACCGCGATGACCGCCCAGTCAACCGGGCCGGGAATGTCCTTTACAGAGGGGTAAGTCTTGCGACCGAAGAGTTCCTTCCTGACCGGGTTGACCGGGTAGAGGTCGCCGGGAAAGGAGAGCAGGTTTCTAAGGAGAGAGTAGCCCACCTTCTTCGGGTTTGCGGATGCGCCGATAACGGCGATGGAATCCGGGTAGAAGATCTCGGAGGGTGCGCCGATTCCGGGACAGGTGGTGATCTCTGGCTTCGGGGTATCATCGACGATGATCCTTACATCGACGACGCTGATCCCCTCCTCGTAGACGATGACGGGGTTGAGGTCGAACTCCCTGATCCCCCGGTCTTCGGTAAAGAGGCGGGTCATCTTTGCGATGACCTGGACGATTGCCTCCTCATCTTTTGGGGGCTCCCCGCGATATCCCCGGATGAGCCGGTAGCCCTCGATCTCGCGGATCATCGTCCTGATATCGTCTTCATCGACGGGAAGCACCCTGATGGCAACATCCTGCAGGAGTTCTACCAGTTTTCCCCCGAGACCAAACGTGATGATTTTGCCAAACGATGGGTCGGTCTTCCCGCCGATCAGCACCTCGAGTCCCTCTGGCATCTGCTTCTCGACGATGATACCGATGATCGTTGCCTCCGGGGCGTGGACTGCAGCGTTCCGCATGATGGTGTGGTATGCAGTCTCGGCATCGTCAGGGCTCTCGATCCCGGTGACGACTCCGCCGACATCGCTCTTATGAACGATATCAGGGGAGATGATCTTCATAACAACGGGATAACCTATCAACCCGGCGGCCGCCCGTGCATCGTCGGCGCTGCTGACCACCTGGTGGGGCGGTACAGGTATCCCGCATGACTCCAGAAGGCCATACCCCTCCGATTCAGGTAAAATCTTCTCAGCCATCTCCGTTCCTCCTTCCCTCACTCCTAAGGACGGGTGTTTGGGGGCTTGCATGACCGGCATCCCGGTCTGGTGGGGTAGAGGTGATCCCTCATAAGGGTTGTCCGGCCTGGAGAGCGGGTTACGGATCTGCCGGGAGGGGGCTGCTGGATCGGTGCAGGACCGATCCCGGTTTCCCTGGTGGGTGGAGGCGGTGTGCGCCCACGACCAGGATCCGGTGATCCTGATCTGGAGATCTGCATGAAATCCTTCCAGAGCTTCTCAGAGCGTATCTTCGCTTCTCAGAGCGTATCTTCGGGGTGCGACCGATCTTCATTGGGGCCCCCGGTAAAGGAGATGGTATCGGGATCGCAGGGCCACCTCTGGAGGGGAGGCGGCTGACCTTGAAGGGTTTTCTGACCTCCAGCAGGCTCGCAGGAGATCCTCTCAGTTGTTGTGTATTACGAATAACCTTTACGTCGCACCCGGTGAGCCTTATTTCGGCAGATATAATAATATGTGCTACGACACGTGTTATTGATATGAAGCCGTTTCGTCTCTCAGGATTGCTCACGGCCGCGATAGGTGCGGCCCTCATTGTGCTCATACTCGCTGCCGGATGCACCGGCACCGAATCTGGTTCGACCGTCGCCCAGAGCGGGCAGACAACCATGGTCACCGATGGATTCGGGAGGAACGTCACCGTCCCGTCGTCCCCGGAGAGCGTCGTCTGTTCAGGTTCAGGATGTCTCCGCTACCTCGTCTATCTGCAAGGTCAGGATCTTGTCGTCGGCGTCGACGACATCGAGAAGAGGGAACGGTCGGTCGAAGGCCGGCCCTACGCTCTCGTATACGGGGAGAAATTTGCGAAACTGCCACTGATCGGTGAATTCAGGGGCAAGGACGATCCCGAGAAGATCATTACAGTCAACCCCCAGGTTATCTTCAAGACGGGTTCGAGCGGGACGGCGTATGGAACGAGTGTCGCCGAGGCTGATAGGCTCCAGGAGAAGACGGGTATCCCGGTTGTGGCCTTCCCCTACGGCTCACTTCGGAACGACGCTGAGAAGGCAGAGATGTTTGATGGTCTCCGCACGATGGGTGAGGTTCTTGGAAAGCAGGATCGCGCCGAAGAGGTGATCGCCTACATCGAGGAGACGATGGCCGACCTTGAGCGCCGGACCGGCGACATCCCTGAGGCTGAACAGAAGAGGGTCTACGTCGGCGGTGTCTCGATGGCAGGCGCCCACGGGATTATATCCACCGAACCGGCCTACCCGCCGTTCCTCTGGGTGCACGCGAAGAACGTTGCAGCCGGCCTTGGCACGGCGCATGCCGACATCGCGAAAGAAGCGCTCGTCGACTGGGATCCAGAGTATATATTCGTCGATCTCGGCACCCTCCAGATCGATGGTGGAGGAGCGGTCGGTGAACTGAAGACCGATGCTGCCCTGAAGGGTCTCTCCGCATTGAAGGAGGGGCGGGTCTACGGTGTCCTTCCCTACAATTCCTACAACACGAACCACGAGACCGTGCTTGCAGACGCCTACTTCATCGGGAAGACCCTGTATCCTGACCGGTTTGCTGACATCGACCCTGTCGAGAAGGCAGATGAGATCTACCGTTTCTTCGTTGGCAAACCGGTCTTTGCCGACCTGAATAGCCAGTACAACAACCTCGGATTTGCAGAGATCCCGCTGTGATGGAAGAGATGGTGCGAGGGGGATCTGGCACGGAGCAAGAGGAGTAGAAAAAAGCATGCACTTTGCAGACGGGATTATCCCTGAGGACTATCTGGGGTATGTGCGGCGCAAGTACCTCTGGATCCTCGGGGGGATCGTCATCCTCTTCATCCTCCTGGTCCTCTCCATATCGGTCGGTGCGGCCGGTGTCCCGCCCTACGATGTATTCCTCTCCATCGTAAACGGCACGATCGACCGGGTTTCTGCGTTTCTTCACTCCACTGCGATCCCTGCTGAAGACCTTTCCAGCACCGACCGGATCGTCTGGAACATCCGCCTCCCGCAGGCGCTTGCCGCGATCGTCGCCGGGATCGGGCTCTCGATAGCCGGAGTGGCCATGCAGTCGATCCTCAGAAATCCGCTTGCATCGCCATTCACGCTCGGCATATCAAACGCCGGTGCCTTCGGGGCGGCCGTCTCGGTCATCCTCCTGGGCACCGGGCAGATGCATTCAACCGTCGCTGATGCCATCACCCTCAACAACCCCTATATGACGACGTTTGTGGCGTTCATCTTCTGCCTCCTTGCCACCGCCGTGATCCTGATGATCTCCCGGGTTTGCGGGGCGTCCCCTGAGGTGATGATCCTCGCCGGTGTTGCCATCTCCTCTCTCTTCACGGCAGGAACGATGTTCCTTCAGTACTTTGCCGATGATACCCAGCTCGCCGCGGTCGTCTTCTGGACCTTCGGCGACGTCAGCCGGGCCAGCTGGCAGGAACTTGGGATCATGGCTCTTGTTGTCACCGGGGCTACCATTTACTTCGCTGCGAACCGCTGGAACTACAACGCGATCGATGCCGGCGACGAGACCGCAAAAGGGCTTGGCGTCAATGTCGAGGCGGTGCGCAACATCGGGATGATCGTCACAGCGCTGGTCTCCGCGGTGATCGTTTCGTTCCTGGGGGTTATCGGCTTTGTTGGGCTCGTCTGCCCACACATGGTGAGAAGGATCATCGGCGACGACCAGCGTTTCCTGATCCCGGGTTCTTGCGTGATGGGCGGGATCCTCCTCCTTGCCTCAGACACCGTTGCCAGGGTCATCGTAGCACCGTACGTCCTCCCGGTTGCTGTGCTCACGGCATTCCTGGGCGCACCGACCTTCATCTATCTGCTCTTACGGGGGTACCGGCGATGATCCTTGAGGTCGACGGCGTGGTGTTCACCTACCGGAGTGCCCCGGTCATCCAGGACATCACGTTTGATCTCCGTCCACACCAGACCCTCGCGATCCTGGGGCCGAACGGTGTCGGGAAGACGACGCTCTTGA
>CAZYWX010000078.1:0-3066 GCA_964651285.1 uncultured Methanoculleus sp.
CCCCCAGTGGTTGTTTGAGAATATTACCTTACCCATTGCAGTCTGGATCGTCATCCTCACCCCCCTCCTTCACCGGGTGGTGAATATTATCGGCTACTACATCGGAGTTAAAGAGGTACCATGGTGAACCCAATCGCGAGACTGATACTTGAGAGCGGGGCTGTTGAATTCGGAGATTTTACTCTTGCATCGGGAGCCCGGAGCTCCTATTATATCGATATCAAAGCAGCAACAACAGACCCCACGGTCCTTGCGGCGATCGGAAAGACCATCGCCGAACGCTGGGATTTCGATGTGGTTGCCGGAGTGGCGGTCGGCGCCGTGCCGATCGCCGTCGCCGTCTCGCTCGCGAGCGGCCGACCCTACGCGATCATCAGGAAGGACGAGAAGGATCACGGCAAAACCGGAACGATCATCGGTGACGTGGACGGTATGCATGTGCTGCTGGTCGAGGATGTGACCACGTCCGGGGGGAGCGCTCTCTATGGCCTGGAGGCCCTGCGTGCTGCGGGCGCGCATGTCGACCAGGCGGTGACCGTTGTTGACCGGGAGGCAGGTGCACGTGCGGCGTTTGCAAAAAAAGGTGTGACGCTCTCTGCGCTTGTCCAGGTCAGTGAACTGCTGAACGGATAAGCATTTTTTAAAAGCGAGCAAATAGATGGATATGAAATTACTCGTTGTAGGTGGTGGTGGCAGGGAACATGCAATCACCAGGGCGCTTTCCTGCAACAGCGATGTGAAGATATTTTCTGTCATGGCACAGAAGAACCCGGGAATAGCCAGGCTTGCGGAGCGAGTCCTCCTCGAGAGGGAAACGAACATCCCGGAGATTGTAAGATTCGCCACCGAGAACGGGTTGGATGCCGCGATCATCGGACCGGAGGCACCCCTTGAGGCTGGTATCGTCGACCGGCTCGAGGCCGCGGGAATACCCTGCGTGGGGCCGACCCGTGCCGCAGCCCGGATCGAGACAGACAAGGCATACTGTCGTCGGTTGATGGAACGGCACGGTATAGCCGGATGCCCGAGTTATCAGGTTTTTCATGACCCGGAGGAGGCAGTGCGGTTCATCGAGGATTACGACGGAGATCTTGCCATCAAGCCCATCGGGCTCACGGGGGGGAAGGGCGTGCGGATCATGGGCGAGCATGTCGACAAGGCGGGGGCTATCGAGTACGTCCGCCAGATCGGGGGTGACGTCGTGCTGGAAGAGCGGTTGCTCGGGGAGGAGTTCACCCTCCAGGCATTCGTCGATGGCGAACACCTGGTCCCGATGCCGCTCGTACAGGATCACAAACGAGCATACGAAGGAGATGTGGGGCCGAATACCGGGGGAATGGGATCATATTCCCTAGCTGATCACATGCTCCCCTTCGTCACCAGGTCCGACTATGAGAGAGCGCTCCAGATCATGGAGGATACCGTCGCGGCTATGCGACATGAAGGGGCGCCCTACCGGGGTATCCTCTACGGTCAGTTTATGAACACTCGCGAAGGCCCAAAGGTCATCGAGTTCAACGCCCGTTTCGGAGATCCTGAGGCTATGAACGTCCTCTCACTCCTGGAGTCAGATTTCGCGGATATCATCCGTCAGATCGTGCAGGGGGACCTTGCGTCGTCAGATGTCCGGTTTGCCCACAAAGCAACGGTCTGCAAGTATCTCGTCCCCGAAGGCTACCCTGAGGCGCCAATGGCCCATCAACCCCTCACCCTCGGGGACTATGGTGAAGCCCTCCTCTACTACGCGAACGTCGAGGAGGGGGAGGACGGCTTACTCTACACCCGAACGTCACGGACGCTTGCGTTCGTCGGGATCGGCGAGACGCTCGAGGAGGCTGAGGCGATCGCTGAGAAAGCGGCGTCTGCGGTCTCAGGGGGGGTATTCCACCGCAGGGATATCGGCACCAGAGAAGCCCTCGAAAAACGATGTCAGCACATGGAGGAGATTGCATGAAGAAAGATTTTCTCTCGATCACCGATATCGACGGATATGAACTTGAGAGTATCGTCAGCGACGCTCTGCGCCTGAAAAAACTGAAATCTGCGGGAACCGCACACGAATATCTCAGGGGGAAGAGTCTCGGGATGATCTTTGAGAAGGCGTCCACCCGCACCAGGGTCTCGTTTGAGGTGGGGATGACCGACCTCGGCGGGCATGCACTCTTCTTGAACCCCCGGGATATGCAACTTGGGCGGGGTGAGGAGATCCGGGATACCGCGCGGGTGCTCGCTCGGTACGTCGATGCGGTCATGATCCGCGCCTACGAGCATGCCACCATCGAGGAGTTCGCCCGGTATGCGACCGTTCCGGTCATCAACGGGCTCTCGAACAGCCTCCACCCCTGTCAGGTGCTGGCTGATATTATGACCCTCACAGAACGGTTCAGCGACCTCCGCGACCTGCGACTGGCCTGGATCGGGGATGGTAACAACGTCTGCAATACCTGGATACTCTCCGCTGCCATGACCGGCATGGAGATCATAGTCGCCAGTCCACCCGGCTATCAGCCCGGGGAGTCCCTTGTCGAGCAGGCACGGGCGGCCGGGGGCAGGGTCAGGGTCGTCAGCGACCCGGCAGAGGCGGTCCGCGACGCAGATGTGCTCTACACTGATATCTGGGTCTCGATGGGCGATGAGGAGGAGCGTGCTGAGCGCATGCGCGCCCTCAAAGACTACACAATCGATTCCCGCCTCCTTGCGCAGGCGTCCCCCGATGCCCTGGTGATGCATTGTCTCCCTGCACACCGGGGGGAGGAGATCACCGACGAGGTACTGGAAGGACCGCAGAGCATCGTCTGGGACCAGGCCGAGAACCGGCTCCACGCCCAGAAAGCGCTGCTTGTGCGGCTGCTCGCCGGCGGCGTGCCAGAATGAAGGCAGGAGAGCAAAATTTTCTTTTTTGAGATCCCTGCAGAAAAGCCTGAGAGACTGCCGCGCTGCGAGTTCTGGGCGCGGGAGACGTGCATTCCAGGCCGATGGGAGGTTGTCGCGGAACCTTCGGGAGGAGCGGGGGAAGGCAACAAGACCCGGCTGGTGCAACATACCAGGCGCAATCGTGTTCCTGTA
>CAZYWX010000078.1:3166-8072 GCA_964651285.1 uncultured Methanoculleus sp.
AGGCGCAATCGTGTTCCTGTAGATACCGCGGTCCACCCGACGATCGTGACGGTGCCCCGGACACTCATCCCCCGGGGGAACGGTCGAGCTGCACTATCAGATCCTGACCATCAGGGGGGATGAAGAAGAGATTCGTTCCTGGGTGAGGTTTTTTTTGAGAGGATCGTTCGCATAGGATCGCTCCTGAGTCCAGGAGCATGACTCAGGCACGCCCCCTGGACCGGGACCAAAAAAGGGAGATTATTCTTCAATGAACTCTTTGAGCCGTTCAAAGAGATATTCGTGCACCTCTTCAACGACCTCCCTCCTGCCCCTGAATGCCAGTAGATCTCTGATATCTCCATCCATATTTGCAAACGAGAGTTTCTGCGGCCGCTGCACCACTTCGACATCATATCTCTCGACGACATCATAGATCATCTTCCTGGGCACGCCCGGGGGAATAAGCATATCATAGAGTTCTTCTTCAGCCATCATCTACCATATCCTACTTTCCTATTTTGATCCGACGGGACATAATACATGGTCCTCCCCGCACCCCGCCGAGCGGGGCCTTGGGTTTCCCGAGAGAGTTCATGCACCGCGCCATCAGTGCCGCTCCCCGGGCAAGACCGTCGTCCACAAAGACCAGGTGATCGTTTGGTTGCTCGTAGAGGTTCCGTTCGGTGATCCCTTCCAGAATATATTCAGGCTTCCTCCCAGATATTGCCGCCCGTCCGGTGAACCCAATCGACGAGTTCGGCGGGACCATCCCCCTCTCGATGGCGACATCGATGAGCCGGAGCGCCATCCTTGCGCAGACCCGGTCGATAACCTCGGTCAGCATGCCCATTCCGTGCTTCTCGTAGATCTCGTGCCCGATCTCCCCAAGAACCGGGGTATCGCTACCGTTAACGCCGCAATCGCATCCGATAAGAGCAACGCCTGACTCCGCGGCCACGTCCGCGCAGACAGGAACCCGGCCGAACCTTGCCCGGTCAGGAGGAACGATCCTGATGTCGATATGCTCATGGCACCGTTCGACGTATTCATCGACGGCAGAACGTTTCCTGCCGCCGAACGGGCTCTGGATGCTGTGATCGCCAAGGAGGTCCAGGGCTGTTCCTTTTCGATCTTTCACAAGCCCGGTGCCCCGGACGATCGCATCGGGTATGGCCCCTGCAATCCCGCAGAAGTTCCCGATTGTCCGGGCAAAGGGATTCGGGTCGTCACGAGCGACATCACTCGTGATCCGGCCGGCGAGCGTGGTGCCGAAGTCGATGCAGATGCAGGGGTTCCGGAAGTCAACCGGCGTCCACTTGGCCCCCTCTTTGATGCCGGCCATGGCAAGTTCTCCTTCCATCTCGTTTGCCACCATCTCGATGCCGGTAGACCCGACCGGCGGCATAACGCCGGCGACCGCACCGACAAACACCACCCGGTCGGCAAACGAGAATTGCCGGAGTTTCGGCGGGAGGTTCTCGATCGACATCGGCGGAGTCATCTTCCGCGGCGGGACGCCGGCCTCGAGGCAGCCGTTGGCAAGAGCGATGATGAAGTCTCCGATCTGATCAGGAGAGTCCATCGCCGCCACGACGCCGGTACTCCTGACAACAAAATCCAGGTCGTCCTTGACGCTCAGGTGAGCTGCTTCGTGACTCTGGATCAGGGTATCGCGCACCAGTTCGGTGACAGACTCACGCGTCAGTTTCGTCCCGTCAAGGGTCTCCCCAAAGACCGTCTCCCCTGGTTTTGGCGGCCGGACATCGCGGCTCATGGTCACGGTCTTGTCGATGACGTAGGACCTGCCTGTCTCCAGGTTTGTGCCGGTCAGGATGCACTTTGTCGTGGTGTTCCCCATCTCGACAGACGCCACGATGAAGTAGGGCTTCACCCGGTATTCGGGAACGCCCGGGCCAGGCCCGTGGGAGATAGATGGTGGTGGCGGGCTCTCGACGATGTGGGGTGTAGGTTTAAAAAAACGGTCCAGGAAACGGGCACACATAATAGTCATTCTCCCGTCGGTCTCTTTATATCTTTCTATATCTCCAGTGGACGCCTGAAACAGCGATCAGGGAGAACGCACCGAAGGAGGGGCCCGGCCAGGCCTGATGGTCATATGCTGGCTGGCTCCAGGGCATCGAGCATGCTGACCGGTGCGGCTGCAGATCACTGTCAGCGGTGGTTTGCCCGGGACCATTCTCCGATCGGTCGACCGATGATTGATGATTCAGACAGAGCGCTTATCTTGTGGGGGGTGGAGGGAACTCTGCCAAACCAGCAGGTATCGGGCAGGGTACAGCTCCCTGGTGCGCCGGGTCTACCCGGGACGAGGAGAAGTTGTGGTTGCGCTCTCAGGTGATGGGAGAGATCTTTTGCCAGGGACAGGACGTGGGTTATGCCGGTGGTCACCGCACCGATAGACGGTGTCCTGAACGTGGATGGCGCCGATGGTGGCGATACAACCCGCCGGCGACGATACCCTCTGGATCATGGGTGAACGTCATGAAGAAGACGAACGAGAACCCGAACATGAACTCTCTACTGGTATGGCCCCGGGATCCAGACGTTGCTTCTGATGAAAGGCATAACCGAGATCAAGACGTCTGACCAACCCCGACCACAAAAAGGTCGTCGACCAGATGACGACGGCGAAGAGCGACAAGTTCCCGGTAAACTCGTTCATCGTCATGATAATCGCCCGAATCTTCGCATGCGCGCCGCGCACGAAGAAGAAGGAAAGAAGGTGCTGTTAGCACCCTCTCACTGTTTCTGGAGGTTTTTGAGCAGGCGCGCCTGCAACCCGAAGTAGTTCGAAAACCCGACAGCGTGGTTCTGGTCGATCGTGGTCGAGTCGAACGAGACCAGGTCGTCTGAGTAGATGGCGTTATCTGAGCTCCGGCCGAGGACTGAGAGGCCGCCCTTGTAGAGCCCGACGTCCACGGTGCCGTTCACCCGTTCCTGGGTCGTATCAACGAACGCGTTGAGCGCGGAGAAGAGCGGCTCATGCACGAGCCCCATGTAGGCAAGCTCAGACCACTTTGCGTCGACGATCTGCTTGAACGCGAGTTCTGAACGTGTCAGGACGAGATGCTCAAGGTCGCGGTGCGCTGCAAGCAGGACGGTCGCAGCCGGATGCTCGTAGACCTCACGGGCCTTCAGACCGAGAATCCGATCCTCGATCATGTCGTTGCGACCCACACCGTTCCGACCGGCGATCTGGTTCAGCTCCTGGACCAGAGCGAACCCGGAGAGCCTCTTCCCGTTGAGGGCGACCGGAACCCCCTGCTCGAACTCGATCCTGACCTCCTCCATGACGTCAGGGGCCTTCTCTGGTGAGACTGTCCAGGCGTAGATCTCCTCTGGCGGATGGAAGGCCGGGTCTTCAAGCCTGCCGCCCTCGATACTCCGGCTCCAGCAGTTCTCGTCGATACTATAGGGGTTCTCCTTCCCCACGCTCACCGGGATGTTGTGCTCCTGTGCGTAGTTGATCTCCCACTCGCGGGTCAGGTTCATCTCCCGCATCGGTGCAACGATCTCGTACCCGCCAGACCTGAAGATAAAGTCAAACCTAAGCTGGTCGTTTCCTTTCCCGGTGCACCCGTGTGCGATCTTTGTGGCCCCCTCCTCTTTTGCGACCTTCACGATCTCTTCAGCGATCAGCGGGCGGGCGAGGGCTGTGCCCATCGGGTAACCCTCGTAAGACCCGTTCGCCTTGATCGAGGGGAAGATATACTCTTCAACGAATTTTTTCTTGACATCAATGGTATAGTGGTTATCCGCAAGCAGCTGGCCCTTCTCGGTTGCCCGGACAACCTCCTCCTCTGGCTGGCCCACATCGACCGCAACGGTGATGACCTCATCAAACCCGTAGTGCTCGCGCAGGAGGGGGATACAGACTGAGGTATCGAGACCCCCTGAGAATGCTAAGACGACTTTTTCTTTTCCCATAGTACTTGATCTCCGGATTCCTGGTTCCTGTCATACGCATGACAGATGAAATAATCTACATTGATATGACCTCTCACCCAATAAAAGAAATGGTATCAATGGGACACACCCCCGAGAGGGTCGATGACGATCCGGGCCTGATCGGGTGGACACCCTGGGGTGCACTCAGAGCGAACCTGTGTCCGGTTCGTTGAGTCCATATTTCTTCAACCGGTTGCCAGATCCAGATTTTATCTCTACTTCGTCCGGGGAAGCCTGGTTCCCCGCCCCGCCTTTCCCTCGCCCTCTCCGGGATCGGGAGAGAAGGTATGCACGCCCGGCGGGCCCCTGGCCGGCAGGGAGGATATCCCGTCGGTGTTCCGGGGGTCTCACCCCCTCATCCCCCTATCTTCTCCTGCGACAACCCGATGAGAAGGGTAGAGCAGAGAGCCAGCATCACGAGCATGAACGGGAACGCTGCCGTGATTGCCATCATCTGAAGCGACGAGAGCCCCCCGGTAACAAGAAGGATGATCGCGACAGCGGAGAGGGAAACCCCCCAGATCACTTTTTTGTACATCGGGACGATCAGGCTCCCGCCTGAGGTGAGCGACCCGAGAACCACCATCGCCGAGCTTGCCGAAGTGACAAAGAAGACGACCAGAAGGATGATCGCGACGAACGCGAGGAGGCCTGCGAGCGGGTAGTGCTCGAAGAACGCAAAGAGGGCGAGCGAGGCGTCCTCCCCCGCAACCGCAGCAAGGTCTGCTCCCTGGTTCAGTTCGAGGTCCAGTGCCGACCCTCCAAAGACCGCAAACCAGATCAGGGTAAAGAAGGCTGGTATCGTCAGGACGGTCAGGACAAACTCCCGGATCGTCCGGCCCCGCGAGATCTGGGCGATGAAGAGCCCCACAAACGGCGACCACGAGATCCACCAGGCCCAGTAGAAGACCGTCCAGTCCCTGCTCCACTCAAACCCTGCAAACGGGTAGGACTG
>CAZYWX010000079.1:0-7843 GCA_964651285.1 uncultured Methanoculleus sp.
CGATCGAGGGCTGTCCCCGGCCCCGGGTCTACTACTCGATGGGGACACCGCTCTTTGCCCTGAACGCCGAACGGTTCGAGATGGACCTTGTGGAGGCGGCCGGCGGCGACCCGGTCAACCGCAGGATCGAGCGTGCCGGGAAACCCGGTGTCAACATAACCCCCGAAGAGTTTGCCGCGTTCAATCCCGAATACATCTTCATATCCGGGTTCCTCTCGGCACCGGCTTCAGACTATCTTGCGGCATGCCGAAGGATGGGGCTCTCCGCCGACGCCATCGAGAACAGCCGGGTCTACACCATGCCGCCGGGCTGGGACTTCGGCAATCCCCGCTGGGTGCTCGGGATGATCACCATCGCCAGCATCCTCCACCCCGAGCATGCCAGATTTGACATCGCTGCAGAACAGGATCGATTTTACCGGACGTTTTACGGGACCAGCGCGGCCGGGACAGCCGGGAACCGGTCGTTCTACCACCCATAGGTTGGTGGGGCGGGAGAGGTGCGATCAGATGATCTCCCCGCCCACCGCACCGACACATGAGAGCACCGCGTCCTCGACCTCTTCAGGGGTCGGGCATCCCGCAGCAGGGTGGAGGATACCGGCCACGGCCGCGATCGATGCCACCCACCCAAGGCACCCGGTTTTTTCTCCGGCCGGAAACCGGTATACGGCACCCCGGCCGACCGCTTCTGCAAGCACCCCCGTATCAAGGCAGGCCCTGATGAAGGTCGCTGTATCAACCGGGGCGACCGCCTGGTAGAAGACGACCTCCGGCCTGAGGACCTCGATCTCCCGGGCTGGAACAGACCGCGCGTCCCGGTCGCTCCGATCGAGGTTACAGTTCACCGGGTAGCCGCCGGCTGAGGAGATGATCGAGATCGCAGGTTTGTCAGCAAAGAGAGGGACCAGAGGGTGGCCGAGCGCCGCGTAGACCCGTGGCCGCCCCATGCCGATGGTCGTATTCCTGATTCCCGAGACAATCGCAAGGAGACATGATGAGAGGAGTTCACCCTCATCAGGCCTGCCGCCGGCGGCCGAGTACGACCGGAGGGCCGAGCAGAACCCCGGAGGCGTGGCGATCCTCGTATGGAGCGTCGAGAGACCCCCACCAGCAAGTTCAGCAGCAAGCACCCTCCCCTGCGTCGCCCGGTCGGTGACGCCTGCCGCTGCAAGCATACCCCGGATGACCTCAAGCCCGCGGGTGGGCCGATACCCCCCGGCAAACCTTGGCTCAGGCCGCCAGCCTGAGATTATCTGACCAGATACCGGCACCCGGACGCCGCACTCGCATCGCGTCCCCGGGTGCACCCACTCGTTCCTCGCCCCCATCGGCCCGTTGAAGGCACGCCTGATGAGGATGCGTCCGCAGGCCGGACAGACCGTATTGAGGTATTCGGTCCCGGGCGTGTTAAAGAGATAGACGTGGTCGAGGAGCGGGGAGACCGTCGCTGCAAGATCTTCAGCCTCGCGTGCCGAAGGCTCCCTCTCACGCCCTCCCCCAGAGAAGGGCATGAAACGCATGATCTGGAAGGGGATACCGGGGTCTCTGGCAGCAACCTTCTCTGCGGCCGAGACGACCTCATCTTCACGACCCCGCTGGTAGACCACAGAGACTTCCACGTGGACGCCGGCATCGTGGAAGTGCGATATCGCCCGGTAGGCGGGCCCGGCCGATGCAGCGCCGCATTCTCGATAACATGCATCAGACGCCCCCTTCAGCCCGACGTTGACAGCGTCAAGGAGCGGTGCGAGAGCCCGGAGAGCGTCCGTCCCCAGATAACCGTTTGTCGAACACCCGAAGAGAAGCCCGGCATCGTGCGCTGCTTCCGCAAGACGGAGAACGGTCGGCAGAGAGACCGCGGGCTCGTTGAGACAGAACGTGATCCCCCGGCAGCCTGCTGTCTTTGCTTCTCCGACCACCTCCGCTGGAGACCGGCGCACGAGTACCCCGGAGAGGAGGGCAGGGTCAGCGGTCAGGATCGCGGAGACGCACCCCGGACAGGCGAGGTTGCACCCCACCGAGGAGACCGCGTAGAAGGTGTGTCCAGGCCAGAAATGAAGGAAAGGAACTGTCTCTACAGCGGTCGGGTAGCGTGCCAGGTAGGAGTCGGGGAAGGCCTCAACGACGACTCCCTCAGAACCCCGGTACCTGCCGCACCTGCCGAACCCTCCCGCGGGGATCAGGCAGTGATGCGCGCAGTAGCGGCACTTATCTGGGGGCATTCTGATTCTCTTCCATTGTCATGGTCTTCTCAGTCTCGATCATGATGACCGGGATCCCGGCACCGGTGATCTGCCCGGCTTCCCTGGCAGGGTACGCCCATGCTACGACACGATCAGGGTTGAGACGCACGATCTCCTCGATGTTCGACCCCTTCGGGCTTCCTGGTGCGGGGGTCCCCGAGACCGCTCTGCAGATCGCATCCACCCTCATCCGGGTTACGGGGCCAAACGTCGCGCCGAGAAGCCGGTCGCCACAGCCAGGCATGAGGATGGTGTGGGACATCATCGGGTCGATTGAGACGACCCTGGCCACCTGCTGTGGAATCGTGACCTCCGCGCCGGTCGCGTCCGTCATTGTCCACCTACCGGTGGGTTCCGCGGTAACACGACCTGTTGACGCAGGGAGGAGGGCGATGCAGAGATGAGAACCAGCAGACCGGAACCAGTTCATTATGCCTTCACCCCGCTGCGACAGCCACAGGGGCTCAGCGGGATACAGACCATCCGCTCTGCCTCTTCGACGTAGCGGACACAGACGTCAACCCCGTAGGCCTCGCGGAGGTTCTCCTCCGTGATGACGTCCTCGGCCGGACCCTGGGCGATCAACCTGCCGTCCTGGAGGATGGCAACAGAATGTGAGACCAGGAACCCGTGATCAGGGAAGTGGGTGCTCATCAGGATGGCGATCCCCTCAGAGGCGAGCCGGTCGATCGTCGCGATCACCTTCATCTGGTTGCCAATATCAAGGTGTGACGTCGGTTCGTCGAGGACGAGCAGCGAGGGTTCCTGGGCGAGGGCGCGGGCGATCATGACCATCTGTGCCTCCCCGCCCGACATCTCGGAGATGGGCTTACCCCGGAGATGTGATATCCCGATACGCGCAAATGCCTCATTTGCCTTCTCGTAGTCCTCCTCTTTCGGGACAGAGAAAGTTGAGATGTGGGGGGCTCTCCCCATGAGAACGAAGTCGAGCGCTGAGAACGGGAAGACAGAACGGTGGACCTGAGGAACGTAACCGACCACCCGCGCGATCTCGTCTGGCCGCATCTTGCTGGCCCTGCGGCCGTCGATCTCCACCACTCCGTTCTGGAGCGTGAGGATGTTTAAGATACACTTGATCAGGGTCGATTTCCCGGTACCGTTCCTCCCGAGAAGAGAGAGTATCTCTCCCCTCTCGAGCGAGAAGGAGACATCTTCAAACTGTTTTGTTATGCCGTCGTACGAGAACGAGGCGTGCTTGACGTTGAGAATCATGTCCAGCCAACCTTCTTTTGTGTCAGGAGGTATGCAAAGAACGGCGCACCGATGAGCGCCGTCAGGATGCCAAGAGGTATCTCGGCCGCGGTCAGGGTCCTTGCGATATCGTCGACGATCAGGAGGAATGAGGCCCCGAGAAGCGCCGATGCCGGGATGAGCTTCCGGAAGTCCGGACCGACGAGCATCCTCCCGATATGGGGGACGACGAGGCCCACCCAGCCGATGATCCCGCTGATGCAGACCGCAGAGGCGGTGACGATGGTCGAGGCGATGATGATCACCACGGTCATCTTCTTGGTGTCCAGTCCGAGCGCCTGCGCCTCCTCCTCGCCGACAGAGAGAAGGTTGATCCGCCACCTGATGAGGTAGAGGCAGAAACCTCCAAGCAGGATCGGCAAAGCGACCACGATGATATCAGCGTTTGAGACCGCGGAGAGGCTTCCCATCAGCCAGAAGACGATCGCGGGCAGGGTATCATAGGGATCAGCGACGTATTTGGTGAGGGAGAGGAGCGCGGAGAAGAGAGACCCGACGATGATCCCTGCGAGGACAAGGACAAGGGTCGAGGTGTTTTGATAGACGCGGCTGATGCCGTAGGTAACAGCGACCGCGATGATTCCGAAGACGAAGGCAGAGACCTGGATAACCCAGGGATTGCCTGAGAGGAGGATGCCGAGTGCGGCCCCGAACCCGGCACCGGCGGCCACACCAAGGATATCCGGTGAGACAAGAGGGTTTCTAAAGAGGCCCTGAAACGAGGCTCCGGCGAGGGCAAGCCCTCCTCCAACAAGCATCGCTGCTACCACCCGAGGGAGCCGGATCCTGAAGATAACCGTCTGTTCTGATGTCCCCCAGGTCTGTTCGAAGGCAGGGAGAAGAACCTGGGAACCAGAGAGGGTTGAGAGCAGGGACGACGCACCGTCGAGGAACGCGTTTGCCGACCCGATGACCAGGATCCTGAGGGTCTCCACAGGGTCCATCATGTACCTCCCGAAGAAGAGGGAGAAGAAGAAAAGGATGACCGGAATGAGGTAGATCGCTTTATCTACCGGGATGAGCCGAAGGATGGCCTCAGAGACAGGGGTGTTGCGATGGGGGGTAACCCACGGGGAATCAATCGTAACGTTCCTTTCAGGCTCCCGCCCGGTCTCCACGGTTGTTTCTTTCCCGCCGGTCATCTGATGCACCTGTCCATACCATATCTGTTTATCTGTTTTATTTAATACACTGTTGAAGTAAATAATCCGACGTTTACCAGATAGTGAAAAGGATCGGGTTTGCGCCCGGATCCTGGACCTGATGGTAACGGAGGCCATCAGGTGTATTCCGGGATCATCTTTCACCTGACGATGCGCTGATGCCAGATCCGGCATACCTCCCGGCCGGGACCGATCGATCCGTGCAAATGGGCCGCGGTGGGTATCGCCATGAGGAGAGGATTCCCAGAATACAGGTAACCAGGCATGTATTCCAGCCACCTCTGGGACCGCCGTTCTGTTACCTGAGCCAGCAGACGGCTTTCATCGGTATGTCAGGGTTCACTTCCCGGACGTAGCTGCGCTCCCCGAGAGGAAAAAAAGAGGTGCTGACGATGGCCTGGCAGCGCCTGCGCCGTTAGTATCGTTCACCGCCACTTCTGGAACGGCCCTTGAGCGCCGGTCTCTCTCACCAATCCGGACTGTAGCGTCTCCGAAGTATCGCTGGAGCGCCCGAAGATGATCCTGCAGCTGCATCGGCGAGCAGCACAGGATCGCCCGTGGCACCGCCCCCGGGAATCGGGGATGCCGGGACCGTGGAGGCTGTCTGCGTCTCCCGCCACTCCCAGACGGCATCCATCACGTCGCTTGCCGTCGCCATCACGCTGGCGGTCTTGGCATCCACCACGACAGGATTCGCAATATTCCAGCGCTGGATGACGGTATCGAGGAGTCGCCGCCGTACCGTCCAGATCATCGGGGGATGTGGGAGTGCGACCAGTCTATCGAGCTGGTCAGCCCAGACCGCGCCCTGGAGTTCGAACCTCCCCACTTCATCGACGACCATGAGATCGGTCTCCCGGGGATCAGGGGGGACGAGTGCCCTGCGGCCGAAGGCGAGCCCTTCGGGCCTGAAGTAGTAGCGACCGTGGACCTCGCACCGGGGGTCGGGATCGATAGAACAGAGTTTCTCGTGCTCGCCGGTGGCAAGGTTAATGAGGGTAAACCCAGACCTCCTGCCATCCCGCACATGGCCAGGAGCTATCACGCCCCTGACCCGCACGTTCAGCCCAACGGTGAGACTAAGAACCAGATGCAAGAACGTCGTCTTGCACTGCCCCTGCTCACCGGTGATGATGAAGACGGGGGTCTGATCGTTCATCGGGCGAGGCCTCCGGTGAGGGGAAAGAAGGATGCAGGTATGGGCCGATCCGGAAAATACCTGCTCGACGGCGGGTTCACTCCAGGGTACATGGTACTTACATCCACGTTCCAGTTAATAATAATTTACTTCGGAGATGGGTTGATGGGATCAGGTTAACCTACTGCAGAGCCGCCGCAGGCGCATCGCGCATCGACGGGAGGATGTCCCCGAACACCCCTCCACTGGTGAGAGGTTCCCCACGAGAAGAGGTGGTCGTGTCGGCGTCCCGGGACGATCTCGGTCAAAGGTGCGACGGTTCGGGAAATTCCGGGTTCATAACCGTCTCCTGCGCATCCAGCATCCGGTCATGAACGAACTATCCTGAAAGGAATGATATCCCTCCCCCTGCTGGAGACACACCCCGCGTCCATGCACCATAAGTATCAATGGCGAACAATACTCTACGGAGATTATTCTTATGGCAGACAGGAAGAACAGAACGCTGGTCGTGCTCCATACGACCATGGGCGATATCACGATTCGCCTCTACGACGATATGCCGGTGACCGCGGGGAACTTCGAAAAACTGGTGAGATCTGGATTCTACGACGGCACGATCTTCCACCGGGTCATCGACGGGTTCATGGTCCAGGGCGGTGACCCCACCGGCACCGGGACAGGCGGGCCTGGCTACACCATCACCGACGAGTTTGTGAAGGGTCACTCAAACCGCCGGGGAACGATCGCCATGGCAAACACCGGCCGCCCGAACACCGGCGGCAGCCAGTTCTTCATCAACCTGGTGGACAACACCTACCTCGACTGGGACGACCCCCGGACGCCGAGCGCCCACCCCGTCTTCGGAGAGGTGGTTGAGGGAATGGACGTCGTCGACCGTATCGGGAAGGTGAAGACGAACGCCGCCGATAAACCGAGGATTCCGGTCAGGATCGAGAAGGCAGAAGTCGTGGAGTAACCCCTGCCATGAAGCACACTACGGCCGGCCGCCAGAACCCTGCCGAGATCGAGGAGCGGATCGGTTACACCTTCCAGGACCGCTCGCTCCTTGAGCGGGCTCTCACCCGCCTGGCCTATTCCCTGGAGACAGGCCTCCCTCCTGAAACTCACATGGACGCCCTTGCGACCCTCGGCGATGCGGTCATCGACGTGGTGGTCGTGGAGGCGGTGGTCGTGGGCGGGGCACACGATAAAGGTGCGATCAGCAACCTGAAGATGAACCTGGTGAACATGACCAGGCTCCGCGGGCTTGCAGAAGACCTCAGTCTCGAGGACTACGTCCGCTGGGGAAAGGGCGAGGCCACGCAGGCGGTCTGGACTTCTGGCCGGGTTCTTGCCGAGTGCATGGAAGCGCTCATCGGCGCTGTCTACCTGGATGGCGGGATAGAGGCGGCCGCCGGTGTGCTCAGGCGGCTCGGGCTTACAGAGAAGACCTGACTGTTCCCGAACCCCCTGTCCTCACCGCCGGCGAGTTCCAGCCCGGGATTGATCCCGCCTCCATAGGCATCTCGACGCGTCCCGACCAGGCGTCCCGACCAGGCGTCCCGACCAGATCCCCGACGATCCCAAGACGGGACGGAATGTGTCTCTGGATTGACGTTGCAACCAGGAGGGCGAGGGGCGAGGAGTAGCCCTTGAGCCCGGCACAGAACCTGCGGCTACACGACCCCACCGTTCCCTGTGGGCACGCCGGGAAACTCCGTTGCGTCAGGTATACCCCCTCTCCCTCTCCAGGAGGGGGGCGGGTCACTCTTCCAGGGTGGAGATATCCCCCGGATCCATGCCGAGCTCCCGGGCTTTTAGGACCCGGCGCATGATCTTGCCGCTCCTGGTCTTCGGGAGCCGGTCCACGTACTCGATCTCGGCCGGCACCGCGACGGGCCCGAGGCTTTTCCTGACATGGCGGGCGAGTTCGGCGGAGAGCCCGTCGCCGGGGCTCACCCCCACGCGGAGGGTGACGAAGGCCTTGATGACGTTCCCTTTCAGGGGATCGGGCTTCCCGA
>CAZYWX010000080.1:0-7796 GCA_964651285.1 uncultured Methanoculleus sp.
AACGGTCTTGGCGTCATATGATTACCCTTTGCCGTCCTTTCTGGAGTAATATATTAGAGTGAAGAAGCTACTTAAATATAACCGCGTTGCACGCGGGGCACCAGCCCCATTGAGGTCTGAATTAAATGTCGAAGTTCAGCATAAAAAAACGTCATGTTATCAGAAAGTCGCAGATAACCGAGCTCCTGGACCGGCTCGCCGATGAGATCGGGGCGTCGGCCAACCTCTTTCGGTCTGACCGGATCGAGTGGGCGGAGACAGATGCCCCGGTCACGATATACCTTGTTGATAAGAAACCGCTCCTGATGGCCACCGGGGACTGGGCATTCCCCACCCTGCGGGGCCTGCTCGAACACCCGATCCCGGAGCGGCGGGTGGTGGTTGACACCGGCGCGGTCAGGTTCGTCGCAAACGGTGCAGATATCATGCGCCCCGGGATCGTCGAGATATCAGCAGATGTCAGGCACGGGCGACCGGTGCAGGTCGTCGAAGAGCGCCACGGCAAACCGCTCGCCGTCGGGGTTGCACTCCTCGATGCAGCCGATATGGAACAGCAGGAGCGAGGGAAATCGGTCAGGAGCATCCACCACGTCGGGGATGATATCTGGAACCTCGAGGTCTGATCGGGAAAAATAAAAGATACTATTAAATAAAATTCTTTCCTCATTTTTCCCATGGTTAAAAAGCTCTTTGACAGCATTCTCGGTAAAAACCATGAGAAAAACGAAGACGATTACATGGAACTTGACCTCGCCTACTACGAGGGATCGGTCGAGGATGAGCCGGCATCCATGTACGTCAAGGTTGCCACCATCGCCGATCTCAAGGACACACCCCGCGTCAAAGACGAGGTCTACAACGGCAACATCGTCATCATCGATGTCGGGCGGTTGAAGATGGATAAGGTAACCTTCGAGCGGGTCTTAAAGGACCTCCGTGACGTGGCAAGAGACGTGAACGGGGATATCGTCGGTCTCGGGGAGCAAAAATACGTCATCGTCACCCCCATGTCTGTCAAGATCTCGCGCGAGAAGATCGGCGGTGGTCTATAAGTGCGGGAGACGTATCCGGGGACCTGCCCGGCATGCGGGGGCGAGATCCAGATAGTTCATCACCGCCTTGATATTCCTCACTTTCCTGACCTTCTGCTCGTCACGATAGCCTGCGATGCCTGCGGTTACCGGCATGCCGACACCATCATCCTCGGGGAGGGTGACCCGGTCAGGTGGTGGGTGCGGGTCGACGAGCCCGGCGACCTCTCGATCAGGGTGGTGCGGAGCACGACCGGGACGATCAGGATCCCTGAGCTCGGTCTCGCGGTCGAACCGGGGGCCGCTTGCGAAGGGTTTGTTACCAACATCGAGGGTGTTCTCGCCCGCTTTGAGCAGGCGGTGGAGAGCATCCTTGCCAATCCTGAGAACGATGAGGAGCGGACGGCCGCGCTCCAGGTACAGGAGAAGATCGCCGCTGCACGGGAGGTAGCGTTCCCGTTCACGGTCATCCTCGAGGATCCAGCGGGAAACAGTGCTCTGGTCAGTGATAAAGCCAGGAAGACCCCTCTCGAGGGGGAAAGATAATATCTCTTTTTTTCGCGCTTACCGGTTAACCTGACCACGCCCTCATGCAGCGCTCTGCGAGGTGATGAGAGCGTGGCACGAACGATTATCCCCTGTTGAAGGAAGAGAGCAGGAGTTTGAAGGCACCAACCGTGAGATCGGGGGCGGCCGGGACAAGAGTGAGGTGTGGCGAAAACCCGGGGAGAGGGAGAAGAGGCTGCGTTCCCCGGAAGGACCAGGAGCCCGAAGCCGGAGGAGAAAAAAACTTGATAGAGCGGTCCCATTGGAGAACTATGCGCCACTCAGATCAACCCGGCCCGGTGGCAGGTACCAGAACTCCAGAGGCAAGAAGACAGAGCCCCATGCGGCGGGTCCGGTTTGGCTGGCTCTTCGCCCGGGGGGGAGGAACTGGGAGAGTGCGCGGGGATGTCCACGGATCAGGCGTAGTTTTCTGGACCCGGACCCACGTCCCCAAGAAACGAAGATGCGACTCCTCCTAACTCCTGCCCCTGACCGCGGTCACGACCCCTCCCGGGGAAGGGGAGCGACTGACTGCAGACCAGCCAGGAATCCTCCATCCGCGGTCAGAGCGCGTGGGGTGTATACACCCCTGCATGAGGAGAGAGATACCCCCACGCCGTTTCCTGTCACCTCCCGGCTCGGGAGGGGGTGAGGGGTCGTGAAAATGAGAGCGTGAGATCCAGAAGGATCAAAAATCTGAAGACCGAGGAGGAACTCCTCACCGGATCTCCAGATCCCCAGACCAGATACCGGGCTCTTCGGTCACCTCGCCGACCACCCGGGCGTCGGGGACGACCGACCTGATGGCGGCCACGCTCTCCTCCGGGGCGACGAAGGCGTAGCCCATACCCATGTTGAACGTCCGGTACATCTCCAGGTCGCTGATGCCACCGGTCTCCTGGAGCCACTTGAAGATGGCGGGGACCTCCAGAGGGTCAGTGATGGAGAATCCGTAGCCTGAGAGCCTCCTGAAGTTCAAGAGCCCGCCCCCGGTGATGTGACACATCCCGTGGATGGTGCAGGTCCCCGTCACCCCGAGAACCTCATGGTAGATCCTGGTGGGGGTCAGGAGTTCCTCGCCGAGGGTCTTCCTGTTCGGGAGGATCGTGTCATACGTGGCATACTCCTCGACGATTCTCCGGGCGAGCGTGAGGCCGTTGCTGTGGATGCCGCTTGAGGGGACGCCGACGATCAGGTCGCCGGGGACAACCCCTTCGCCGGTGATGATCTTCTCCTTTCGCTGGATCCCGAGACAGGTCCCCGCAAGGTCGAGACCGTTCACGAGCCCGCGGAGGGTCGCGGTCTCGCCGCCGACGATGTTTATGTTTGCCTGCCTGGCTCCTTCGTTCAAACCCTGGCCGATCTGGCTCATCTTCTCGATCGAGAGGGCGTCGGTCGCGATGTAATCGACGAACGCCACGGGCTCCAGGTTCATCACGTAGAGGTCGTTTACGTTCATCGCGATACAGTCGATCCCGACGGTCCGCCAATCGCGGAGCGCATCAGCGACAAGCATCTTGGTGCCGACACCGTCGACCGCAAGCGCGAGGGCGTAGGGGCCACAGTCGATGAGCCCGGCAAAATGCCCGACCGCACCGAGCATCGGGAAGGTTCCTCTTCTCTGGTAGGTGATCCTGTCAATCAGTGCCCGCACCGCCCGGGCTTCGAGGTCGATGTCGACCCCTGCTTCACGGTAGGTATGTTCAGTCATCAGAGTTCTCCGAGAGGCGGAATTCATCGTGCAACACCTGCAGGGCACGTTTGCCGTCTCCGCCCTTCACGACAAACGAGACGTTCACCTCGCTTGATCCCTGCGAGATCATCATGACATTCACCCCAGCCCGGCCGAGCGCAGAGAAGATCCGACCCCCAGTCCCGGGAGTGCCGGCCATTCCCGCACCGACGACGGCTACCGCCGCAACGTCCCGGTCATAGGTGACCTCGCGCACGGTTCCCTGCTTCACGAGCGGCGTGAGCGCGCACATGGCAGCCTCCAGGTGTGACTCGTCGATGATGAGAGAGATGTTTGCCTCGCTTGATCCCTGCGAGATCATCATGACGTTCACCTCCCGCGCGGCGAGCGCTTCAAAGATCGTCTTTGCGACGCCGGGGCGGCCGATCATCTGCGCACCGTTGATGTTGATCAGGGCCACCTTCTCGATCAGGGCAAGGGCTTTGACCACCCGCTTCTCACGATGTTCTTTGTGGAGGATGATCGTCCCCGGACACTCTGGCCTGAAGGTGTTCCTGACCCGGATCGGGATGTTCTTCCGCATCGCTGGTTCGACCGACCGCGGGTGGAGCACCCGGGCCCCAAAGTAGGAGAGCTCCATCACCTCGAGATAGGAGATATCATCGAGCACCCGGGCATCAGCGATGAGCCGGGGGTCAGAGGTCATCACCCCGTCGACGTCGGTCCAGATCCAGATCTCGTCGGCATCGATCCCGGCGCCGATGACAGCAGCCGAGTAATCTGAGCCGCTCCGCCCGAGGGTGGTGGTCACGCCCTGCTCAGTCGCCCCCATGAACCCCATGATCACCGGGACTGAGTCGGCAAGCAGCGGCACGACCCGGCTCCTGATACTCGTCTCGCTCGACGGGAGAGCGCGGGCGTCCCCGTGGTTCGCGGTCGTGATGATCCCGGCTTCGGCACCGTCGAGGACGACCGAAGGGATGCCGCGCTGGCGGAGGGCGGCGCTCACGATCGGGGCTGAGAGCCGTTCTCCAAAGGAGATGATGTAATCACGGGACCGGGGGGTCAGCTCCTTCAAGGTGTGTACCGCGATGAGGATGTTCTGCAGCCGGGTGAGCCGGTCCTCGATGACCGCCGTCACCTCGTCAACGTGATCGGGGGCCACCTCGCCAAGGAGCCGGGTGTGCCGGTTCCGCATCGCCGCAAGAAACGTCTCCACGGGGGGCTGTTCCTTGCTCTTCACGACCTCGTCGGCCATCGCAATGATCTGGTCGGTGATCCCGGAACATGCCGATACAACCACCGCAACCTCGTCACCTGCCGCATGGTGTGGTTCTACAATATCTGCAACCCGCTGGATGCCATCGGCATCTCCAACAGATGTGCCACCAAATTTCATTAAAAGCCTCATTCTGGCTCACTCGTCCCCTGCAATTACTTTATGGTATACTACAACGCACTGACTAATAAGATGCTTGTAGACGAGATTGTGGACGCTCATGTGCTGGTTATCGGGAGTGGCGGCGCCGGGATACGGGCCGCTATCGAGGCCTCCCGGTACGGCAGCGTGGCCCTGGTCTCCAAGACGATCGTCGGCAAAGGTGGATGTACGACGATGGCAGAGGGTGGTTTCAACGCCGTTCTGCGGGACCAGGACTCACCTGAGGTCCATCGCGAAGATACGCTCTCGGGTGGAGCGTACCTGAACGACCCGGCCCTGGTGGACGTGCTGGTCAATGAGGCGCCTGAACGCCTGAGAGATCTCGTCCGGTGGGGTGCGGTCTTTGACGTCACCGACGACCGACAGGTTGCGCAGCGGCCGTTCGGCGGACAGCGGTTCCCGAGGACTTGTTATGCCGGGGACCGGACCGGCCACGAGATAATAATGACTCTCCTTGACCGCCTCGACGCGACCGATACGCAACTCTACCATGAGGTCTCGGTCATCGACCTCGTGAAGGATGAGAACGGTGCGATCGCCGGTGCGATCGCCCTGAACCAGGACGGAGAGGTCATGCTCTTCCAGTCAGACGCCACCGTGCTCGCGACCGGTGGGGGGACGCAGATCTATGATATCTCCACGAACTCGGCAGCCGGAACCGGCGACGGGTTTGCCATGGCCTACCGGGCCGGAGCAGAACTGATCGATATGGAGATGATCCAGTTTCATCCCACAGGCGCGGTCTACCCCTACGACGCCCGTGGTCGTCTGGTGACCGAGGCGGTCAGGGGGGAGGGCGGGATCCTCCTGAACGCACGACGGGAGCGGTTCATGAAGCGCTACGACCCAGACCGGATGGAGCTCTCCACCCGGGACGTTGTGGCCAGGGCGATCGCGACCGAGGTGCTGGAAGGGCGGGGGACAGACCGCGGCGGGGTTTATCTGGACGTGACGCACCTGCCTGCCCGACAGATCGAGACCAGGCTCCCGGTGATGCTCGAACAGTTCCTCAACTTCGGCGTGGATATCAGGAAGGAGCCGATGGAGGTGGCACCCACCGCGCACCATATCATGGGCGGTCTCCGGATCACCCCTGAGTGCCGGACGACCGTCCCGGGGCTCTTCGCCTGCGGTGAGGTGACCGGCGGGGTCCACGGCGCAAACCGTCTCGGGGGAAACGCTCTGGCAGATACCCAGGTCTTCGGGAAACGGGCCGGGGAGTATGCCGGGAAGTCACCTGAACGGAGTGGCAGGATCGATGAAGCCCGGATTGATGAGGAACTCAGGATGCTCGAAGACTTCTTTGAAGGGGCTGCGAGTCCCGCAGCGGTACGCAAAGACCTGAAACTCACGATGTGGAACCAGGCCGGAATCTTCAGGAACGCACCCGACCTGAATACGGCGCTCACAACTGTCCGGAGGCTCGCCGACCGGCGGCTCTTCGCCGCATCGACCGCGAACATCCCGGAGTGCTGTACGGTCAGAAATATGTGCACCACGGCGTCGCTGATCATCAGGTGCGCCCTGCTCCGGCCCGAGAACCGGGGGGCGCATGTCCGGCGGGATCCCGGGATTATCACCGGGGACCCGGCGAAGTCGCCGTTTGGGCATACCTACATCTCGCTCACGCGGGAAGGGATCGAGCGACGGGAGGTGGCGGCATGAGAGAGATCCGTCTCCGGGTCTCCCGCTACGACCCTGCCGTGGACGCTGAGCCGCACCTTGAGGAGTATAGAGTCAGGGTCAACGATGGCGCCCGGGTGCTCCACGCCCTCCACGCGGTCCACGACGAGCACGACCCGACACTCGCCTACCGCTACTGCTGCGGGTCTGGACAGTGCGGGAGCTGCGCTGTCCAGGTGGATGGGACGCCGGTCCTTGCCTGCATGGCAGAGGCACACGACGGCATGACGGTCGAGCCGCTGGACCTCCCGGTTGTAAAAGACCTGATGGTGGATATGGGGCCGGTGATGGCAAAGATCGCCAGGATTTGCCCGGCACCTGACGCGGGGCTCCCTGCACGGGAGGAGATCGAGGCAATCAAGCCGCTCAGGGATTGTATCGAGTGTTTCTGCTGCGTGTCAGCCTGCCCGGCGCTCCAGGTGACCGAGTTTGCCGGGCCGACGGTGCTTCGGCAGGAGATGCGTCTCGCCCTCGATCCCCGGGATTCAGGGGATCGGATCAGCGACGCGATCGAGAAAGGGCTCTTCTACTGCACAACCTGCAAACGGTGCCTGGAAGTCTGCCCGAAGGAGATCGATATTCCGGGCAAAGCGATCGAGAAACTCAGGGAACTTGCGAACCGGCGCGGGCTGAGTCTGCCTCGCCACCAGGAGGTGGCAAGACTGGTGCAGGAGACGGGCCGGAGCGTTGCCCGGACGCAGCCGACGTTCCTCGAGCAGGTGCCCGAGGTGATCGAACCTGACGGCCCCGTCCGCGGCGAGGTCGGGTTCTTTGTCGGGTGCATGTTCAACGGCCGGGTGCCACAGACGGCGCTCGACGCGATGGAGGTCATGAAACGCAACGGTATCCGGGTGATCATCCCCCACGATCAGGTCTGCTGCGGCTCGCCGCTGATCAGGACCGGGCAGACGTCCTTTGTCGATGACCTGAAACAGAAGAACATCGAGGCCTTTACAAGCCGGGGGATCGAGACGGTGATGACGATCTGCGCCGGGTGCGGGGCGACGCTGAAGAATGATTACGAGACCCCGTTTGTGGTGAAGGATGTCACCGAGATCCTCACTGAGCACGGGATCGAACCTCCGGCAAGATTGGAGATCAGGGCAACCTACCACGACCCCTGCCACCTCCTCAGGGGCCAGGGGATCAGCGAGGAGCCCCGCAGACTTCTCACTCAGGCGGTCAGTGAGTTTGTGGAGATGCCAACGCAATGCTGCGGTGCCGGGGGCGGTGTCAGGTCGGGGGTGCCCGAGGAGGCGAAGGCGCTCGGGGCGAAGCGCAATGAGGCGGTGAAGGCGACCGGCGCGGACGTGGTGGTGACGGTCTGCCCGTTCTGCGAGTTCCATATCGCCGACTGCACCGATACGCCCGTGAAGAACCTGGTGACGATCCTGCTTGAGGG
>CAZYWX010000081.1:0-7593 GCA_964651285.1 uncultured Methanoculleus sp.
TGAGTTACGGCTACGGTCTCTTCACCGGGGGGCTTGGGGTCCACTACGGCGCCGAACGCGTCGGTGCAACCGTTCTCCCAACGAGCGTCGGGAACACCGAACGCCAGATCGAACTGATGCAGGACCTCCACACCACCGCCATCGCTTGCACCCCCTCCTACCTCCTCCATATGGGGGAGGTGGCGGAGAAGATGGGCATCTCCATCAGGGATGACACCGACCTCCGTATCGGAATCCTCGGCGCAGAACCCTGGTCTGAGCAGATGCGAAACCGGATCCAGGACTGGCTCGGTATCCGCGCCTACGACATCTACGGCACAAGCGAACTCTCAGGCCCGATGTTTACCGAGTGCTCAGAGCAGCAGGGTATCCATATCTGGGGTGACCTCGCCCTCGCCGAGATCGTTGATCCCGAGACCGGCGAGGTGCTCCAGCCAGGCGAGCGGGGGGAACTGGTCATCACCATCCTGCAGAAGGAAGCTTTCCCCGTGGTCAGGTACCGGATCGGGGATATCACCGTCATGGACGAAGACCCCTGCGCCTGCGGCCGGACGCACCCACGGATCCACCGGATCCAGGGGAGGGTAGACGATATGCTGATCGTCCGGGGAATCAACGTCTTCCCCTCGCAGGTGGAGCATACGCTGCTTGAGATACCAGAGGTCGGGAAACACTTCCAGATCGTCGTTGATCGGAAGGGTGCGCTTGATACCATGCTTGTGCGGGTCGAGGTGAGCGAGGAGGCGTTCTCAGACAAGATCACGGATCTTATGATGATCAGAAAGATGGTGGAACACCGCCTCAAATCCTCCCTGAACGTGAGCGTGGGCGTGGAACTGGTAGAACCAGGTTCTCTTCCGCGATTTGAAGGAAAATCAAAGAAAGTTGTTGACAGGAGGCCATAATCATGGAAAAATCGTATATCATCAAACAGATCTCAATCTTTTCAGAGAACCGTCCCGGGCGGCTGGCGGCCATCGCCGATGCGCTCAGGGATGCGAAGATCAACATCTTTGCGTTTAGCATCGCCGAGGCGAACGGGTTCGGGGTCGTCCGTGCACTCGTCGACCGGCCGGACGACGCCCATCGAACCCTGACCGATCTCGGGTTCAGGGTCTCGTTCACCGAGGTCATCGGTGTTAAGATGCGCGACGAGCCCGGCGGCCTCTCAGATATCGCATCGATCCTCGGGGATGCCGGGATCAACATCGAGTATGCCTACGCCTACTCAGGCAAGGACGGAGCGGTCCTGATCGTGCGCGTGGACCAGGTCGAGGACGCCATTCGACAGATCCTTGACCGCGGAGGAGAACTCCTCAAGGCGTCTCTCTTCAGGTGACCGGGGTCCAGGCCCGGGGCACCTCCAGGCCCTCATCTCTTCAGAACGAGCCGGCCCTGGAAATCTCTGGAGACCGAAGAGCCAGGGGATCTGAGCAGATATCGTGGACCCTGGGTCCCTGTGGGCTCGTCATCACGTGGAGGAGGAGGAAGGAGAGAGGAGATCCCGGACAATCCAACCCTGAGCCTGCCCCACAGATTGCCGGACCGGACAACAGACGCAAAAGAACCAGCCCCTATCGGTTCAGACCAGCCTTTCTCCTGACAACCGCAATGATCGGTTCGTTATCGCTATCAGACCTCATCACCCTGCATTCTCGGATAGAGGGTGCCTGCCGGCGCAAGCATCCAGCATCCCGGCACCTGGCGGGTGGGGGGGGGCAGGCACGACCCGTCAGAACCCATCGAGGACCGGGTTGGTGACCCTCGATCCTTGCCGCGACCTCTCGCTACAAACAGCCGTCATGGACCGGAGAGAATCCCCTCCTGAGTCAACCGCGACCGATAGACTCCGGACAAGAATAGGGGAAAGAAGAGGATGGACGAGGAACGAGGTCTGGGGGGTTTTTGCATAAACGCGGACAGACCATCCCGGGCGATACCTGGATGGTGAGACCGGGAAGAAGGGCGGAGTGGGTGCAGGACCTTCCGATGTGAGCGATGTGACACCGCAACCGGGTAGCAGAAAGACACAGAACGCCGGTCGATCGCGGCGACGTTAGACCGGGAGAGTTGCAAGCCTCCAGGAAGATCAGGATGCGGGGGGGTGCCCCCGGCCCCAGAAACGACCACCAGTGAGATCAGACCCGGTCGCCCCGGTGAGGGACCGGGCAGTGACCGGGCCCATCCCTCCCTGGCCTGGACGGCAGGGAGAATAACCGGTTATGTAGTTATGAGATCAGATCTCGAGATCCCTTCCACCAAAATCACTGCCGCGTCTCCCACTTCAGGAGTTCCACTACTTCGGAGAGTGTCCGTCCGCGTCGGATCTCTTCACGGATCCGCTCTTCGGTCTTCTTCACTTCCATCGCCCGGCGTGCGATCTCATAGCCCCGTTCCCGGGGGACGACCACGACCCCGCTTTCATCGGCGACGATCCAGTCTCCTGGTCTGACCTCCTGCCCGCAGCAGACGATCTCGGTGTTGATCTCACCAAGACCTTTCGGCTCTCCTGCGTTCGGGGCGGTTGCCCGGGCAAAGACCGGGAACCCCATCTTCCTGATATCGTCAACGTCCCGCACCGCCCCGTCGATCACGATACCCACGATCCCGCGGTTTCTGGCTGAGTGCGTGGCAAGCTCGCCCCAGGGCGCGATATCAGTCCCCCCGTCGTTGCTGATAACGAGGACGTCGCCCGGCCCGGCGACGTCGATCGCCTCAACAGGTTTTGCCCAGTCCCCGGCGATGGTCCTGACCGTCACCGCCTGGCCGACCGCCTTCACCCCGCCGCAGATGGAGACGATCCCCGCCATCGACCCCTTCCGGTGCATGGCGTCGGTGACGTTCGGTGCAGAGACGGCTTCAAGCAGCCGACGGATCGCAGCATCAGGGCTCTCCTCCTCCCGTGGCCGGATCTCGGGTCGGTCGATAGCCTCCCTGATCTGCTGCGCTGCCCCGGTCACGTCAGCAGCTTTGGTGATGTTCCCGCCGACGATGACGATCGAGGCCCCGGCCGCGACTGCTTCAGACGCGGTCGCTGCATCAAGCCCGCCCGCGACCGCGATGGGAAGGTGAACCTCTCCGGCAAGGCGGCGGAGAAGGTCGAGCGACGACCTCCCGATCATCTGCTGGTCGATACCGACATGGGCGTTGATGTAATCGACGCCGAGGTCTGCGAGTTCGCAGGACCGGGAGACCGGGTCCTGGACGTTGATAAGGTCGGCCATGATCCGGACGCCGTACTTCCGGGCCGAACGGACCGCCTCGGCGATGACGGAGTCATCTGCATCGCCAAGGATACAGACGACCCCGGCACCCGATTTCGCTGCCATCTCTACCTCGATGGCCCCGGTGTCGGCGATCTTCATGTCAGCCACGATCTCGTGCCCCGGGAAGCGTTCCCTGAGCGTCCGCACGGCCTGCATCCCCTCGCTCTTGATCAGGGGGGTCCCGGCCTCAATCCAGTCCGCGCCACCACGGACCGCCTCATCTGCGATCTCTACTGCGCGATCGATCTCGAGAAGATCGAGCGCTACCTGGAGAACCGGTGTTGCCATAGAGTACTTGTATGGCTGAGATTCTATTTATCTGGTGCCGGCCAGGGAACCAGTTAGCTTGAAGGATGGTTGAACCCCCTACAACGGGACCAGGCAGAATGTCTCTTCCTTCGGTTGGGATGCAGCCACAAACAGCCTGGGCAAGCAAAGATCAACGGGGTCCCCTGACCAGGGTCTGCAACACCCGGGAGGCAGAAGGACGAGGATTACCGGGTTTTTGCGTCTGCCATGTTCGAGACCACCCACCCCTGCCGCACTTCAGATTGAGATGCCGAATCCGGGAATAACCACGGAGGAGATGCCTCCTTGCCAACCCGGGAGGGAACGTTGACCTGCGGCAGCCACCCACTGCGAGACAATTTATGCTTCCTGCCGACCAACACTCTCAGAGCGATAGGATGCAACGAGGAGGTGATGAGACGAACACCCGCCAGGTCTGCGCCCGCCTGCAGTCGGCAAGAACCAGGGTTGAACTTGCTGAGGTCCTCTATCACGTAGTCTCAGACTACTCGCTCCTCGACCTCCAGGCGCTGCGGGGGAGGGTGGAGCAGGACCTCAGATCGGTCCCGGAGGGCTACCGGCAGCGTCTCTACCCCCGGGTGATGGAGCAGCTCTTTGATACGCACCACACCCTCATCTCAACCGCCCGCCGGGGCAACCTGGACCTCCCTGATGAACCGCTCTCCGCGGAGTTCCAGGAGTTCTGCCGGATGGTCGAGAAGACCTGCATCTCCCGCGAGAGCGACCAGCGCCTTGGCCTCCTTTACTACCTCCTGGCCGCCTTCAACCTCTTCGTTCTCGAACGTCCCGCCCACCCGGTGGGCACGCCGTTTCCCGGGGGATTCGAGGTTGAGATCAGGAACGGAGAGTATCTCTGCCCGGTCAGGGAGAAGGCGGATGACGTTGAGAACGCGCTCTGTCCATACTGCCCGGCAAAACAGAGTGACGTCTGAGCGGGCGCATAAGAGGTCCTGTCAAACCCGGATGATCTGATCGAAGGAGCCATCCAGAAACACCTCATCTTCAGCAAAGCAGCACGTCAGCTGAACCAGGTTCTGCTGTACCTGCTCGATCCGCAAACGCTATTCCTCGCCCGAATCCCGGGTTCGTGACACAGACTCCCGACTACAGAGAGGTCTCAACAAAAACAGGACCTGAAGCCCGAGTGGCTCCTGCGATGAACTTCTGATCGGATTCAAAAAAAAAAGGGGTTGGTTTTTTAGACGAGCTTGAAGAGCGGATGGGTATCGACCTGCGGCTCAATGCCGAAGTCGCGCGCAGCTTCCACCACGGCGATGTCGATATAGGCCTGAGCGGTGATCATCGCCTCGACGTTCTCGATCGGGCCGTACATGATCAGGTCAGCACCGAGCGTGCTGGCAACCATGTTGCACCCGATATCAGGTGCAGACCAGGCCGCCTGGCGCATCCCATCCAGACCACCAAGATAGTGGCGTGTGAGCTGCTGAACTAGGTTATCTTTGCCCTCCAGCCCAACCAGCTGCTGTGAGGGTGTCTTCTTCGTTCCCTTCCAGCGCTTCAGCCAGGTCCAGGAGACGGTCATGTTGTGGTATGCACCGCCGGTCGGCTGGCCGTGGATCGCCTTACAGGCAAGGATCTCACGGTATGCACCGCCAGACCCAAGGCCAAGCGGGGTCGCTGCGGTATCGAGGATCGGGCGGGTAATTCCGCACTTCTCCGCGATCTCGAGCATCCCCAGTTCCTGACCCGCGACGCCGCCCTCGACCAGAACCTTCTCCCGGCCGGCGACCGAGGGGTCGGCGGGGTTGAAGGCAAGGACGATGGCTGCATCCACGTCGCTCTTGGCCAGCACCTCGATGTTCTCAGGCAGGATCGAACCGTTGATCGAGTTATAGATCGCACGGTCGGCAATACCTGCCTCAGTAACATACTCGCATGCATGAGCGAGTGCTTTCGGGACAGAAGAGTCCATCAGGAACGCTGTCTTGTCATCAATACTGCAGAACCAGTCGATGTAGCTCTCGAAAGCCTCACCGTACTCCGCGATGATCTGAATGAAGTGCGGAACGCCGGTGATATCCGAGAGTTCCTGGCAGCGGTTCCAGAGTGCCTCTGCCGTATCCTTGTCGATCTTTCCGGTCTTGTCGTCCAGGACAATCTCGTGCTTGTTATAGAAGATAGATGCACCGAGCACAGTCGGGTATTCTCCAGGCTGCCCACCGATCTTGGTACCATTGAAGTCGTGTACCGCTTGTTCTTTTTCGAACTTGAACATATTCGTCAATCCTCCTTACAGGAACCCAATTAACTTGGGCAGTAACATCAACAACATCATGAATACAATCAAACCCGCAACCAGTCCATACAGGATGCCGATATCGCGTCCAACTTTTCTTCCGAAACGCTGGGCCATCTCTGCATCGACGAACTCGATCCTCTCCTCGATAGCGTTGAGTCGCTCCTCGATCTCAAGGAACTGCGGGTTTACACCTGCAACGGCAACCTCTGCCGCGCCACCTTCTGCCTCTTTGACCTCGACGATCATGGGCTCTTCGGGGAAGGCACCCGGGTCTTTGGCCTTGAGTTCATCGATCTTGGCCTTGATGGTGCCCAGATCCTCGCTCTCCATGATGTTGACCATCTCAACCTGGTCCTGGAAGCGTTTGATCGCATCGTCAGAGAGGTTCTCGATGAACGGGATCGCTCCCTGTGCCCCGACGATCCTGCCGTCGGCAACACCGTTCTCATGCAGAGCCATGAAACTCTGCCCAGAGAGGTGACCCTTCACCTCGGTACCACAACAGAGGACAAACCTGATGTTGGGGTTCGAGATGACGTTTGCGATGATCTTCTCAATACCGAGGTTCTCGGTCTTGCAAGACCCGGCAATTGCCGCTCCGGCATCGCAGATAGCCTGTTCGTCGAGGTGGGATCCCATGGTGACAACGGCGACGCAACTCTGCGGATCTCCCGTGTGGAAGTCGCCCTGAATTATCGGCCAACCACTGGCCGGTGATTTCTTCTCAACCATGTTAGATCATCCCCAGTGCTATTACCGGAACCAGGATCAGGAGCATGACGGTAAAGAACCCGATTGCAAATCCAGGGATCCCCGAGTCCATGATGCCTGATTCCAGTTTCGTAGTACGGGCAAGGATCTGTGCCTTGTACCGGATGGACTCCATCATCTTGTTGATTGCTGTCATCCGGATTGGGCCAGATGCTTGCGTAATTTCTTCTGCCATCTAAATCACCCCAACAAGATGAATCCCAGGATCACGAACGAGACGATCAGGCCGATCATGAGACCCTCGATCTTGCCTGAATAGACACCGGCAGCATACCTGTTACGATATCCGATGTCTGTAACCATCTGCTCGATGATCTTTATTCGTGCGTGTATCAGTGCCAGTTCACCAGAGAGAGGCTGGACCTCACCAGTCACTTCCTCTTCGCCACCTTCTGCCTCTTTGACCTCGACGATCATGGGCTCTTCGGGGAAGGCACCCGGGTCTTTGGCCTTGAGTTCATCGATCTTGGCCTTGATGGTGCCCAGATCCTCGCTCTCCATGATGTTGACCATCTCAACCTGGTCCTGGAAGCGTTTGATCGCATCGTCAGAGAGGTTCTCGATGAACGGGATCGCTCCCTGTGCCCCGACGATCCTGCCGTCGGCAACACCGTTCTCATGCAGAGCCATGAAACTCTGCCCAGAGAGGTGACCCTTCACCTCGGTACCACAACAGAGGACAAACCTGATGTTGGGGTTCGAGATGACGTTTGCGATGATCTTCTCAATACCGAGGTTCTCGGTCTTGCAAGACCCGGCAATTGCCGCTCCGGCATCGCAGATAGCCTGTTCGTCGAGGTGGGATCCCATGGTGACAACGGCGACGCAACTCTGCGGATCTCCCGTGTGGAAGTCGCCCTGAATTATCGGCCAACCACTGGCCGGTGATTTCTTCTCAACCATGTATATTCACCTCATAGCACTCCTAATAGGATGACACCGGCAACCAGAAGACCGACTGCCATGCCATACCAGAATGCGGTCACG
>CAZYWX010000082.1:0-7341 GCA_964651285.1 uncultured Methanoculleus sp.
CGATGAGGCACGCCGAAGAACAGAGGAGTTCATCAGAGGAAGCAGGGAACGCTAACAGTATCCCGGGACCGGTCTGAGCGAGACTGACAACGCTTCCAGGCTGGTATTTCCAGATAGTACCTGATCGCCCCGGGCCTACCAGGCTCCCCGACGGAGGAACTCGAGATGCCGGGGGAAAGGGTCGTAGGTCCCCGGCTGTCTGGTTGCGCATCAGCCACCCCCTCCCCCTGACCCGGTCAATCGGATCCCTTCACAAACCATTGACCGCACCGTCGTCTGCAACCTCTCGGCCGTTCCGGGAGTAGGCATGCTGCCGTCCAGACCCCTCTCGCCCCCCTGGAGCGCTGAATGGCATCATCCCTGGACAAACAGCCGCTTCGCACAACCGCAGTGTGCCGGTCCCCGGTTCCTGACAGGATTGCCAAAACCACCCACCACCCCTGCCAGCCAGATGCGGGAAATTTATCTGGAGGCAGGGGTCAACCTGGGTGTGGATGAGGTGTCCACGACGATGTTCCAGACAAAAATAGAGATCGAGACGCACGGGGAAGGAGAGATCGTCAACCTTACTCCCCGGATTGAGCAGGCGATCACCGAGAGCGGTGTGCAGGAGGGGCTTGCCAACATCTTTGTTGTCGGGTCGACCGCTGCCATCACCACCATCGAGTACGAGCCGGGCGTGCTCTCAGACCTGCGCCGGGCACTCGCGGTCATAGCCCCGGCCGATATCCCCTATGCTCATGACCGGGCATGGGGTGATGGAAACGGCCGGTCTCATGTCCGGGCAGCGGTGCTTGGACCATCACTCAGCGTTCCGGTGATCGGAGGGAGTCCGGGGTGCGGCACCTGGCAGCAGATCGTCCTCGTTGAGCTGGACGTGCGGTCGAGCCGCCAGAGAACGGTCTATCTTACCGTCCTGGGATCAACCACCTCCAGATGAAGGCACCGGAGAGATCTGCTCCCTTGAGGTGGTCAGGTCCACGGAACCCTGCCGGGGTTTCCTGTCAACGAACCTCTTGCGGCCCCCGGGAATGGAGGGGAGATCGCAAACCCAGGAGATCATGCCGCCACCCCGGGAGCGTATAGCACGCCCTGACAAGATGCGGGGAGGGGGTTGACAAAAAAAGAGGGCCCGATCCTGGATGCAAAAACCCCTAAGATACCCCCTCCTGTCAGATCGAGATCGACCCGACTCGTCATCAGGAGGTTGGCCAGAAGGGCAGGTATGATCATCCTTTCTGCAAGCCGAAGGTCGGCTGGGCTGTGGTGTGGTCATCACCAGGTCCGGCTTCTGACCGCCTCCCTGGAGGGCTTCACCGCTCCAGGCGCCGATCCCGTGAGGAGGAGCATAATCCGATCAGCACGCCTGGTCTGCGGCCGTCGGCCGGATGTCCCGGAAAATGCCCGGATGCGTTCTCGAGCCGTCCCTTTGGCATACCCTGGATAGCCCGGGAGCGACCCTCAGCGCTTCCCGGGGGATAGCGAAGATTCTGTCGACCCCCCATTGACCGACCCCCCTCCAAACGAGCTGACTGCGCGGCCCTCCACGTCGGTTGATTCCCGGGTCCTCGATCTCCCTGGGGTCCTCACCCTCGGGATCCCTGAGCAGATAATCCGCGATACAGGTTGTTCCCGAGGACCCCTTTCTGCCCGGGCGAGAGGCAGTCCCATCGGCACCCCCCATCTGATCCCGGGGCCGATCGCCACCTTAATCGCCATCCAGAGAGACGGTACCACTACATCCCGTGTGGGCAGGAAGACGCCCTGCACGGCCCGGGACTTCTGGCATGAAAATCCACTGGCGAGAGATCTCCTCGGCAAGCAACTCCTTCGCGGTGCTTGCCGCTGCGTGCGAGGTGCACGGCTACAACCTCACGGTCGCGGAGGAGCCCCGTCCCGATGTCACCTGTTACAGCCTGAACTCCATCAACGAGCGCAGATATCGTGACGAGATAGCGGGAGCTGACTGCATAACCATCGTCGGCGGTCCCCACGCCTCTGCCTGCTACCGTGAAGTGGCACGGTATGCTGACTACGTCGTCGTCGGGGAGGGCGAGTACACCCTCCCAGCGCTCCTTGCCGCCATCGAGGAAGGGAGAGACCCGCCTCCCGGCGTCGCAACCGCCGCAGGCTATACGCCGGCACGCCACACCGTCCTCCTCGACGCCTACCCCCCTTTCTCTGAGGTGAAAGGCTACATCGAGATCACCCGGGGGTGCCCGTTCGGCTGTGGCTACTGCCAGACCCCACGCCTCTTCGGGCGGTGCATGCGTCACCGCTCGGTCGACGAGATCAGCCGGTATGCCATGCGGTTCCGCGACATCAGGTTCGTCACCCCGAACGCGTTTGCCTACGGGTCGGACGGCATCCATCTCAGACTCGACCGGGTGGAACGCCTCCTCCAGAGCCTCGACGGCGGCCGGATCTATCTCGGCACCTTCCCCGGCGAGGTGCGACCTGAATCCATCTCGCAGCGGTCCATCGATCTCATTCTCGACTACTGCGCCAACACCCGGCTGCACTTCGGTGCCCAGTCTGGCAGCGACCGGGTGCTCCGCCTCCTGCACCGGGGGCACACCGTTGAGGATGTCGTCCATGCCGTCGACCTCTGTCAGGAGAACGGACTCGTCCCGGTCGTTGACTTCATCCTTGGCCTCCCCTTCGAGACCGATGACGATCAGCGTGCGACGCTCGACCTGGTCAGAACAGTCACCCGGGTGGGGAAGGCCCACATCCATTACTTCATGCCCCTCCCCGGAACCCCGCTCCAGGGGACCCGGCCGCGCCGGCTCCTTCCAGAGGCAGAAAAGACTCTTGGCAGACTGGCCCTCGGCGGCAGGGTAACCGGTTCGTGGATGGACCATGAGATAAGGTTTTTTAGACGCAATTCTCATCTATAGAACATGACGGATGTGCTACTGTTAGCAGATCTGCACGGTAACTACGGAAAGCTTGAGGCTTTCCTCAGCTACGACTACGATGCAGTCATCATTGCAGGCGACATCACCAATTTTGGTCCACTTGAGCCTGTAGATTCGGTACTCTCTGGTTTTGAGGTGCCCTGTTTCGCAATCCCCGGGAACTGCGACCCCCGCGAGATCATCGATGTGCTTGAACGCTCAGATGCGATCTCGCTGCACGGTTCATGGATCGCCCTCAGCAAGATAACGCTTGCAGGTCTTGGAGGTTCGAACAAGACCCCCTTCGGCACACCATTTGAACTGACTGAAGAAGAGATCGACAGAGAACTCACCCGGATCGTCAACCATATGGACAAGAACGTCCACAACGTCCTGCTCAGCCACGCTCCGCCATATGAAGTGCTGGATGCTGTCGGCGAAGATCATGTCGGGAGCCAGAGCATCAGGAAGCACATGACCAGGTTTGACCTGATCTGCTGTGGCCACATCCACGAGGCGCGGGGTATCGTCGAGGTCGACGGCGTCACTGTTGTCAACCCGGGCCCTGCTTCAGAGGGCTGCGGTGCTCTCATCTCCTTCGGCAATGAGCCTAAAGATATCGAGATCGAACTTCTTACCGTTTAGATCTGATCCGGGGAGATCGCTGCCCTGCCATTTCAATGCCAGGAAACGAGCCCCCTACCAATCGCCAGATGGAGTTGATCTCCTCAACCCCGCATAACGACCATGCCGGCCACAGGCCCGGCCGATGATGATGACCGGGCAATCCGGTCCCTGATTCCTTTTTCGACCGACATTTCGTGAGGTTGTCCCGGAAACTCTGCTGCTCCCGCCCCTGCGCCCGCGGGCGATACCCGGGGCAGAGACTCTGGCTTACGGCCGCTTCCTGGTCTGCGTCTGCTCCCGCCCAACCAGGATCTCCAGTCACCGGCACCTCCAGGATCTGCGCCATGAGAACCCCCGGGTCCTGAGCGGTTTGGAGGTTCCGATCACCCATCTCCATCCTCCTGCGGGAGCAAAGACTCCAGGAGAAACGAGCAGTTGGCACCAGATTCTCCCTGATGCACAGACCCTCGGGCCGGGTCTGGCTGGAAGGAGCCAGGGGTAGTTTCTCATCACGAAAAAAAAGAGAGCGGGCAAAAGGTCAGGTATCGTTGTTGTTGGTGTGCTTGCGCAGCTCCTGTTCCCGCAGGACGTTGCGCTGGATCTTCCCGGACAATGTCTTCGGGAGTTCCTCAACAAACTCGATCGCCCGGGGATACTTATAGGGTGCAGTGATCTTCTTGACGTGCGTCTGCAGTTCCTTGACCAGCGCTTCAGAAGGCTTGTAGCCCGGGTTCAGCACGACAAACGCCTTGACGATCATACCACGGATGAGATCCGGCGACCCGACGACCGCCGACTCCTGGACAGCCGGGTGCTCGATGAGCGCGCTCTCCACCTCGAAGGGGCCAATCCGGTAGCCAGAGGACTTGATCACGTCGTCGTCGCGCCCGACAAACCAGAAGTAGCCGTCCTCATCCATGCGTGCCTTATCGCCCGTGTAGTAAAACCCGTTCTGGAACGACGTCCGGTTTGCTTCAGGGTTATCCAGGTACTCCACGAAGAGCCCGACCGGCCGGGGATCCAGCTTGACGGCAATCCTCCCCTCCTCACCGACGCCGACCGGGTTTCCATCATCGTCGTGGAGCTCGATATGCCAGCCAGGAACCGGTTTCCCCATAGCCCCGGGTTTGTGCTCCATGCAGGGGAACGTAGCGATACAACAGGTGGTCTCGGTCTGGCCATATCCCTCGTAGATCGTCTGTCCGGTGCCATCCTCCCAGAGATGGATCACCTCGGGGTTCAGGGGTTCGCCGGCGCTGCAGCAGTGGCGAAGGTCCCTGAAATCGAACCTATCGAGGTCAGCGAGGATCAGCATCCGGTAGACTGTCGGTGGTGCACAGAACGTGGTCACCTCGTACTTCTCCATCATGGGAAGCAGTTCAGTCGCCGAGAACTTTCCTCTGATATCGTAGACAAAGATGCAGGCCCCGGCGATCCACTGCCCAAAGATCTTGCCCCAGGCACATTTTGCCCACCCGGTATCAGAGAACGTCAGGTGAAGATCGTTTGGCGTGAGATCCTGCCAGAGTGAGGCGGTCACGATATGACCCAGCGGGTAGGCGTGGTTGTGCAGCACCATCTTTGGCTCACCGGTGGTGCCTGAGGTGAAGTAAATCAGCATCGGATCGGTTGCCCGGGTCTTCTTTGCCACCGGCATGCTGACCGTGCGGCGCGAGACCGGCGCAGGATATTTGAGTTCATGCGGGTAACTTGCCCAGCCGTCCCGTTCCCCATCTGCCAGGAACAGGGTCTCCAGCAACGGGCAGGCATCAGCGATCCTCTCGATCTTCTCGGCATTCTCGGTGTCGGTGATGATCATCCTGAACTTGCCGGCCTGAATACGATACTTGATATCTTTGGGGGTCAGCATCGTCGGGCAGGGGCAGAAGACCGCTCCGAGTTTGATGAGCGCGATGACAAAGATCCACCATTCCGGGATCCGGGGAAGCATCAGCATGACCCGGTCGCCCCTCTTGATCCCGTACTTCAGCAGGATGTTCGCGGCACCGTTGGAGAGGTTCTTGAGATCGCGGAAGGAGTATTTCTTCTCGACCCCCTGCTGGTCCACCCAGATCATCGCCAGTTTGTTCCGGTCCCGTTCTGCCCATCGGTCGATGACATCATAGCCGAAGTTGAAGAACTCCGGGACATCGATCGAGAAGTTCGTGTAGGCAGCATCGTAATCGGTCATATTGGGGCCCTGGCCGATCGCAGGCGGTACCGCCGCCGAGACAAGGGTCTGCACGCAGTTGTCAGAGGCACCATCCAGGTAGGTGATGCAGAGTTCGTTGAGCCATTCAGACCGCGATTTCCCAAGAGATCCACAGATCTTGTCGATCTCCTCCACGAGGTCATCGTCCATCGTGACCGAATATCGCACCATACATACAGTTTGACGGTGCGAGATATGAGTATTTTGTTTTTGATATGCACCGGATTCCTTTGCTGATGGTGATTATGTGGTGCAAAAACATCCGGGGACACCCGGGGTGGGGAGGGTTTGCGACGGTGCTCAGGGAGGAGGCCAGGCCCATCCTGCCCCGGATCTCCCTGCCAGGGGATAGAACACGCAGGAAAGGAGCCCCACGCTCACCCACCGGCCCGGCCCCAAATATTCAAATAGGGATAGCGTGCACCGGGCCGTATGCCAGAACGCACTATCCTGATCACGGGCTCGATAGATGGTATCGGGAAGGCAACCGCGCGCAACCTGGCCCGGCTGGGTCACCGCGTGATCCTCCATGGTAAGAACCGGGGAAAAGGCGAGGCTGTCCTGGAAGAACTCGAGAAGGCCACCGGTTCTGACCGGCTGAGCCTTATCATCGCAGACCTCTCGATGCAGGAGCGGGTCCGTGATCTTGCAGAGGAGGTCGACGCGACCTGTGACCGCCTCGATGTGCTCATCAACAACGCCGGGATCTTCGTGCCGGACAGGAGGGTTGCACCAGGAGGTATCGAGATGACGTTTGCTGTCAACTTCCTTGCCCCGTTCCTCCTCACCCACGAACTCCTCCCGCTCCTCTCAGCGAGCGCCCCGGCAAGGATCGTCAACGTCGCCTCGATCGCTCACCGGAATGTGCAATCAATCGACTGGGAGAACCTCCCTGGTTTTGACGACTACGGTGCCTACGATGCCTACGCCCTATCAAAACTCGGGGTCGTCGCCTTTACCATCCGGCTTGCCCGGCTCCTTACGGGGACGCAACTGACGGCAAACTGCCTCCATCCGGGGGTGATCGACACCAACCTGATCCGGACATATACCGGCAGGCAGGAGGGATCCCCGCCTGATCGGGGGGCGGAGGTGGAGACTTATCTTGCCATCTCTCCTGATGCCGGGAAGGTGAACGGCGGCTACTTTGAGACGACACAGTGGGTCAGGCCCTCGCCCCTTGCCCTTGATCCCGAGGTCCAGGACCGGTTCTGGGAGATGGGGCTCGAACTCACCGGGATCGAGGAGTGGTGACCTGAATACAGGAGATGTGAGGGACTCTGATACACGACTCCTGCTGCGAGGTCTGCGGGTCGCGGCCTGCGGAGAGGTCGGTCCCCGACCTGAGGCTTGAGCCTGACCTTCTCTCCGTGGTCGTGGTGCAGGAGGTCCCGGGTCAAGGCGGCGCGGGGCGCAAGGAACGGGTCGTGGCGTGGAGCCTCAGTTCGCTCCTCTGGAGGGCGGATGCCACATGCTCTCGTGCATCGATGCCACATTAACAGACTCGATCGGGCCTTCGTCCCCTCCTATCCCCCACGGAGCGTTCCTCCCCGCACGCGGCAGGGGGCGGGGTGGCAGTGGACAGTGCGTGGTGATAGCCGG
>CAZYWX010000083.1:0-7276 GCA_964651285.1 uncultured Methanoculleus sp.
GGGGGCAGTGGGCAGTGCGTGGTGATAACCGGTGGAACGCCGTTCCTGGGAATGCAAAACCCCCCGAAAGGCGTGAAACGAGATCGATACCCCCGCCATTGAGCGTGCCGGTAGTTGAGAATTGATGTACTCGTCACTCCAATCCCACAGCCACCCCGGGAACAACCTCCTGCACAACCAGGATCCAGCCAGATCGGTTGAACGAGCTATCAAGGCGCTCTTCGAGCGCCCTGCCGGACAGCGCGGCTCTGCTCGGGTCAATTCAGATTCCTGGTTCTCCTGTGAGCAACCCTTTAACCTTTAACTATCATACGCTAATACAGCATGGAATCTGCCAGATATGATATCAACAAGTACTCTCCGCGGCAGATGGTCACGCTGCCCCTCGTTCTCCTCCTCCTTGCCGGGGTTGTGCTTGGCTATGCCACGGTCACGACCGGGCTGCCCCTGCAACCAGGCATCGACTTCGCAGGAGGAACGGCGGTCACTGTGTTCACCTCCGACAGCAGAGAGGCGATCGAGGCGACGTTCTCTGGATATCCACTGTTATCTGTAGGGGAAGGTGTCGCGAACGGAAAATACATCAAGTTCGGACCTATGGATGACGCCGAGTTCCAGAGCCTCAGCGCGCTCATCAACGAGAAATACCCTGATGCGATGGTAGACCGGATCGGCGAGACGTTTGGCAAGACGCTCCAGCAGCAAGCCTTCTTTGCCCTGTTCCTCTCGTTCATCGGGATGTCCATTGTGGTCTTCATCGCGTTTCGGAGACTGGTCCCGTCGGCTGCGGTCGTCCTTGCTGCCTTCTCAGATATCGTCATCACCGCGGCAGCCATGGGGGTCATCGGCATCCCGCTCTCCCTCGGGACAACGGCGGCCCTGCTGATGCTGATAGGCTACTCAGTGGACAGCGACATCCTGCTGACAACACGGGTACTCAAGCGGAAAGGAAAACTCGACGACAAACTCTCTGGAGCATTCAGGACCGGGATCATCATGACAACCACGACGCTCTCGGCGATCGTTGCCATGTGGGTCGTCTCCACGGCGGGGCAGATCCAGATCATCAGCGAGATCGCAAGCGTCCTCATCATCGGGCTCTTTGTTGACCTGATGAACACCTGGATGCTGAATGCCGGCATCCTCAAAGAATACGTCCTTCGGAGCGGGAAGCAATGAAACGTGAAACTCTCATCAATCTTCTTAAAGACTGGCGGGTGGCTCTTATGCTCCTGCTGGTTATCGGTTCCCTCGTGGGTATCTATCTGGCTCCTCCAAACCCGGAGAAGGGGCTTGAGGGGAACCTCCAGTTCGGCCTTGACCTCGAGGGCGGTTCATGGCTTCAGATGGAATTCCAATCTGTGGTCGTGCGTTATTCTACCAACCAGCCTGTCGGTGACCTTATAGAGAACCTCCGGGAGAACCTGGAGGCAGACGTAATCCAGATCGATGCAGACCATCTTGAGATCAGGAAGAAAGTCACTCGTGAGGAACTTGAACCGCTCTTCGCGGCCTCGGGTGCAAAGATTGTCACCTACCGTGAGGGGGTATCATCGTTCACCGCAGAGGAGGTGAAACGGATCCTCAACGAGAAGGTGAACGCCCTCGGAATGCAGGATGCAAAGGTCAACCTGCTCACCCCGACTGGAAGCGAGTATCCGCAGTATGTGCGGATAGAACTCGCTGGCGTGGATATGGCAACGGCACAGGAGATCGTCGGCACACAGGGTATGTTCGAGATCAGGATCCAGACGACCGCGAACCAGACCGAGCATGTCCTCTTTGGCGACCAGATCACCAGTGTCAGCGTGCCGCAGAAGGACCCCTACTACCAGACCTGGGGTGTCGGGTTCACGCTCTCTGATTCGGGCGCCCAGGCGTTCCGCGATGCTGCTCTTAAGTACGGCGCGGTGGATAACCCGCGGGCCCACAACCTTGTGATGCTTCTCGATAACGAGACGGTCTACAGCGCACCGCTCTCTGACGATCTCGCGGCGCAGCTCCGTTCGGCGCCGGTCAGGTCGCTTTCAGCCACCACCGGGGCGGGCGATGCCGGGCTTGAAGACGCGATGACGCTCGAGATCCACCTCCGGGCCGGTGCCCTGCCGGTGAAGGTGGAGATCGTCGGGTCAGGTTCGGTTCCGGCGGCGCTCGGGGAGCAGTTCAAGACAACCGTTCTCCTTGCGGGGCTGTTTGCGCTCCTCACGGTGGGGGTTGTCGTTTACTACCGTTACCGCGAGCCCTCGATCGTGCTTCCGATGCTGGGGACCACCCTCTCTGAGATCATCATCCTGCTCGGGATCGCCCGGTTCATCCAGCAGCTGGACCTCGCCTCCATCGCCGGGTTGATAGCGGTGATGGGTACCGGCATCGACCAGCTCGTCATCATGACTGATGAGGTCCTGCACGAAGGACGTGTTCCGTCACAGAACCTCTACATGAAACGGTACCGGCGGGCATTCGGTATCATCGCCGTGGCAGCAGCGACGGTCATCATCGCCATGCTCCCGCTGGCGTTGATGGATCTCTCCACCCTCAGGGGCTTTGCTATCATCACCATACTCGGTGTCATGATCGGTATCGTGGTCACACGGCCCGCGTATGGGAAGATCATCATGGCGATCCTCTCAAAGTGAGCCATACCCCACAATATCTTTTTAAAATGCTGAGTTCTTCCCAGAGGTCCCTGGCGTTCAAAAGATCCGTTCCTGATGAGCCGGCGTGCCCTCCTGCACGGGAACGAGGGTTCTTGCGGCTGCAAGTGACTCACGTTCTCCCGGCCTCTCGCACCACCGGGGGCGGGACCGGAATTCGGGGAGATTCTCGATCAGAACAGGCCCGGTCATCGTCATTCGTGTGCCAGGATTCAGTTCTTCGCTATGCCAGGTGCTTCAAGTATCCTCGTACGTCGTCTTTTTGCGGAGAGTCGGCACTTGCTGGCTTAACCCGGATATGCCTTCCCTGCACGAGAAGGGGGTACCTGCCTTCTGCTGCTACGGCTCGGCCCCCCGCATGTGGGCCCCACTCTTCGTCCTGTATCCACGAGCAGGAGGGTTCTTTCCTGGTTCGCCCCCAATTGAGAATTTCCTGACCTCCCCGGGCAAAGGAGAGACCCACAAACTACGAAGGATGGGATCTATCCTGCCTGGAGCGTGGGAGATGCACTCTCGAGTGGAGATTCCCTGGCAGCCAGGTTACGGAAACTCGGAGCAGGACTTGCTGGCTTCTTTTGCTTGAATGCAACAATCAATACTCCCTGTTGGCAGATCAGCAACAACCTTTATTGCCCCGTTCTCACACACTCTGTGGCTTGGGGTTATAGCCTATGGGAAAGCCAGTTTTAATGGACTTCTACGCAGAGTGGTGTGGTCCGTGCCATCAGCAGTCTCCGATCATCGATGAGCTCAGGAAGAGGATGGGCGATCAGGTCGAGATTCGAAAGATCGATGTCGGTCTTGATACCGAACAGACGCGGGAGTATGCCGCGAAATATGATATTCAATTTGTACCTACCCTCATCATCGAGAAAGATGGCGTCCTCATCCAGAAACTGGTGGGTGTCCAGAATCTCGAGAAACTTGAGAGTGTCTTGAAACCGCTGGTGAATCCGTGAAGATCGGCATCGCCGGGAGCACCGATGAGATCGAGGCGGACATGCTGCCGGTGCCCCTGCTCTCTCAAAACGATGACGCGATCGCGGGATCAGGGGCGCATGAAGGAGATATGCGTAACCGCGACCTGCGAGATCGGTCGGAAGACCCTGCCCGGGGTGGGGCCCCTGGTGTAGCGCTGCCTGCCGGTCGTCAGCACCAACCAGCAGCACGTCCTCGATGAGACCGGAATCGTCGTCCTTGCGACACCATTTGGGCGTGTGACCCCGCCCGGAAAGCACCGGCTGTTTTTTGAAGAAACTCGCTCGCCGTGGCTGCTTTCCCATCAGCGGGGCATCCCAAACCCGGAGGGGAACAGGAAAGCACCCGGCCGATCGGCAGGAACCGGTATCGCGCATCATTTGCGCTGTTGTGTGAAGCGAGATCGCCGATAGATGATTCTCTGTGTGCAATTTCCCTCAATGTTCTGTTTTTGTGCCTCCAGCACTGTAGACTCCCGGGATCGGTTCACCACTCGCTCCCCCCCACATATCCATGGCATCCTGCCACGCGCGGGTGCCTGGGGGCGGTGCGAGAGGCCGCAGAGGGACGGCCATCATGGGGTTCCCTGGCCCTGGATCCTGACGCGAGATCCCGGGCCTGGAGCAATCCCCCAACCCTGAATCAGAGTTCGCCGGATTCCCTCCCCCAGACCTACAACCACCGTCTGCAGTAAAAACCGTACCATTATTCTGCTCTGCGCTCAATAACCAGGTATGAGGAATGATCAATGAAACCAGAAACTGAAAAACTACTCACCGAGTTCCTTGACCACGCAGACGACCTCGGCGATGGTGTCATCGAGGAGATCGGGGAACTGCTCGGGGTCGTACCATTCATCTTCACCGTGCTCCGGGAACAGCGCCCTGAGGTTTTTGCTCTCTCGACCCTTGGCGATTACTATATCTCCCGCCCTGAATCTCTCGATGGAAAGACTGCCGAGCTGGTCACCATGGCAGCGGCGGCTGGAGCGGGAGCAGACGCCTGCCTCAAGGTTCACATGCGGGCTGCCCTGAAGGAAGGTGCATCCAGCGATGAGATCTTCGATGTCCTCCAGATCGCGGCCATGATCGGGAAGACCCGGGTCCTTGCCTCATCCCTCCGCACCTACAGGGAGGTCTGTGGCGAGGAGCAGACATCGACCAGGTAAATCACCTGCGCTGTAGCCCCGGGATGAGGTGGGGTCACTGCACTTATCCTCCCCCGGGTATGCATGTTTTATCTGGTAATTTACCCAAAACTCACTATAATGAGCCAGACAAAGGTGGCCCTCCGCCAGCAGGCAAAGGAGGCGCGATCCCTTCTCTCACCCTCACAGATCGCCGCGTATAGCATGATTATCGGCCGAAGACTCCTCGACCTCGTGAATGGATTTGAGACCATCATGGTCTATGCCTCAAAACCCTCTGAAGTCGATACTGAGGGGCTCATCAGGGGTCTGAACCGGCGAGGCGTGCGGGTCGTCGTGCCCATCATTGAGCAGGAGACCTGTAGCCTTCGCCTCTCCTACCTGCCTGACCCCTCGGTCCTTGTCCCGAGCACGTTCAACGTTCCTGAACCCCTTGGACATGAACTTCCAGCCCGGCCCGAAGACGTTCAGGTGGTGGTCACACCGATGCTCGCCTTTGACACCGACGGAAACCGGCTCGGTTACGGTTCCGGGTACTACGACCGTTTTCTCAGCCGATATCCACACCCGGTCAAGATCGGCATTGCGTTCTCCTGCCAGCAGGCAGAGCGTGTTCCTGCCACTGGTAACGATGTAAAGATGGATTTTATTGTTACGGAAAGAGGTGTCATCCAGTGCAACGGGAGGAGGGTATATTAGAAAACTATATATAGTTGTAGACACTTACTTAAAGTAAATATTGTAGGTAGGAGGTCGTCAGAATGACTGATGCCGATTATATTGAAGTAACCATAAAGGAGGCAGCCCATGAAGATGCTGGACGAGGAATCGCCAGGCTGAGCATCGATGCCATGAAGGCGCTCGGCCTTGTCAGTGGCGATGTGATCGAGATCGTGGGACGCCAGAAAGCAGCGGCCCTGGTCTGGCCCGGGTTCCCGCAGGATACCGGTAAGGCGATCCTTCGGATCGATGGTAGCACCAGGAGCAACGTCGGGGCCGGGATCGACGACAAAGTCAAGATCAGGAAGACCGAAGCGGGATACGCGAAGAAGGTGACCATCCAGCCGACGCAGCCCATCCGCCTGATCGGCGGCGAGCAGTACATGGGACGGATCCTCCGCGGCCGCCCGGTCACTGAGGGGCAGCACATCAGGGTCAGCATCCTTGGCAATCCGCTCACATTCGTCGTCGCCAAGATGGCTCCGAAGGGCATTGCCATCGTCACCGACAGCACCGAGATCGAGCTGAAAGAGACGCCGTATGAGCCCGAGAAGGGACGGCGCGAGGCGGTGACCGACGTCCACTATGAGGATATCGGCGGACTCGACCGTGAACTGCAGCTCGTCCGCGAGATGATCGAGCTCCCGCTCCGGCACCCTGAACTCTTTGAGCGCCTCGGGATCGAGCCGCCAAAAGGCGTCCTGCTCTACGGTCCGCCAGGAACCGGGAAGACGCTGATTGCAAAAGCGGTGGCAAACGAGGTGGACGCCCACTTCATCACGCTCTCGGGCCCCGAGATCATGAGCAAGTACTACGGCGAATCTGAAGAGCGGCTCCGGGAGGTGTTTGAGGAGGCGCAGGAGAACGCACCCTCGATCATCTTCATCGACGAGATCGACTCGATCGCGCCAAAACGTGAGGAGGTGAAAGGCGAGGTCGAGCGCCGGGTCGTCGCTCAGCTCCTGGCCCTGATGGACGGCCTGGAGGCCCGGGGGCAGGTGGTGGTGATCGCTGCCACGAACATCCCTGAGGTCATCGACCCTGCCCTCCGGCGCGGTGGCAGGTTTGACCGTGAGATCGAGATCGGTATCCCTGACACCAAAGGGCGGCAGCAGATCTTCCAGATCCACACGCGCGGCATGCCACTTGCCGAAGACGTAGATCTTGGTGAGTATGCCCGCTCCACGCACGGTTTCGTCGGTGCCGATATCGCGCTGCTTGTAAAAGAGGCGGCGATGCACGCGCTCCGTCGGGTTATACCGCATATCAACATCGAAGAGGATATTCCCGCCGAGATCATCGACCAGCTCCGCGTGACCAACGAGGACTTCCTCGAAGCGCTCAAACATGTTGAACCGAGCGCGATGCGCGAGGTGCTCGTAGAGATCCCTGATGTCAAATGGGAGGATGTCGGGGGCCTCGAAGATGTCAAGGCCGAGCTTGCAGAGGCTGTTGAGTGGCCGCTCAAATATCCTGAGGTATTTGATGCCCTGGAGACCGAACCCCCCCGCGGGATCCTGCTCTTCGGCCCACCCGGGACGGGCAAGACCCTCCTTGCAAAGGCGGTTGCAAACGAGAGCGAATGCAATTTCATCTCCGTAAAGGGTCCAGAACTCCTCTCAAAATGGGTCGGTGAATCTGAGCGTGGAATTCGCGAAGTGTTCAGGAAAGCCAGGCAAGCAGCGCCGTCGATTATCTTTTTCGACGAGATTGATGCGCTCTTGCCAAAGCGCGGAGCTTATATAGGATCATCGCACGTAACTGAAAGTGTGGTAAG
>CAZYWX010000084.1:0-7109 GCA_964651285.1 uncultured Methanoculleus sp.
GTAACCTGAACCGCACCACCGTCCGAACTCGCTGACCCTGAAGTCTCCCTCGATGACCAGCGGGCCCGCCGAGATGTTTGCAAGGCAGATCCGGTTGTTGGCGAGGTGGCGAAGGTCTGGCTCTGAGACGTTCATGTCTCCTGCGTATTCCCCGTCACGGATGACGGCTGACTGGACTTCGGCGTTCGAGCCGCAGAACGACCATCGCGAGAGGTTGCCCCGTTCGTAGTCCTCAAAGAAAGTGAAGACGGCGTCAGGGTTGCCTGTGTCCTGGACATCCGGGTCGCCGCCGTAGAGCATAGTGATCTCGAGCGTATCTGCGGGGAGGGCGAGCCAGACGTGGGCGTGGGAGCCGTTCGTGACGTTCTCTGTCCAGTGGGGGATCGGGTTCCAGTTCTCGTCCACAAACCTGATGTCGCCAAAGTCCGGGCGCATCCCCCGGAGGTGGGTGGCGTTGAAGAAGACCTCAAGACCATCGACCCCGGAGGGGTTGTCGACCGATATCGCCTGCCGGCAGGTACTGGAAGTCTCCATGATGGCGGCAGCAGATGCGGGGGTGCTGAGGAGCGCAAGCAGGATCCCCCCGACGAAAAGTATCCTGGTGGTATCCATGGGTTCCTTCCAGGGATCCCGGCACCCTATATGCATATCGTCCCGATGCACCCCAATGCTGATGCTCCTCGAGGAGATATGGGTATACGGACGATTGCCGTGAACGACGTCATCACCATCGCGATCATCGGCGGAGGGCCTGCCGGACTCTTCTGCGCCCTGCAGGTAGCAGGGGAAGGGAGGAGGGTGGTCCTCTTTGAGAAGAACCCCTCCCCGGGCCAGAAGCTTCTTCTTACAGGGTCAGGACAGTGCAACATCACCCACGATGGGGAGATCACCGGGTTTTTCTCTCACTACGGCGACCACGGGGCGTTCCTCAGACCCGCGCTTATGAACTTCACGAACCGTGACCTCATCAATTTCTTTTCTGACCGGGGCCTCGATATGAAGCCTGAACCCGGTGGGAAGATCTTCCCGGAGACGCGGAAGTCAGATGACGTCCTCGCCGTCCTCCTTGCCGAGAGTGCCCGCCGTGGAGTGGAGATCTGGTGTGATGAGGCCGTGCACCATGTCGAGCGGGATGGGAAAGGGTTCCTCATCCGGTCGAAAACGACGGTCCTGCGGGCCGGGGTGCTCGTCATCGCCACCGGTGGGGCCTCTTATCCTGCCACCGGCTCGACCGGTGATGGCTACCGCTTTGCCCGGGAACTCGGCCAGCCGGTCACCGAGGTTGCTCCGGCGCTTGCTCCGGTCTATGTCGAGGACTACCTCTTCGCCGACCTCGCCGGGATGTCTTTTGAGAACCGCATGGTCTCGGTCTACCGGAACGGGAACCTGGTCCACCGGCGTACCGGCGACCTGCTCCTGACCCACACCGGGCTCTCTGGCCCGGGTATCCTTGATGCCTCGCGCTTCATCCTCCCGGGTGACGTCCTCAGGATCGCGTTTCTCCCCGGGGAGAACCGGGAGGCGGTGCGGAAGCGGGTCGCTGGCGCGGTCATGGCGGGCGGCGCCCGGCAGGTAAAGACGGTCCTCTGCGACCTTGGCCTGCCGGAACGGCTTGTCCGGCGGCTCCTCGATCTCGCCGGCATCGCGCCAGGAGAGACCTGTGCGCACCTCGAGAAGAGGGCCCGGAACGCCGTCGCGGCAGCGGTTGCTGGGTTCCCGTTCACCGTGGAGAGACCTGGGGGGTTTGCCGAAGCGATGGTGACAAGGGGCGGGGTCGCTCTCGGCGGGGTTGACCGGAAGACGATGGCATCAAAGACCGTCCCTGGCCTCTACTGCATCGGGGAGGTGCTCGATATCGACGGTGATACCGGGGGCTACAACCTCCAGGCGGCGTTCTCCACCGCGGCCCTCGCCGCGCGAGAGATCTGCCGCTTGCCCTGATCAACCCACCTGGATGCCGCTTCCCGCAGGGGTTTCCCCGAGATCTCCTGTCCGGCTATTGAGGCGCCGGGATTCCCGCATCCAGGGGGTTCGATACCTGGCGCAAAACGAGCGGCGTGAGTTTATTCTACTGCGTTCCCTGGCCTGATCCTGGTGGTCGTCATCGTTTTTGTCCTCTGGAGGGCGGTCAGGAGCGTCACCGGCCTCATCATCAACGCCGTCGCGGGAGTGGTTCTGTTCTGGCTTATCAACCTCTTCACTCTGATGAGTAGCGTCGGCTCTCCTGACGTCCTGGACATCACCATTTACCGGTGGGGGAATCCAGAGAGAGGGTTTATCCTCTGCCGGGGCCTGGTTGGCAGGAAGGGGCGGGGATACAGGGACCACAGAGACCGTCTGGCTGCGGATGCGGGGTGCTTGCAGGCGGGCTTGCCCTGGCGGGCGTCTGCCATGCGGAACCCTCATATCTCTGCCGCCCCCACCCCCAGGGTATGCAGGAGTACGCCCCCGGGATCGTCGGCGAGGTCAGGTTTGACCGCCAGGATGGCGGCTATTACGTGGAGCTATATGATCGGGAAGGAACCCTGGTCGGCAGGACCGGATTCTGGAGGACCGAGGCGCGGGCGCGTGAAGCTGCCCGGCGGCTTGCGGAAAAATTGAGCGGGGGTTAGTCTTCCGGTGTGTCCGGGTGCGCCTGGATGTAACGGACGAGGTCGGCGATGCACCGGTTGTGCGGTGTCGGGATGCCATGACGTTCCCCGAGGCGCGTCACGTAGCCGTTGAGGAGGTCGATCTCGGTCGGTCGGCCCTGCTGGACGTCGTAGTACATGGAGGGATAGACCGTGGCGAAGTCGGGGATCTGCACCCCGAAGAGGTGGGTGAGGTAGTCGTCAGCGGTCGTCCAGGGGAACCGGACCCCTTCAGCGCGGGCGACGGCGAAGGTCTCGTGGATGAGGCCGGTGACAATCCCACGGATATCCGCATCGGCGGCCGCCCCGACCGGTGCCCTGAGGATGGCAGAGATTGGGTTTACTGCTATGTTGAGGAGGGCCTTGGTCCACTTTGCAGCCCTGATATCCGGGCTCGCCTCGACCGGGATCCTGGCTGACCTGAAGATGGCGACCAGCCGGTTGAGTTCCTCTCCATCCGCCCCAGACCAGACCCCGAGACAGGCAGGGGCACTCTCGCTCAGGACCCGGACATGCCCCGGACCCACCACCGAGAAGTTCGTCGTCACGGTCCCGCCAATGACGGTATGGGTGTAGCGGGCGATGATATCCTCATTCCCGATGCCGTTCTGGAGGCTTGCCACCGGCCGGCCCCGGACAACTCTGGCATACTCCTCACAGATTGCCAGGGTGTCGGTGCCCTTCGCGGTGATGATGACAAAATCAACCCCGACTGGGACCTCCTCTGGCCCCATGACCGGGATGACCCCATCGACGGTGCCGGTCCCCCAGACCCCCTCCATCACGAGGCCCCGCTCCCGGATGACGTCGGCATGCACCGGTCGGCATGCCGCGTAGACCGTCGCGACCTCCGCAAGCCTGCCTGCGAGTGAGAGGCCGACCGCTCCTGCACCGAGGACCAGGATAACCGGGCGTTCTAATGCTTCCATTCTCTCGTAACTCTGTTGGGCTCGCGAGGAGATAAGGGTGCGGCCACCCGGGTGTCGGCGTCCGTTGTCTCGATCACGTGGAGCTACAATAAAGAACGCTTTTCATATCCGGGGCACGGAGATCCTACCTGATGAAGTACGTCACGAAGGTCGACGGCAGTCTGCAGCCGTTCGATCGGGGGAAGGTGCGGCGGACGCTCCTGAACATGGGCCTCGGGGAGGGGGATGCAGACCGGATCGCCGCAGAGATCGAGGAATCGGCACCTGATGGGGTAAAGACGACCGCGGTCCTCCGGATGATCCGTGCCCGGGCCCGGACCGTCCGCCCCGCCGTCGCGCACCGAACGAACCTCAGGAGAGCGCTCGCCCTCATCCGCCCAAAACCTGACTTTGAGGAGTTTGTGCGGGTCCTCCTCAGGGAGCACGGCTACCAGGTTGAGACCGGGTGCATCCTTGCCGGCCGGTGCGGGGAGCATGAGGTAGACGCCATCGCGCATAAAGACGGTGTCACCACGTTTGTCGAGGTGAAGCATCATCGGAGCCACCACCGGATGACCGGGCTCGACGAAGGGCGGATCGCCCGGGCGATCGTTGAGGACCTCCAGGAGGGGTTCGGGTCAGGACGGTGCACTGTTGCCATCGACAACGCTCTGATCGTCTGCAACACCAAACTCTCCGCGCACGCGAAACGTTACGCGACCTGCCGAGGGATCGGGCATATCGGCTGGGATTACCCGGTAGAGCAAAATCTGAAGACGATGATCGAGGAGACGCAGTCGTATCCGGTCACCATCGTTGCGGGGGTGAGCGTGCCGGTCGCCGCCCGGCTGGCCGCTGCCGGGATCCTCATGGCAAAGGAGATCGCGTATGGGGATGCTGGCACGATCGCCCGTGACGCGGGTATCCCTCTCGATGAGGTGCAGGTGATCGCCGGGCGCGCGCGTGCCATCCTCGAACCCTGATAATCAGGCTGACCTGCTCCGGTTGATGGCCTGGAGTTGTTCATCGGTCGGGTTGATCAGGACGATCTCGGGCTGGCAGTTGAACCGGAGATCCACCCCGGCGAAGTTTGCGCTGCAGACCCCCCGGGAGATGTAGGTCGGCGTCCCGTTTGTCTCAAACATCCCGGCGAGTTCGATGATGCCGTGATCGTTGAGCTGCGTGATGATCGGAACGAGGAACTGGCCACCATGGGTGTGGCCGGCAAGGATAAGGTCGGCGTCCCAGTCTGCCCTGCAGGAGGGTTCGTGGATAAGGTAGATGGTAAACAGATCGGTCGCCGGCACGTCGGGCGGGTCTGCCCTCCCGGCCCAGCCGTCGTCGATACCGACGATGACGATCTCCTTGCCCCCGGCTGAGACCAGGGCGCAATCGTTCCTGAGGACATGCACCCCGTTCTCTTCCAGCGTCGCGGCGAGCCGGTCGGCAAATATGGTGTCAGCAGAGCCGTCGTTCAGGGCCGAGAGGTCATACCCATCCGCGGTGACGTGGGCCAGCTCACGGACGGTAACCATCCTCTCGAGGCCGGTCATGCCATCGGTTCCCACCCGGTAATCGTGGTTCCCGAGCACGGCGTAGGTCGGTGCGTTGAGTGAACGCCAGACCGCCTGCGCGGTGAAGTCTGTCTCATCGCCGTTAGCAAAGTCGCCGCCGATCAGGACAAGAGAGGGATTCAGGCGGTTGACCTCGTTGATGACCATCTGGACGTGGTCGATGTTGGACGCCCTGACGTGGGGGTCAGTGATGTAGATGAGACCTTCTGGGGCTCCCTCGATCTCAAGGACGGTCACGTCGACCGTCTGTGCCTCCCAGGCCATGTAGCCTGTCATGGAAGGGAGCATGATCAGGATGAATAGTGCCAGATTTCGTGCAGGAAGATCTTTCAGGGTCACCGATATTTATTCACCCCTCCGAATATTAATAGCGTCCGGTGACCCCGGTACCCACCCGACCAGGAGGATCAGCGCTCCTCTCCTTGATCTCCCGGATTGCTCATGATATCGACCTGGCTCATGCGGGGAGTTGTTTCGACAAAGAGTCGAACAAATCGACCTTTTTCCCCCCTCGAAAGCGTAATTTCGGCGAATAGAGCCACGATCATCGCACCGATGAGATCGACGATGAGGTCGACCATGGTATCGGTGTTCCCGTGCTGGAAGTTTGTGCTGAAGATCTGGTCGATCACAAACTCGCAGATCTCCCATACCGTTCCTGCTGTCAGCGTGAACGTCAGGATAAAGATGATGACCGCCGGTCTCGTCAACCGGACGTCTCTCAGGTGGTCGGCAAGGATCGCTGCAAAGAAGGCGATGATCGCTACCGTGACCGAGGAGACGAGGTGGGTCAGTTTGTCGTAGTAGGGTGCAAAGAGGACATAGTACCCCCTGACGTGTCCCATGAGGTGAAGGCAGAGCGAGGTGGCGATGAGGAGGTTGACCTCCCAGGGCAGGCGGAGGTTCAAACTCCTTGTCACGATAGATGGAACTATCGTCAGGAGGAAGGTGATGCCTGCCGAGAGCCCGAGGAGGTAGTCGCCTGTCGTGATGTTGTAGGCCACGCTCAGGAGGATGATTCCCTGGACGAGGTAGGTGAGGTAGACGCCATGTGATGGGTCCGGGCATGCTGTGGACATATTTGTATGATGCCATAATACCTTGCGGAATACGAATAGATAACCCTCCCGGCAGCGGTCCCCGGTTGGTGGGGCGGCGTATTCTCGCGGGGATGCCCGGGCTGGCTGAGACGGGGTTACCGACCTTTGCAGCCAGGTCTGCACCTCCGGGAGAATACTTGATAAGTCAGAAGTCCTATAAACTAGGATATACGAAAGAGCCGCATACTCTGGAAGATGGAGTTGATGAACTGACAGATCCTAATAAGCGCAAGCAGGGGTCCAGGGGGAAGGAAGCGGGAGAAGAGGTCGTCCGCGTCCGCCTGCCAAACAAGCGGAACCGGGAGATCTTCGGGAGCGCTGAACTGATGCTGGGCGCAAACCGTATCAGGGTCCGCTGCTTCGACGGGGTTACACGCATCGGGCGGATCAAAGGCAAGATCAAGAAGAAGGTCTGGATCCGGGAGGGGGATATCCTGATCGTCGTGCCCTGGAGTTTCCAGGACGAGAAATGTGATATCGTCTACCGCTACACGAGACCACAGGTGGAGTGGCTCAGGAAGAACCAATATCTCTGAGGTCCTCTTTTTTTCGAAGATATCGTTTCTGTGGAGATCTGGATCTGGGCGATTGGAGGATGAGGATCCCGGGACCGGGGTTCTTCATGCCCGGATCCGGTTTCCGCTCAAAGGGGGATGCCCCTCTCCCCGCCAGGTCTTCCTGCCCTGAGGCGCGAGCGATACCCGGAAGGGATCCATCTCTTGCGATCTGGTTTTAGGGCTTTTCCCTCTTGCAAACACTCCCTGGAGTGCCCTCCCCGCACCTGGAGATCTCTCAATCGCTGGATCCTTATGGGACGAGATCGTAATAGCCTGGATCGTGGGGATTCCTCTTCCCGGGGATCGGGGAAGAGCAGAAGAGAGGCGCTGATTATCCTCC
>CAZYWX010000085.1:0-7055 GCA_964651285.1 uncultured Methanoculleus sp.
CGCCAGGAACCGATTCATGATCTTCGACCATAGCATCAGATCATCAACCTGCTGCGAGAACCCGGATCTTCAATCACCCGACACTGCCGGGATCTGCTCAACGACCGCCCGGAGATGGGCAGATGGATGATTTACAAAGAAAACAAGGCAGAATGCCATCCACTTCAGGGAGGTGCAGTCACCAGAACCGGTGAAACGGATCCCGGCGCATCCCCGACCGACTGCACCTGCCACCACTCATGGGTGCAGGTAGATCAGGATCGTAGAGAGCACGATAAAGGCGAGCGACCCGGCAAAGAAGAGGATTTCTCCGGCACGGAGGGGTTTTTTCCGGATGTGCAGGCAGGCGTTGTCCCCGTAGCCCCGGCAGAGCATGCTCGTGTAGGTGCGTTCGCCCTGCTCATATGACCTGATGAAGATCATCCCGACCATGTAACCGACCTGCCGCAGCCGGTAGCGATAGGAGAGGGTGCGGTCAAAAGGGTCAAAGCACCGGGTATCCACCGCCGACCGTATCTTCCCGATCATCGCGGCAAAGACAAAGAGGTAGCGGACCATCATCCCGAGCGGGAGAAGGAATTCCCGGGGCATGCCAAGCCTCCCCGCTGCCTCCAGCAGGTCCTGCATCCTTGTCGTCGATGAGAGCAGGATGATGAACGATATGCTGACGATGAACTTCACAAGCAAGATCAGGGCAAACTCTATTGACTCTGCGTAGACCTCGATCCCGAACGGCAGGGTCGCAACCAGGTGGAATACCTCGTAATAGGGATTCTTAAGGAAGGCCTGGAACCCGATGAGGAAGATCCCGAACGGCATGATGAGCAGGAGTCTTTTGAGGTAGACAGCCGGCGAAAGACGTGAGCAGGCCCAGAGAAGAGCAAAGAACGCAAAGAGGACGGCACCGAGGTCGTAGACCTTTGTCGAGTACGGCATGGCAATGATGGCCACGATCGCGGCGAGGGCGATGATGAGTTTGATCCGCGCGTCCAACCGGTGGACGGCGCTATTGGTATAGGCAGACTTCTCGATGGAGTAGAGATCCTCGATCATGCTCTTCTCGTGTAGGCGTTGAGGAACGACCTCTTCGCACCCTCGTAGGTGTAAGCCATATCGACGGCGACCCCGTTCTCCTGCAGCGACCTGATCAGTTTTGGTATGACCGGCACGTCGAGCCTGATCCGGGCAAGCAATTCTGGCCTGGAGAAGACCTCCTCAACCGTCCCGGCGGCTACAATCTCTCCCTGATCCATCACGTAGATATAATCAGCCATCTCAGCCACAAGATCAACCTGATGCGTCGAGAAGATCACGGTCATGCCGTAGTCCTCAGGCAGCCGGTTGACGAACTCCATGAGGTCAGCAACACCTCCGGGATCAAGCCCTGCGGTCGGTTCATCGAGCACCAGCACCTGCGGCTCCATCGCAAGGATCCCGGCGATAGCGACCCGCTTCTTCTCACCCCCTGAGAGGTGGTGGGGCACGCGCTCGCGCAGGTCCTCGATCCCGAGGAGGTGCAGGGCCTCCTCGACACGGTGAGCGACCGTCGCCTCGTCGAGCCCCAGATTGGTCGGACCAAACGCAATATCCTGCTCAACGGTGGGAGAAAAGACCTGGTCGTCAGGGTTCTGGAAGACGAGTCCCACAAACTTCCGCACCTCGCGGATATTCTCTTTTGTGACCGGTTCACCTCTGACCAGCACCTCGCCGGACGTGGGCCTGAGGATGCCGTTGAAATGTTTGAAGAGCGTGCTCTTCCCGGCCCCGTTCGGTCCGATGACAGCAATACGGGATTTCCTGGCTGCGATAAAGTTCACACCCTGCAGGGCAGGAACGTTGCCGCGGTAGATGTGGGTGAGGTTGCGTGTCTCGACCAGGTGCATGATAGCAAAAAGTGGGAGGTTGTCGGGTATCTAGTTATCGGGCCGTGCAGTCACCCGGGCAGCGCCGTAAGCCACGGCGATCACAAGAATCGTACCCAGAACAATGGCAAGCACCTCACCGAGCGTATCCATGCCCGGTATGGCGTAGTCAGGCATGGGCGCTTCATACGAAAAGTCGTTTCCGGTCGCAGCGATTACCTGTTCCTCCGCGACTCTGGCAGCCTCTTCATCGAGTTCACTCCCCGTAAACTCCTTTGCGTTGTAGATACTGAAGAACGCGCTCTCAAGACCGTCGGGGTCTTCCCCCGCAAGGAACGGTGCGGCAACAGCAATCACAAGAGCGATCACTATACCGATCATGACAAACTGTTTCGTCTCCATTATGTGGTCACCCCTTCGGGATGTTCGAGGATGTCAGGTCGTGCCGATGCGATCAGGTAGAGCGCGATCGCGGTGATAGCACCCTCGATAAGCCCGATGACCGCATGGTAGGTTCCCATGGAGATAAGGCCGAAAACCAGCGGGAATGTGCCGGCTATCGCAAGTTCGACTGCACAGAGAAGCGAAGAGAGGAAGAGCGAGGCCCATGAGGCGATGAACGCGGCGACGTAGGCGTTATTGAGGACGCCGTTGATCGCGGTGTAGCCATAGTAGCCGACAAAGCCACCGACAACACCCATGTTGATGATGTTTGCACCCATCGCGAGGATGCCGCCGTCACCGAAGATGATACCCTGCACAAGGAGCACCAGTGTCAGGACGAAGACCCCTGCGTAGGGTGACCCGAGCACGATCGCCGCGAGCGCCGCACCGACCATATGGCCGGTCGTTCCCCAGGGAATGGGAATATTCAATGCCTGGATGGCAAAGATGCCGGCTGCAAGCACAGCAACCAGCGGTACCTTCTCCTCACCCATCGAGTGCCGGGCCCATCGCAGGGCGAGCACGATGAAGATAAGAGCGATGACCCAGTAGACAAGACTCTGGGCAACCGGGAACATGAAGTCTGGTATATGCATAAAGACACACCAGATTCAGTGTAACACTCACCCGTATAAATGTATTACCAATTCTGTTGCCTCTCTCAACTGGTAAGAATCTGGCGCACCCTGGATATGAAAAACACGCCCATTGCCCTGACCAGCGCAGGTTTCAGGGCGAGCCTGCGTATCAGGGCGCCAGGCCGGTCCATATCACCATGCTCGATGATCGTCTCGATGAGGTCGGGGTCGTTTAAGGCCCGACAGAACCGGTCGATCTCTTCAGGGGTCATCTTCTGACGCACCTTGAGTACTTTCAGCCCGAGATCGAGTTCTCTCCCGAAATCCTCCGTCCAGCGTCGCTCATAGTCCTGGAGGCTTCTGTCATCAAATGTTCCGCGCGCACAGCAATCAGCCGCGACCCTGGCGGCGTGTTTTGCTGACCTGACCCCGGTATATATCCCACCGCCTGACGTGGGTTTGGGGAAACCGGCTGCGTCACCGACAAAGAGTGCCCGGCGACCGTAGGTCTGTGGCATGACCCCGAGCGGGATAGCCCCGCTGACGAGGTGGACACAGTTCCCTCCGTAGCGGGCGATGAACCGGTCAAAGTGGTCTTTTGCATACTCCCTTGCACAGAGACCTATGCGCGCCCGGGTCCCCGAGACCGGGATAACCCAGCCAAAGAAGTCGGGAGAGGCGTTGGGGTGGACCTCAACGTAGCGCGGATCCATCGCATGTGGCACCTCAGCCTGCACCCCGCCAAGGTAGACCCGGGGGCGCTGGAGGCCAAGGATGCGAGCGACAGAAGAGCGTGGTCCGTCTGCAGCGATGAGAAGACGGAAGGAGATCTCCTCCCGCCCACGAACACCTCTGGTCAGGACCCTGGAATCCTTGATACCGGAGACGCTGGTCTTCAGCAGAAACTCTGCCCCCGCGTCTGCCGCCGCTTGCGCCATCTCCTGGTCGAGAAGCCCCCGGTCCACGACATAGGCCTTCGGGACTCGGGCATCGAAGAGGAGCTCACCTCCGAGGCCCGAGACTATCCTGGCACCGGTCACCTCGTTGTGGATCGATCTCCTGGAGACGTTACACTCATCGAATGCAGACACAGAGAGTAATCCCGCACACTGGACCGGATGGCCGATCGTTCCATGTTCCTCGATACAGAGCGTCTTTAATCCTTCCTCTGCGCACGCCCGCGCAGCGGCAGTCCCGGAGGGGCCTGCACCAACAACGACAACATCCCAGACCAGACTACCATGCCCCACAGAGATCAGTCGCCGGTTGCTCATTTGCCTGCAGACCGGTGACCCATCTAGCTGCAGTATAGTGGCCCCAGGGAGCATAAATAGGCATGCCGCTGCCAGCCCCCGGTGCGGCCCCGGGCAGTGCCTTAGCTCCGATAAAATCGTACGATAGACCTGCCTGCTTCGAGCCCGATGAGCGCGAGAAACAGCATGGTCAGTATGACCATCGCGATCAAGAAGAGCGCGATCGTCTCAGTGAGATCGAGACTGACCACCCCGGCGACCGGGGCCAGAAGCCCGGGGAATGCCACAATGGTCATGGAGGCAAGAACCAATACCACCGTAAAAATGAGGTAGGTTAGTATTTTCCTCATGGCTATACCAGGTTCTGTTTTCAGCCTACAGGTCCTCCTGCTCCATCTCCTGCCGCTCGGACTCTACCCGCCGGGCAAACGCTGCTGCACGGCGCTCAATCTCACCTGAGAAGAGCGAACCCGTCCTGAAGAGGACAATGACCGCCCAGATGACCAGGATGACCAGGATGACTCCTGCGAGAGCCGGAAATATCCCGGCGATGAACGGCAGGAAGAAGAGGAACGCAATGACAGCAAGGAGCACATACGCGATACCTCTGAACGCTCTCCGGTAGCGCTCAACCTTCTCATCGGGCGTCTCTGCCCGGGAATACGCTGCGGCAGCATATCCAGCAAGCGCGTCAGTGACGTCGAGGGTCTCCCTGAATATGCCAAGGATGATGAGCAGGAGCGCGATGAGAATTATCGCTGATATCAGGCTGTCAAGACCTATCAGGCCAAAGACGAACGGATTTCCAAGAGCCGATGCGAGTGGCACGAAGATAAGCACGCCAAAGAGCCATATGAGGAATGCGATGACAACTCCGACGATAATCTTTGGAAGACTGTCATAGATCTCCTGGCGTGATTCAGCTAGCAATCGTTCACGGTTAACCAATGGTAATCACCTCTGTTTAATGGCTTACTATGTATGTTGCCTATAAATACCTTGCCCAGATCGAGAATGGCAGCGATAGCCAATTACTGAAATAATCCCGTTTTTTCGGGTTAACGGTTTTCAGGGGCGTGCGAACGGGCCTGGCCGTCAGGCTGGCCCTGTCCCGCATGCAACGAGATCATGGTATCATGGGAGAGATATCGCAACGGGAGGAGAGAACCGGTCGTTCTCCTTTCATCAGGCGATTCCCCGGGAACTCCGCTGCGGCCTGACCGCTGGCACCAGCTGCGTATTTGATGAAGCATACCCCAGATAGTACAGAATGCCTGATATACGGGAGTTCAAGTGGAAGCAGTGTCTGATCGTGCGTGCTGATATCAAGATGAGCTGCGGCAAGAAATGCGCACAGATCGCCCACGCTGCAATAGGAGCTTACGAGAAGGCCGATAACAGTACCAGGAAAGCCTGGCTTGATGAGGGACAGAAGAAGGTGGTGCTGAAGGTTCCGACCGGGCGTGACCTCTTTGAACTCAAGACGATCGCAGAGCAGGCCGGGATCCCGGCATCGATCATCCAGGACGCCGGGATGACCGAGATCCCGCCGGGAACAGTGACTGCGCTCGGTCTCGGGCCCGCCCGTGCTGAAGACCTCGACCGGATCACCGGGGACCTCTCGTTGCTATGATGCCCACACATCATCCCCTGGAAGAGGAGCTGGGGATGCGCTACTATGCATCAGAGACCCCGGGCATCGGCGGGCGGATCCGTTCGCGGCCCGAGGACTTCATCGTCGAGGAGCTACCGCTCCCGATCAGCGACCCGGACGGCCCCTACCTGATCTGTCGTCTCACCAAGACAAATTGGGAACTCCAGCGAGCGGTCAAAGCGGTCGCAAACCAGCTCGGTATCAGCCACCGCCGGATAGCCTGGGCAGGAACCAAAGATAAGAATGCGGTGACCACCCAGCTCATATCGATCTACGACCTCAGCCCCGAAGCGATCGAGCAGGTGCGTCTCAAGGACATCTCTCTCGAGGTCGTAGGAAAGTCGCAACATGCGCTTGTCCTTGGTGGTCTCGCAGGGAACCGATTCGCTATCACCATCCGCGACTGTATCCCCGATAACCTTCAAGAACGGGTGCAGGCGGCAACGGCTGTGACATCCTCCGGGATACCAAACTACTACGGGTTGCAACGGTTCGGCGTCGTCCGGCCGGTCACCCACAGGGTTGGTGAGAGGATCTTGAAGGCCGATTATGAGGGTGCTGTGGTCACATACATCGGTCAGGCATACCCCGGGGAGACAGAGCAGGCACAGGAGGCCAGGAATCGTTTTGCCGGGACCAGGGACGCAAGAGCGGCGCTCGCCGATCTCCCCATCCAGATGAACTACGAGCGGGCGATGCTCAACCATCTCGTCACGAATCCGGGTGATTACGCCGGGGCACTCCACGCACTCCCGCCAAAACTCCTCTCTCTCCTGGTAAGCGCGTTCCAGTCGTACCTCTTCAACTGCGCGCTCTCCTGCCGCATCGATGCCGGTCTCTCGCTGACCGAACCTGAAATCGGAGACCGGTTGCTCTTCCATAACGGTCGCGAGGATATCGTTACAGCCCGGAACCAACGGGCGGCCCTGATGCATACCCGCCGCGGTCGGTGTCAGATCGCCCTCTTCATCCCGGGGTCTGAGCCGGTGGAGTCGCACGGCCCGATGGATGAGATCATGCAGGATCTGCTGCAGAAGTACGAGATCGATGCCAGAGACTTTGAACGCGCTGCCAGGTTCGTGGAGATGAAGTTTGTCGGGGTTCTGCGACCGATCGCGCTCTCCACCGATGTGCAGGCGGAGGTCTCTGGCGAGAACGTCCGGCTCGAATTCACGCTCCCTCCCGGCCATTACGCGACGACGGTCTGCAGGGAGTACATGAAAGCGGATCCCTACATGATGATCTAGTGCATCGATTCCAAATT
>CAZYWX010000086.1:0-7004 GCA_964651285.1 uncultured Methanoculleus sp.
CTGAACACAGAAGAGATCATCGCGATGCAGGAGACGGTCCGGCAGATCTATGGTGACGAAACAATCCTTCAGTATATCAGGGACCTGGTCCTCGCGACAAGGACGCACGATGCTATCCGCCTTGGTGCCAGCCCGCGGGCCTCGATCGCCCTGCTCATCGGTGCAAAGGCAAAAGCGGCCCTTGATGGCCGGGAATACGTCCTCCCTGACGATGTCAAAGCGATGGCCCTGCCGGTGCTGCGGCATCGGATCGCCCTCTCGTGGGAGGCAGAGATCGGGCAGACCACGCCCGAAGAGGTCACCGTGGATATCCTTGCCACAACGGGGGTGCCCTGAGACGTGATCCCGACGCGACGCACCTCCGGGATCATGGCACTATTCCTGGCCGTTGCGGTCTTTACACTCTTCCTCGACGATGCTGTCGGGATCATCGCCGCTGGCATGCTCATATTTTTTCTTATCTACCAGGCATCAGTCTTTAATCGGGCATGCAGAGGTGCCCTCTCCACCCTCAGGGTAGACCGATCGGTGGAAGCACGCCACCCCGGCACCGGTCTCCCGGTTGGTGTCTCCGCCCGTTTAACGACGTTGCTTGAGGGTGGAATGACCCTCCAGGCTGAGGATATGCCGCCATCGCTCACTCTGGTCGACGGCCTGGCTGAAGATACCGCCTATGCCCCGGGGGAGGAGGGGGCCTGGGTCTCGCGGTATGCTCTTATCGCCGTCGCACCGGGCGGGATGCGCTTTCGGGGCGTGGCGCTCACGCTCAAAAACCCTTTCTTTGTGCGGAGGGTGGTGTGCCGGAGCGACCTCTGCACAGCCCCGGAGATCAGGGTAGAACCGACACCGTCAGAGGAAGACCTCCTGAGCACCATACACCAGGAGAGGCAGCGTCGCGGTGCGCCACGCACCCTGCTCACCGGCCAGGATACCAGGATGTTCCGGCCCTACCAGTCAGGCGACGATGCAGGGTTCATCGACTGGAAACTTACGGCACGCTACCAGGAGTATTATGTCAGGGTGCCTGAACGGCACCTGGAGGGTTCTCCCCTGCTTATCGTTGACCTGCCTGAATACCGTGCACCGTCCATCAGCGAGAGGCATGCCCGCTTCCTCACCCGGGTGACCGGCATCCTGCAGAGAGCCCTGGATACCTATGATTCCTGCTCCCTCCTGTTGATCTCCGGGGGCGAGGTAAAGGGCTACCATCCCCCTCTTGTGAGCGGGAGATACCCCCGGCACCTCCTGCACGAGATCAGGCCGGTGGTGCGGAGTGTCCACCAGTTCCGGACCCAGGATCCGCACATGCTCAGGGCCCGTGCGAGGAAGGCCATGGCAGAGCCAGCCGGCACCATCTACGGAGACCGGATCGGGACGATCTACCACGCATTCTCCGGCGCCCGGGGTTCAGATCCCCTTGATGTATACCTGGCAGAGTCGCTGGCAGCCACCCCATCCGGAGATCTCCACCTCTTTACCACCCTGGAGGGGGATATCAGTCATATCACCCGGATTCTCCTTGCGGCACGCAGCCGGAAGCGCCAGGTTCACCTCCGGGTTCCGCGGGACTGCCCGGAGGAAACCCTGGCCAGGCTGGAGGTAGCTAGCCTGGAGGTGATCTGATGGGCATCAACCGGGGCCTGGCGGTGATCATGGTTGCCATCACAGGAACAACGGCCATCGCCGTCGCAGGCCTGGTCGCAATTGGCCAGACGGTCCGTGGACTTCTTGCGGCAGTGTTCCTTGTGGCCCTGGTCGCCTCCTGCATCACCGACCGCCTGGCCGCGGAACGGGAGGTCACTCTCCTCGCTCTCGGGGAGATGGTCGTGATAACTGCAGGGGTTGCAGGCCCTGCTTACGCGGTCCTCCTCCAGGCCCTCGTACTGAGTCTGGTGGCGAGAGAATCCGGGATGCTTGCCAGCCGGCGCCAGGTGATGAGTTTTGTGCTGTTTGCCGTCGTCGCGTCAGCGGGAGCTGGTATCCTCCTCACAGAGGCACACGTGCTTATCCCGCTTCTGGCTGTGATCGCCGTCGGGATCGTTGCCTACCTGGCGCTTTGGGTAGCTGGCTACCTCCAGGAATTCATGCTGGAGGTGGTGCATGAACAAACATAATGACCCCTTCCTCGCCGCTCTGGCCCTCCTGGCCGTCGCTGTCGGAGCCCTTGCTCTGGCGATGCTCACCAACAGGGGCGATCTGACGAGCGCTACCCTGGCATTCTCCGGCGTGGGGTGCGCCATGACCGCCATCTTCCTCCTCACCCTGCATAAAGGGGAGCCCCTGGAACCAGAACTCGTCAGCCTTCTTGCAACCCAGGGCACGATCAACACCGCCACGCTCTGTGCCGATCTCGGCATCACGGGGAACGCCCGGTTCGTACCGGTGCAGAACGGCGATCAGCGGGAGGTGGTGCAGTATATACCGGTCTTTGAGGGGAGCCTGCCACCCGGGTATAAACGAGAGAGTTCGTTCATCATCGACGGCGAGAACGCAGGGGTCGTCCTCACCCCGACCTCTCTGCCGATCATCCAGTGGCTCTATGCAAGACGGCGGTTGTGGTTGCCCGCAGAAGAGGTTCACCTGGCAGAACTCATGCATACCATCGTCGTCGTGGTCCTGGAACTGGCTGATCGGGTTGAGGTGGAAGAGAGCGGCGATACCATTGCGCTGACGCTCTCAGGGTACCGTCTTCCCCAGGGGTGCCTCCAGGTCCGTGCCGCTTCACCAAAATGCTGTACGATGGTTGGCTGCCCGGTCTGCAGCCTGTTAGCAGCGCTGACAGCACTGGCGCTCAACCGGACATCTACCCTGGTCAGGGCAGATGCGGATGCAAAGAAACAAAGCGTCCGCCTGATACTCTCACTTGAACCTGAGGGAGAAGATCTGGCTCAGCCTGATCCAGGGGAGAACGGTCCCTGGTCAGTGTGAAGAGACAAAAACAGCGGAGATGCAGCGGCATCAGCCCCCTGCATCATCACCGATCAGTGGGGGTAACTCTCATCATCTGCCGCGTATCGTCGTTCCAATATATGACCTGCAGGATGTTAAGGGTTCGGCATCCTGCTTCCTGGTCGCTACCACGCAGGAGAGACACCCATGGCTGTAGGGTCTGTTGACAGCGCAGGTCGTTCGGATCTCTCCATAATCCCTCTCTTTTGAGCAACAGCGCCGTCATGTGGGCAAATCTATATATAGTTTTATGTCCAGTCTGGAACTCAGCGCATCAAGGGAGGGAAGGTAACATTCGGCGGTACAGAGAGGGAGAGGTTGCCGTAGCGAACACCCGGGCAGGGAACCTCTCCTGGACGAGCCTGTCAGGTGGCCGGGGGAGGGGGAGAACCGGGCCCGGGTTCAGGGGGCACCTCCCGGGCAGCCTGAGTTGCAACCTGGCGGGGAGGGAGTAGGTGTCAGTACGACTGCGGGCTGTCGGAGACGTGTTGCTCTGGACCAGGAACGGCAAAAAACCCTTTGCCAGGATTCAGCACGAGCTCGACCAGAAAGACCTGCTCTTCGGAAACCTGGAGACCGTTCTCAGCGAGGTCGGTGACCCGAGCCAGAAACGCTGGGTCAACACAAACCCCCCTGAGGCGGGTGGATATCTCAGGGATGCCGGGTTTGATATTCTGAGCGTGGCAAACAACCATACGCTCGACCTGGGCCGGGAGGGGTTCGAAAAGACCCTTGACGTGCTCGAGAACCATGGTATCGCCTACATCGGCGGGGGGCGCGGTGATAACCGCCCGGAAGGTCTGGTTGTTGAGCAGAATGGGATCAGGCTCGGGTTCCTCGGTTACACGAGCGGTATGTTCAGGTCCCCGGCGGGGGTTACGGTATCAAAGCTGAAAAAGAGGGCCATCATCAAGGATATTGCGGCGCTAAAAGACCGGTGTGATGTCGTCATCGTCTCCCTGCACTGGGGTATCGAGAACGTCTACTACCCTTCCCCCGCTCAGATCAAGCTTGCCCATAGCCTCATCGACAGCGGGGCGAGTCTGATCCTCGGGCACCACTCGCACACTATCCAGGGGCTGGAGCGGTATAACGATGGCCTGATCGCCTACTCTCTCGGGAACTTCCAGTTTGATACCGAACTCTTCAAGGAGAAGATCATGAGCAGCATGATCCTCTCGGTGGATCTTGATCGGGACGGCATCCAGGACTACACGGTCATCCCCTGTTTTATCAACGACGATTTCCAGCCAGAGGTAGCGGAGGGAGAGACCCGGGATGCGGTGGAGCACTGGATCAGGGAATGCTCGGAGCGGATCCAGAACGGGGAGGTCACCCGGCGGTGGTGGTATGAGGAGATCGGCGAAGAATACCTGACCTACAACCTGGAGAGCTACCGCTACCGGATCCAGGAGCACGGGATCGCGCACCTGGCGGAGTGCGGGGTCTGGCTGGTGACGCCGTTCTGCCTGAACTGCTACGCGGGTATGATCAGGAGGAGACTGAAACAGCGGAATAGTGGGGGAAAATGAATGAAGATATTACAGGTTACCCCGTTCTTCAAACCGCTCTGGGAATCGGGAGGGGTTGCGCGGGTCGCGTATGATATCTCCCGGAACCTGCATGAGAACGGGCATGAGATCACGGTCTATACGACGAATCGGAGCATCTATCCAAACGACCTGCCGACGAATCGCGCAACCTGCGTCGACGGTATGAATGTCTACTACTTTGAGAATCTGCGTAAATACGCTCCTGGCGTGACCCCGCCGGTGGTGCCCTACCGCATGCCGTGGGTCGCGAGGAGAGAGATGGCAGAGTTTGATGTTATCCACATCCACGACCACCGCACCCTGCTCACCGTCATCGCCTCGCATTACGCGAGGAAGTACGGCGTGCCCTATGTGCTCCAGGCGCATGGGGCGCTCCCGCAAGATACGGGATCTACGCGGATGAAACGGCTGTTTGACCTGCTCTGGGCAAAAGAAGTCCTCCTCGGTGCTGCAGGGGTGATCGCGCTCAACGAGACCGAAGCAGAACGCTACCGTGACCTGGGCGTCGATGAAGACCGGGTTGCGATCATCCCGAACGGCATCGATCTCGCCGAGTATCCAGACCTCCCGGTCCGCGGCAGGTTCAGGGAAAAGTGGGGCATCGGTGATACCACGAAGATTGTGCTCTATCTGGGAAGACTCGACCCCACAAAGGGGATCGCCCTCCTGATCCGCTCGTTTGCAGAGGTCGCCCGGGAGTTCGATGATGCTCTCCTTCTGCTGGTGGGCGGGGATATGGGCCACAACCAGGAGTTCAGGGAGCAGATCAGGTCGCTTGACCTTGATGGCCGGGTGGTCTTTACAGGGTTTGTGAGCAAGGAGGATAAGATGGCTGCGTTCACCGATGCGGACGTCTTTGTCACGCCGAGTTTTACCGGGTTCCCGGTCACGTTCCTCGAGGCCTGCCTCTGCGGAACACCCATCGTGACAACGGGCCAGGGGGACCTGCTCACGTGGATCGATGGTGTCGTCGGGTATACCACTGAATACACGCCCGAGGCACTTGCTGGTGCCATCGGGAGCCTGCTCGCCGATGATGCCCTGCGGGTCAGGTTTGGTGAACAGGCGAAGGATCTCGTCCAGAGCAGGTATAACTGGCGGGCGATCGTCCGTGAGATCGAGACCCTGTATACCGAGGTCATCCCAAACATGGCTGGTGATTGACGATCCTGGTTGGGTTGGCTAGATGCGCACGGCACGGGACCGGCGATTCTCGAGGATGCAGGAGATGCTGCCGGTGTCCCTGATCTCTCGCCCTGAAGGAGGGACCGGGTGGGACTCGCCCCCCTCCCGGCAGAAGAGTCCCCGGATATTCTCCTGAGGCCATCAGCAGAACCCCGGGAGTCGAGACCCGATGCCGGGAGAGCGCTTGCCAGCGGGGACCGTATGGTGTTTGAGGACGCACTCGTTCTGGCGGCCTCTACCCCTTCTGGCCTTCGATCTCCTCCAACCACCAGCCGATCGTTGGGGGATCACCACGACCACATAGGCGTTCTGAGACGACTGCCTGGTCCTGGCATTATCGCCCACGCCAGACCGATCGCGGCAGAAACCACTCTGAAACGAGATCACTACAACATCACAAAAAAGATTGGGACCGGACCCCTTCCCGGGTCCGGGATATGCTGGCTGGTTACTGGCCGGCAGGCGTAACCTTCATGCCCGCGGTCTGGACGTTCTGGCCACCTTCGACCAGGAACGCCTGGGCGGAGTTGGCGGTGATCTCCCCGGTGTACTGGACGTTCTGGTTATTCTTTGCAAATACCAGTGTGTCAACACGGTCGCCGGAGGCGTGGATATCCACCGATGAGTCACCGAACTGACCGTTCGTGCCACCGAGGCTTGCACCCGTCCCGTCGATCCCGGCCGGGTTCTCCAGATGGAAGTTCTTGATCTGGACGTTGTTTGCGAAGTCAATCTGGAGGCCGTAGCCGTGTGAGTCGATGCTTGAGCAGTCCTCCATCACCAGGGAGGGGTTGGTCGAGCGGCACGGAATGCTGTAGTAGGAGGCCGGCTTTCTGTAGGTGTAGTCGGTCTTCCCGGCACCGACATCTCTGTCGACGCAGTTGTAGAGTTTGCCGCCGTTGGTGGCGTAGAACCCATACAGTGAGTTGCCCTCGGAGACACAGTTCTTGAACGTCACATCAGCGTTCGGGGCGTAGTAGCCGCACCCGAAGTAGTGAGTTGACATATCGCTCTGCTGGTAGGGCTTTGTCGGATAGGGTTTTTGGCCGTTGTCGCGGCTCACACAGTCCTCAAGGATGCAGTCTACCTTCTTCGGGTCAAACTCGAAGTGGAACCCTGACTCGAGGTTTCCTTCAGCGAGGCAGTTCTTCACCCTGAGCCCCTCGATGTCGTTGAGTTCTGCAAAGTCAAACCCTGTCACCCAGGGGTTGAACGCCCCGTACCTGCCGCAGTTGATCGCGGCACAGTTCTCGTAGCGGACGTCCTTGATCACCTTGTTCGTCGTCCCCCAGGCGTTGTGGAGGAATCCGTAAGTTC
>CAZYWX010000087.1:0-6826 GCA_964651285.1 uncultured Methanoculleus sp.
TCGATGGGATCTGGTAGGCTGGATGCTTCATCCCGGTCCAAGGAACCAGACCGGGTGATGGCCCCTGCCGACCCGGGCCTCGAGATAGGCAAAAGAGAGGTCAAGCTCCTCTGGAACCTCGAAGAAGAGGAATCCTTCCCTGGACTCGTGCCGCTGGAGAGATCCTCCGGAGTAGGAGCCACCCTGATTGGTCGGCCCGGGTGACGAGATCGGGTTATAGGTCTCATCGAGATAGTGAAGGGTGAAAGCGTTCTCCCGCGGGGCGTCAAGACGACTTGCTGTGCCGTCTCCTTTATACCCAAGATGGGTCACCTTCACGGCGACCAGCAGGTATGCGTTCCCGGGTTGTGTGGTATACTTCTTTGTCTTCGTGTCGAGGGTGTGAAATGTGGTTATCTGCTTTGTTGTGCCAACGATCAGCGAGATCGAGTTTTCTCCGCGGGCATCCTCATAGCAGAACCTCTCTCCAGTCTTCAGAGCATCAGGGAATGCAGGGGTCAGGTTTGTTGCAGGACTCGTTGGAACCGGGCTGGCGCCAGGACTGCCGGCAGGAGGGGTGGTGAACTCCTGCAGGAGACCGGCGAGGCTCTCGGTTCCCCGGGCAAGGTGATCTACTGCTTCATCGATCACGCTCTGATTTATGACAGTGCTCCCGTTGAGCAGGGTGCCGGCTGTGACGAACTCTTCAAGCACGGTGATAAACGCCACTTGTATCGGCGCAAGTTCTGGTGAGACCTCAAGGGTTGCGACATCATCACGGGCTCCCTCCGCAAGTGATAAGATGCTGGTTGCCTGATCACGAAGCGCTACGCTATCGCGGGCGTGGGCGGAATAAATCTGCTCAACGGAGGCTTCCAGGAGCTGGATGCTGGTCCTGGCGATCAGCGCCTCCAGCCTCTCGTCATCACTCAGGGACCCCATGAGGAGGATGGTGGCATCCGGGTCATCCTCAAGGGTGGATACATTCTCTGACGCATTCCCGGGAACAGCATCAGTCTCCAGGCCGGACTCATGCATCACGGGGAATGGAAGCCAGGCTATAACCACTCCAGGGATGAGGAGATGAAGAGATAGGATTGCCCCGACACAGAGGATCGCGAGTGTTACCACGGAATGAAACCGTCTTACTGCCACTGGGTAGGTTATCGTCCACGAACATCATATGCATTCCGCTAAGGGTTGAGTGAGCCCGGGTGAGACCTGGTTTCCTGGCCTCCATGGGCAGGGATCCACCCAATACAGCCGAGCCGACGGGTGTCTGTACCTATCCCCTGCAAGGCGTTCAGCCGGAAAATAGCGAACGGTTGGATGAATGCGACCGTTGGAAATGTGTATTTCCCGGAAAAGACAGTGCAGGAGATCAGGCGACCAGAACCTGACGCGATACCCATCAGAGCGACGCTCCAAGTGTCCAGGTGGGAGAACCCGCCTCACCAAGATCCACCTGGAGAGAGCAATCGTCGAGATCGAGTGCTTCCGGGATGTCAAAAAGGATATACCCGACTTTCTTCTCGTACCGATCCAGCGTTGTAGCATCATACGGCTCACCGAGTGACGTCCCTGGCATCAGTTGTATCGGAGAAAACGTGGTCTCGCGGTAATGAAGACGGAATACATCGAGACCTGGGGTCCGGATCTTATATATCCTGCTATCCCCCTTATGACCAAGGTTTGTGACTTTCACCTTGACCAGCAGGAATGTTCTTCCTGGATCTGCGACAAACGCTTTCCCACTCCCATCAAAGAGATAGTATGTCCTGATCTTTTCTGCCGATTCCAGCATCAGCGAGATATCGTTTGCACGGCTCCGGTCTTCGTAGATATACCGTTGCAAGAGCACAAGGTCTTCTTCACCGGGAGCGGGAAGATCGCAGGATCGGGGTGCAGGAATCTCGATTTCCACGACCTCTTCTGGTATATGCAGCACCGGGGAGCGCAGATGTTCAAACGTCGCACAGAGATGGATCGACCCCTGACGATTCTCTTTGAGTGCCAGATCCACCTGCGTTCTGTTGAGGGGGAGGTCTCCCTGCACTGCCTCGCCAGCCGCCCCATATGACTTGAGAGCAAGGGCAAACGAGGATTTTACCTCTTTCAGGTCATCTGAGACGTTCAGCGGAGTGAGATCTGCGAAGACCTCTGTTGCAAATTCCTGGAGCGCTGCGGCGCTCTCTCCAACCAGGCTCTCGTCCCAGGTGTAAAGGGCATAGGCGTTCTGCACCGAGAGTGCCATGAGCGACACGCTCGTATTTTCAACCAGGCTGACCAGTTCATCGTCATCGTAGTCAGGCTCAACCAGTGTTTCGTTCACATCCTCTCCGGCGGTGGTCTCGTTTCCAGTCGGGATGGTGGTATTGGTCGTCTCTTCCTGAAGAGACAGGGGGGTGGTCAGGGGGTGACCGGTGAGGAGAGAGGAGAGGTTTCTGGCAGCAACTGGTTGCTGAGGGGATAGAGGATCGATGGAGACCGATTCTGTATCGTTCAGTGATGCTGGTGTCGGCGGAGGGCTGAGTATGATACAGGTAAAGGTTATCAGGGCCAGTATTGTCGCAACAGCATCTGAAAGGTCCACGCTGGTGTTGTACGGTCGCTTGTTATTAATATCTTTCCCGAAATACAACGCATCCGGACGTTCCAGGAAATCTGCGGATGCTGTGGACCAATTTTTCTCGAACGTTCGTTAAGATCATCTCCTCATCCCGGAATGCTCCGGCGCCTGGATGACCTGGTGGGTCAAGCGCACACGCAACATACGGGAACGTCGATTTGACAGATACGGGTGCAGCAATCAGGACCCGGGGCCGTTGCCGGGGGTATCGCGCCCCTGGGAGAGGCCGGGAAAGAAGAGCTCTGGGGCAATCTCCATGAATTCTTCTCCCGAATCGTGGGGTACCAACATCTTCTGTCTTGAGGTTCGGGGCCGACCGCCTGAGTGGAGCGATGTGCCTGGCCAGGCGTCTGGCGCTGGCCCGGTCTTTCCCCCTCATGCTCTCCTGTGCGGTTGACCCGGAGCAGCTCGTGCCACATGAACAGAAGGGGGCAGGGCTGAGGCCCGTCCTCTCCCGGCAGAAGGGGATTTTCGCTGGCGGTTTCGCACGCAGGCTGAACCGGCGAAGAACAGGCATCTGGATGCTGGGGGATTTCCCCCCCAGACGATTGGCCGTAAATCCACATCAGGCCACTATCGTTCCCTGTCACGCCCGGCGGCGGCCAGAACACTTATCGCTGACGCTGCCGACCTGAGATCGATGAAGACCTACAGGGCCGCCTGGAACGAGGATTACCAGAAACGTGGTGACCTCTGGGGCGGGGCACCGCCACCACTCCCTGACCTTCCGGCTGGTGCCACTGTCCTGGAACTCGGGTGCGGGAACGGCAAGACCCTCGTTGCGCTTGCCCGGCGGTCCTGGAGGGTGACCGCGGTCGATATCTCCCATCAGGCTGTCAGCCTTGCCCGGCAACACCCGGCAACATCGGAGGTCAGCTTTGCCATTGCCGATGCAGAGCACCTGCCTTTCCGCGAGCAGGTCTTCGATGCGGTCTTCCTGGTCCACGTCATCGGCCACGTGCCCGAAAAGGGCCGGAGGGCTGTGGCATCAGAGGTCTGCCGGGTTCTCAGGCCAGGTGGAGCGGCTTTCTTCAGGGGTTTCTCCATCGAGGATATGCGTGCTGGAAAAGGGACAGAGGTCGAGGAGCAGACCTTCCGCAGGGGGGATGGGATCATCACCCACTACTTCACCGAAGCCGAGGTGGCAGATCTCTTTGCACCGCTCACCCTGCTTCTGGTCAGGACCGACCGCTGGGAGCTGCGGGTCAGGGGCAGGGACCTGCCCCGGGCCGAGGTTGAAGCGGTCTTTCGGAGGCCGGTTTGAGAGATGATGCCTCATGCAGATGCTTACCAGGCCGCTGGATGCCGGCTGGTGTGCAGGGGAAACCGGAATTCCGTTTTTCCGGAGCACCAGACCGTGGGAAGTATCGTAAACGGGTGGTATCCCCCATCCCTGAAAGAAAAGAGAAAACTCCAATCGTCCCAGAATAATCCGGATCTGCAGATCTCTTGATGAGATTATCCCAAAACTCTTCTGCCGGGAGGGGGCGACCCCCTCCCGGTCCCCCCGAGGCGCGAGGCCCGGGTATAGGCCAGAGCTCCGATTGCTGCATCTTATATGCGTTAAATCGTTTTCCTCGTGCATGAGGGGGCTCCAACCCCCGGGGATCTTCAATCGTCGGGCACTTTTGGGATGAACTCGATCAGAAACACGATGAACCCCACCACCTCTTGTGCCCCAGGCATATCCAGACCATCACACCGCGGGGTGGGGCAGTTACCCGCTCTGCATAACACCCATCAACCGACTCCCCCCCGCGTACCGCCCTGACTGCCCCCGGAGCAGGTGGGGGCTTGCAGAGAGGGATTCTCGGGTATTGCCTCTGGGGGGAGGGGGCGACCCCCGCCACCACCGCACCCCTCCCCCGATGTGATAACCACTGCATGGGGACTCGTCCTCGCATCCGGGTTTGGGTATCTGGCTGGATCTAGTAGTATGAGTCCATTGCTCCCTCCCCCATCAGCCGATTTCCCCGAGGCTATCGCACTGACTGCCCCCGCCCCCCAGGGGCGGGGGAGGAGGCCGAAGGCCGGGCGGGGTGGGGCTTGCAGAGAAGTGTTTTCAGGTATCGCCTTCTGCCGGGAGGGGGCGACCCCCTCCCGGTCCCTCCCCGCGATGCGATATCCCCCGGGTCCGCTGCACGAGGTGGTGTCTCTGTGTCTGGTACCTGGTATCAATCAAGATGGGCCCGTATTGCTCCCTCCCCCATCAGCCGATTTCCCCGAGGCTATCCCACATACTGCCCCCACCCCGGGGGTGTGAGGGTTTACGGAAAGTATCGCCCTGTTCGTGGAGGGGTCCGCCCCCCTCCCCAAAGCGTGGTATCCGGAGGAAAGCCGGGTCGCTGGGATTCTCGCTGCCCGGCATGCTCCCCCAGAGTGCTCAAAAACCCCGTGGTCCTTCAACCACCGGTTACTTATTGGAACAACTTCAAGGACATCTCCCGGGGAAGCCACCGATCTGGCCGGTGGCTTCTTCACCCCCGAAACCCCCGAAACCCCCGGTACTTCGCCTGCTCAAGCATCGCATCGAGAATGACGAGCGCGAGCATACATTCGGCGACCGGGAGGATGCGGGGAGCGATGCAGGGGTCGTGCCTCCCCGCAACCGAGATCTCCTGCTCCTCCCCGGCCAGATCGACGGTCTGTTGCACCCGCCGTATCGAGGGCGTCGGCTTGACCGCGATCCTGACGACGATATCCTGCCCGGTGCTGATCCCGCCGAGGACCCCGCCCGCGTGGTTGGTTGCAAACCCGGGCCTCGTGATGGGGTCGTTCATCTCGCTCCCGAGCAGCAGGGCGGCGCCGAACCCCTCCCCGATCTCAACACCCTTCACCGCACCGATGCTCATCATCGCCCCGGCGATAGCGGCGTCCAGTCTCCCGAAGACCGGATCCCCGAGGCCTGCCGGGCACCCGGTCGCCGTCACCTCGACGACCCCGCCCACAGAGTCCCCCGCATCCCGGGCAGCCTGGATCTCTGCTTCCATCGCTTCTGGTTCAGTCGCCCCGTGCACCGAAACGATCCTCCCGCTGACTGCGACACCATGGGGCGCAAGACAGCGCACCGCCACCGCTCCGGCCGCGACCCGGGCAAGGGTCTCTCTGCCCGAACTCCTCCCGCCGCCGCGGTGGTCGCGGATCCCGTACTTTGCCTGCCAGGTGTAGTCGGCGTGTCCGGGCCTGAAGACGTCCCGAAGCGCGTCGTAGTCCCCAGACCGGACGTCCTGGTTTCGGACGACGAGCGCGATCGGGGCACCGGTTGTCCTCCCCTCAAACGTCCCCGAGAGAATCTCCACCCGGTCGGGCTCCTGCCGTGCTGACTCAAGCGGGCTCTTCCCCGGCCGCCTCCGATCGAGGTAGGGCTGGATATCAGCCTCGGTGAGGGGGATTCCTGGCGGGCAGCCGTCAACGACAACGCCCACCGCCTTCCCGTGGCTCTCACCGAACGTCGTGCATCTGAAATTTCTCCCGAAGGTGTTCATGCAAGCATCTCCCTCACCAGTGCGGGCGTGACCGCGATCCCGGTGATCAGTCGGAACTGCTCCACCGCCTGGTGGACAAACATCTCGGTGCCCGGTATCGTCTCGCACCCGGCCTCCTTCGCCGCCCTGATGAGGGGGGTCTCCGGCGGCGTGTAGACGAGGTCAAAGACGGTCGTCCCCGGCTCAAGGTCGCCGGGGGCGAGCAGGCTCCGGGTGTCAGGCTCCATCCCGACCGGGGTTGCGTCCACCACTACATCGACGTCAGCCCCCCTGAACGCCCCCAGTCCACCCCATCGGCACCCGAACCGCCCGGCAAGCCTCCGCGCTGCATCAGGACGCCGGGCAAGCACCATAACATCCATATCAAGCGATACGAGGGCATAGACCGCCGCAGCCGCCGCACCCCCGGCGCCGAGGACCACCGCCCGGGCGCCCTGCCGGTGGGCAAGCGGGGCCCGCACCCCCAGCCAGTCGGTGTTATACCCATACATGCGGCCGCCGCACCGGATGACGGTGTTCACCGCCCCGATCGCCTCTGCGTGGTCGTCCACCTCGTCGAGGTGGTGCAGAACGTCAGTCTTGAACGGGATGGTGACCGAGAGCCCTTTTGTGGGGAGGAGGTTTGCAAGACGGATGATCGTCTCCGCATCAGGCCATTCAAGGAGGGTGTAGTGGTAATGCATGCCAAAGTGCGCAAAGAGCCGGTTGTAGAGGAGCGGGCTCCTGCTGTGGG
>CAZYWX010000088.1:0-6788 GCA_964651285.1 uncultured Methanoculleus sp.
CACCGGCGGTAAGGGCTTTCCCCGGGGTATACGCCCGGGCACTGTCCCCCCTCCCCCCTCGTGCATCGATGCCAAAAGAACCGACCCTATCTGGCCTTCGTCCCCTCCCCCGCCCCCTCCCGGGGGCAGTCACGGCGATAGCCGGGGGAACGCTGCGCCAGGGGGTGGGGTGGTGCTGACTGACGCCGGTTTCCCGAAAGACCGGGAAGAATCGGCCAGCGAGAAACGGGTTCTTCCCCGGGATCTCCCCGGACAGTGGACCGTGGGTGGCTATTCGCCATGGGGGGATGGGGCTGACGGGGGGTTCTCCCCCTCCCCGGTCTCTGCCTCGAATCTTCAAGTGTCCAGGACTCAATCCCTGGAGATTGCCATACGCCTACCGGGAACCTCCTCCCCGCAGGCGGCTACCCGGAACGTTCCTCCTCAAAGCCCCCGCCCCCCCGGACGGCGTGAACCAAGATCCATACCCCCCACCATTGAGCGTGCCGGTAATTGAGAATCATTGCACCAGTGAAGAGCCACTACACGGGGTGTTGTCCCTCTGTCTGGATCTGGGTATCAGGCTGGATCTCGCTCGCACGATGCACCCCGTGGGTCTCCAGCGGGTCGCGAAATCCAGACTCCTCTCGGGTCTCGGGTCGTGGGGATCTCCGGGCTCTTCGCCGCTGACTGCTGCCCCCGCCCATGACGCGGGGGAGGAGCGCTGAATGTGCGGGAGGGGTGGGGGTCGATGAGGGGCTAGTGCCTTCTGCGGTGAGGGGAGGCTCCCCCTCCCCGGTCCCCTCCCCCAGGCGCGATAGCCAGGATGAGAGTGTTGTGGCACAAGGAACGTCGAAAAGCCAACCTGGTATCGTCAAGCACTACTCCCGCGCCCCCGAAGCGGTGGGGTGGAGGGGCTTGGCTACCCACCCCCAGCATCCGATACCCGGATTTTTCATCAGTTCAGCCTGAGGCCATGTCTCTGTGGGCCCATGCGAAAAAAAAGTTACCACCGGGCGGCGGTGGCCCGGTTCATGCCCGGAACAGCCACACGCTTCTCCAGGATGGTGACGGCGACGGTCGTGATCGTCACCAGCGCGAGGTAGACGATACCGACGACCATGAACGTCTCGGTGTAGATAAAATATTTTGTCGCTACATTCTTCCCCGCACCGGCAAGTTCAACGACCGTGATCATGTAGGCAAGCGACGAGTACTTGATCAGGTAGATAAACTCGTTGGAGAGGCCAGGTATCGCCCGGCGGAGCGCCTGCGGCAGGATGACGTTCCTGATCGCCTGGGCCCGGGTCATCCCCAGCGCCTGGGCAGCGATCATCTGGCCGTCTTTGATCGAGAGGAGGGCACCCCGGACATACTCAGAGTTGTAGGCCGCGTTGCAGAGGATAAACCCGATCACCGCTGCGGTGAACGCAGGGAGGGTGACCCCTATCGACGGGAGGCCGAAGTAGAGGATGAAGAGGAGGAGGATCAGCGGTGTGCCTTTGATGAGGAAGACGAACGCCTTGCAGATCCTCGAGAGAACAGCACCGCCATACTGCCTCCCCACCGCAACGGCGATCCCGAACGCGAGACCGAACGGGGCTGAACATACGATCAGCTGCAGGGTAACGACCAGCCCCCGCAGCAATTCCGGGAGGAGGATATCGCAGATGAAGGTGATCTGGTCCATACCGTTCCTCAGTCCCCCCGATAGGCATCAAACTGACCGATGAACGACTTCATCCTGGTGAACCGCTGGTCATGCATGAGCATCTCTGGCGTCCCCCGCTCGGCCACCACCCCGTTCTCCATGAAGAGGATCTCGGTTGCCACCGAGCAGGCAAACCCCATCTCGTGGGTGACGACGAGCATCGTCATCCCCTGCTGGGCCAGCCTCTTCATGACCTCGAGCACCTCTCTGGTCAGTTCAGGGTCGAGGGCTGATGTCGGTTCATCAAAGAGGATGACCTCCGGGTCCATGGCGAGCGCCCGGGCGATGGAGACCCGCTGCGCCTGACCACCCGAGAGCTCGGCCGGATAGTGGTCAGCCCAGTCCTCCATCCCCACCTGTCTGAGCTCGGTGAGCGCTTTCTCACGCGCCTCCTCCTTGCTCATGCCCCTGACCTTGATCAGCGCCAGTTCGACGTTTTTAAGCGCGGTGAGGTGGTCGAAGAGGTAGAAGTTCTGGAAGACCATCCCGATCTTCTGCCGGAAATAGTTGATCCGGGCGCCTGAGTTCGTGACCTCCTCGCCATCGAGCCAGACGCGCCCCCGGTCGGGTATCGTCAGCTGGTTGATGCACCGCAGAAGCGTGCTCTTTCCTGTCCCTGATGGGCCGATGAAGACCTTCGTCTCGCCTCTCCTGACGTCGAACGAGATCCCTCGCAGCACCTCGTTATCTCCGAAGGACTTGTGTATGTCCTCAACTCTCAGCACAATGTCGTTCCTATTCATGCATCTACACCGCCCCGGACCCAAATCCAGGAATCGCGATTCTTCTCTCCAGTCCATGCAGGACTTTGAGCCCCCCGTAGTTCAGGATAATGAAGATCCCTGCCGCGGCAAGGAAGATCGGCATCGTCAGGTAGGTCTGTGCGACGATCCTCGATGTAACGGTGAGCAGTTCAGCGACCCCGATGGCGTAACAGACCGCAGAGTCGGTCAGCATGTTGGGGTACTCGTTTGACCATCCGGGAAGCGCGATACGCATCGCCTGCGGGAGGATGACCGAACGGATGGCGGTGAACCTGCTCATCCCGAGGGATCGGGCCGCGATCATCTGTCCTTCGCTGACTGACTGGATGGCCCCCCTGAAGATCTGGGACTGGTATGCCGCCCCCCGGAGGCCCAGCACGACCGCCCCGACCACGAAAGCCGGGACATTGCCGAGCCCGAGCCCGGGGAATATACCAAACCAGAAGAGGAAGAGCAGGACGAGGATGGGAAGACCTCTGAAGAACCAGACGTAGATCCCGATGATCCAGCGCACCGGACGGGAGCCGTAAACCTGGCCGATCGCCATAGGTAGCCCGAGGAGGGCACCGATGCCGAGGGCACTCAGAACAAGGCTGAGCGTGGTAACAATGCCTGAGGCGATATATGGTGACCAGTCAATGAGGATTGGCAGAACATCCATGTGGTTTTATCCCTGAATCATTGTGTGGCACACCCTTCAGCCTGAAGAATGAATGCCGGTAAACTCTACGAATAATTCTGACTGAAAGCAAAATAAACGTTCCCCAATTTCCCGCGATCCCGGGCACGTAACGACGCTCCCGTTAGCGGCCGGAGAGACCAGCCCGGGAGGAGGGGAGGGGCGAACCGGTTCCGCATCCCCGCTCCCCCCGCAACCCTCGTCCGGGATGCCGGGCACCTGGCCAGTCCCACCCACGCAAACGATCCTGATCCCCGCTACACTTAAGTAGCTGGGGACTGGGTGGAGGGGATATGATGCCACCTTCACCCGATATCAGGATTCCTCTCGATGTACCTCTCCGGGAGCAGGAGCGGTACCGGGAGAACTACCGGGCGATGACCCGGGGCACCGGGAGGCTGATGCTCTTTGCTGGCGACCAGAAGATCGAACACCTCAACGATGACTTCGCCGGGGAAGGCATCCATCCTGACGACGCCGATCCTGAGCATCTCTTCCGGATCGCAAGTCGAGGGCGGATCGGGGTCTTTGCGACGCAACTCGGGCTGATCGCCAGGTACGGCAGGGATTACCCGGACGTGCCCTACCTGGTCAAACTCAACTCCAGGACCAACCTGGTCGCGACCTCGCAGCGCGACCCGGTCAGTTCGGGCCTCCACCATGTCAGGCAGGTGGTCGACCTCCGGGACAGGACAGGGCTTTCGATCCTCGGCGTCGGCTACACGGTCTATCTCGGGAGCGAGTACGAGGCGCTGATGCTCCATCAGGCGGCGCAGGCCGTCTACCAGGCGCACCAGGAGGGGCTTGTCACAGTGCTCTGGATGTATCCCCGGGGCAGGGCGGTCAAGGACGAGCGCGACCCGCACCTGATCGCCGGCGCGGCCGGGGTCGCGGCGGCGCTCGGGAGCGACTTTGCGAAGGTGAACCCGCCAAAAGGGGGGGTTGCGGTCGACGCGACGCTCCTCCGTGAGGCGGTGGCGGCCGCTGGCAGGACCGGGGTCGTCTGTGCGGGGGGCTCGCAGGCCAATGTGCCTGAGTTCCTGCAGCAGCTCCATGACCAGATCCATCTCGGCGGCACGGTCGGGAACGCAACCGGGCGGAACATCCATCAGCGGTCGCTTGATGAGGCGGTCCGGTTCTGTAACGCGATAGCAGCGATCACCCTCGATGGCGCGAGTGTGGATGAGGCGATGAGGATCTACCGGGGAGGTGAGTGAGGCGATGACGACGATCGGTGTCCTGACAGGAGGAGGGGATTGCCCGGGGCTGAACGCGGTGATCCGGGCGGTTGTGCGGACCGGGGCGAAGTACGGATTTGATACCATCGGGATCAGGGACGGATGGCACGGGCTGATCGCCGGTGACGTCGAACCGCTCACCGACTACTCGGTGACCGGGATCCTCCCGAAGGGCGGGACGATCCTCGGGACGTCACGGACGAACCCCTTCAAGAACGAGGCTGATGTCCAGCGGTTGCGCGACAACATCAGGAGGTTCGGGATCGATGCGCTGGTCGCTATCGGGGGTGAGGATACCCTCGGTGTCGCGAACAACCTCTCAGTAATGGGTATTCCGGTGGTAGGGGTCCCCAAGACCATCGACAACGACGTCGCCGCGACCGACTATACCTTCGGGTTCGACACCGCGGTCTCCATCGTCACCGAGGCGATCGACCGTCTCCACACGACGGCAGAGTCCCATCACCGGATCATGGTGGTGGAGGTGATGGGGCGGCATGCCGGCTGGATCGCGACCATGGCCGGGATTGCGGGCGGGGCAGACCAGATCCTCATCCCGGAGGTTCCGTTTGACCTCGACGAGGTCACCCGGCACCTCCAGGCGCGCTACGAGAGGGGAAAGATGTTCAGCATCGTCGTGGTCGCCGAGGGTGCCCGGCCGAAGGGGATGGAAGCGGCGATCACCCAGTCGGCCAGGACCGACGAGTTCGGACACGTGACGCTCGGCGGCGTCGGGACGTTCCTGCGCGACGAACTCGAAAAAAGACTAGGGATGGAGACGCGGGTGACGGTGCTCGGGCATGTCCAGCGGGGCGGGTCCCCGACGGCGCACGACCGGGTGCTTGCGACCAGGTTCGGGGTGGCGGCGGTGGAACTCGTCAGGGAGAAGGATTTCGGGAAGATGGTCGCGCTCCGGGGCAACGATATCGTTGCGGTCCCGCTTGAGGAAGCGGTAGCGCACCTCAAGACCGTGGATATGGACCTCTACAAGATCGCCAGCATCTTTTATGGGGGGTAGTGCATCGTGTCACCGAGCACATCCCAATAGTCTCTGGCGATCGATGATCCCGGTGGGTCGGCGCACCCTCACGCAGGGGAACGGCGATTCGACGCATCCCGGTCGCAGAAATCGGAACGGCTGCCTATGCCCCGGGTATCGCCCCCTCCCGGCAGAGGAGTTCTGGGATAACCTCACCTTATTTTCGAAGATTTTGGTGCGCGAGATGCAACGCCAATAACCACACGTGAAGACGGCAATATGGGTAGGTGCTCCAGCATAGAACTGATAATCGATCTCGGTGGATCCGACCGAAAATTTCCATTATCGGGCTCTGGTAACGCCCACCCTATTCCGGCTGTCGTTCATCCCTGGACGAGATTGGTGCCGGACCCGGCCTGTCCCTGAGTTCGACCTTTTCTCGCAAGCATGTCCTCATGCTGTGGACCGTGGTGGCTATCACCATGGGGGTGGGGCTGACGGGTGGGGGGGCTCGCCCCCCTCCCCGGTCTCTGTCTCGCATCTTCAAGCCTCCAAGACTCAATTCCTGGAGATTTGCCATACGCTTGTAACTCCCTCCCCGCAAGGCGGCTACCCGTACGTTCCTCCTCTAAGCCCCCGCCCCAGGAAGGGGGCAGGAAGGGGGGATACCAGGATGCAAACCCCCGGAGAGTGCGAAAAAAGATCGATACTCTCCTCCGTTGAGCGTGCCGGGAATTGGGAATCGATGTACCAGGGAAAGCCGTGCCCCGGATTGCATGCAAGCGGGAACACCAGGATGGGATCTCAGATGACCAGTTGTTTCGTAGGGCACTACCGCAATATGACCTCACGCGAAGACGCGAAGACGCGAAGTTCGGTATAATCCCCTGCAACGCCCCGTCAAAGCTTCGCGGCAACGCGAGAGGGGTACGAGAGAGTACCAACATCTCACACGGGAGACCGCGAAGAGGGATGGGAGATTTCTACATTTAAGATGACAACGAGCACTAGCCCTGCCCCGGCGCATTTAGTCACGGGGCGGGTAGGGTTGCCCGGGACACGGCGCTGCAGGAGGATCCGGAACTTGGATGCCAGGATCGACCAGAACCGGTCCTTCCCCATCAATCCTCATGCTGTGGACCGTGGTGGCGATCGCATCCGGGGGAGGGGGGCCCGCAGCAGGGGGACACGTGTAAGTTCCTCCCGCAAGCCTCACCCCTCCTCACCCACCTCCCGATGATCCCGGGGCAGTCGCCCGGATCCCCTTCCCTCCTTCCCTCAGGCACCCTCATTCCGCCTGAGGTTTGCCCGTACAACCGCACCGGCAACCCCGGCGGCGGTCCCGAGGATTATGCAGGGATAACCAGGAGTGATCGCCACCAGCCCCGCAAGCCCGGCGACGAATCCCTCACCATGGGATGCGATCCAGAGGAACGGG
>CAZYWX010000089.1:0-6727 GCA_964651285.1 uncultured Methanoculleus sp.
GTAAAAATACGAGGCTGAATTCCTTTTGGTCCTGTTGAAAACACGTTTTGGGCATGGCAGAGCGCGAGATTTATCACTTCCTGTCCGGGTGGTCGTCCTCAGGCACTGATGCTGGCATTCTCGCATTCGAGCCACAACCAGAGCCTGAAGTTGAAAAACATCTCCCGCGACTACCGCTCCCCAGCGCGAACTGAGCGGTTGGTGGTAATCCAGACGAGGGGCAGAGACCTGATCGAGTCTTCTGTTGGAGTAATTCGGATATCTGCTGCTCAGATTCACCTGATACCAGAATCCTCAGAATCGGACAGAAAGTGGATTATAATGGGGCAAGGATTGGGGCCCGCCCCCGCCTGCAGAAGACGGTCATGGAGGCGAGGTCTCAACCGACGCCGACTCAACCCCGCCAGCCTCACCGGTCCACTTTTCCAGGATCGTGAGGATGCGCCCGCAGGCGACCCTGATGCCCTCTCTGACCGCCTGGTCGATCTCCTGGCTGAACGCCCTGATCTCCCCTACCTCAATCCCGATCGTTATGACCTCCCTGGCATACCCGAGTTCCAGGGCTATCGCCACTGCTTCCCCAATCCCGATCTCATGGAGCCCGGACCGTGGATAGTCGTGGAACGGCGGCACTTCAAAGACGAGGAGATCGCCGACGTGGTCACCGACTCCCACCATGGCGTCGCCGATCACGACCTTCTCATACCCCTCCATCAGCGGGATCAGGCCAAATCCCCCGGTGCCGCCATCGATGCAGTCAACACCAGCGACCATTCCATCGAGGAGCTGCATCACCCTGACCCCCGCCCCGTCATTTCCCATGAGAGGGTTCCCACACCCGATGATGGCGATCTGGTTCTTCTTCATGGACTTCCCACCCCACCGGTTATATCTGGCAAGATACAAAACGGTAGTGAAACCCGTACGATTAAAAACTCGTAATCGCATGACCAGGACGTGAGGAGCATGATCTACATCGTACCAAAACCGACTGACACACCGGGCGATGACTCAACCGGGGCTGTTGTACAGGAACTTGTGAGAGCTAATGCCAGGTCCAGGATCCTCGATCTTGGAGCGATCGACCCCCTCGACTCAGGGCTTGAAGATGAACTCATATGGGTCTGCGGGATCAGGCAGGACGGACATCAGTTTGAGACCCTGAGTGTCCTCTCGCTCCATAACCGGGTGGTTAACACGCCAGAGAGCATCGTCACCTGTGCATCCAAGGTGATGACCTCTGCGCTCCTCCTGCGCAACGGGGTCCGGACACCAGAGACCGCCTACATCAGATCAGAGGAGCAGGCGAAAGATTTTGTTCGCCGACACGGGAAGGTCGTCTACAAACCGCTCTACGGGTATGACGGGAACGGCATCAGGCTGGTGACCGACCCCGCGGACCTCGGACCTGGCCCCTGGTATCTCCAGGAGTATATCCCAAACGACCGCGACTTCCGGGTCTTTGTGCTCGATGGAGAGGCCGTCGGTGCGATATCCCGGGTATCTGACAGCCTGACCCATAACATCCATCAGGGCGGGATCGGCACGCCTGTCCAGATCGATGAGGAGATGCGTGCCATCGCTGAGGCTTCAGCGGCAGCGATTGGGATCGACTATTGTGGCGTCGATCTCCTTCTGGACAGGGAAGGATACACGGTTCTTGAGGTGAACGGAACCCCGAACTGGCACTGCATGGATGCACCTATCCCGAGACTGCTGGCCGCATATCTCATCGAACGTGAGCGTGAGATGCGTGCCTGAGGAGAGGTTCTGGGTTACTGGAACCTGAATGATGAGAGGGGCTCGTGGCCTGATGACGCCCTCGCCCACCGTTGCGATCTCTCTCGGTGGGCGAGGGCGAGGATGCCGTCTGCTTCTTACCGCTGATACTTGATCTCTTTCAACGTCTTCTCTGCAAGCTCTTTCATCCGTGCAGAGATTCTTCCCGAGGATGAGAACTCTACATCCTTCATCGCGTTGGCAAGTTCTGTCCCGAGCACAAATATTGCGTATTTATGTTCCATTTTGCTTTTATGCACCTGAGAAGGGTCGATTTTGAGCGCATAGTACTGCGAGAATTTCAGCTCGGGGTTTGCCATCTCAAAAAAGTCTTTAATCTCGCTGAGAATCCCGTGTAAGGCAATTAGTTCTTCCTTGTGCATATTCTCTCCCAGAGATAAAAATGGTGAATATAAACATATATAAATTTGCACAAATGGGAGATTTCATCCCATCTTTATAAGCCTGACGGATAAGGGACGCTTTATAATCCCTTTGAAATCTCGGGCAGCCACAAACTCGAGGTTCTTCCCGTGGATCTGGTCGAGAAGTTTCTGGTCGACGACACGGTCGACGACAATCCCTTCGATATCACCGTTCAGGGTCTTGAGCGCACCTTCAAGATCGGTAGCGTCCGATTCCAGGAGGACAGTGTTATCTGGAGAGAGGAACCGCGCGATCCTCTGGTCCCTGACCTGCGTCATGTGTTCCCCGAGGGTTGAGGGGGGTTTCTGCCTCCCCTCCTTCCTCACATTCCTCTGCTGCTGTGATGGTCGCACCTCTCCAGACACCCCCCGTGCGGAGGGATCCTGTTCTGCCGATCTCTCATCGACAATATGGCTGACGGCCACCTCTACCGGCACTTTGTTCCGGAGCGCCTTGACAATCTCTTTACGACTCATCTCCTCGACGCTCTTCCCCCGGGGGCAGGTGGCCACAAAATCGATCTCGGCGATCTGGAGGAGTTCGCGGAGGATCAGTTCCCCACCCCGGTCTCCGTCAAGCAGGGTCGTCGCGGTCTTCTGCGCGCAGAGGTCGACGATGATACGCGGGACGTTGGTCCCCTCGACCGCAACCGCGTTCTTGATCCCGTAGCGGAGCAGGTTGATCACATCAGCCCGCCCTTCGACGATGATGATGGCGTCGGAGGTTATGACGTTCGGGCCGGCATGCACCTTCTCTTCACCGAGGAGTTCGAGCTTCTCTATCCTGATAGCTTCCCTGACTTCATCGAGCAGGTCATCGCTGTTGATGGTTCCTTCATCAAAGTCTTCGAGGAGGAGTTCTTTCGCACGCTCGACGATCCAGCGTCGCTTGGTCACCCGGATATCCTCGATACGGTCGACTTTCACGTGGGCCGCGCACGGCCCGACCCGGTCGATCGTCTCCAGCGACGAGGCGAGGAGCGCGGTCTCTGCCCGGTCCAGCGAGGATGAGATGAGGATCTCGCCTTTTGTCTCCCCTCGTTTTGTAGTTATCTGGACATCGATTCTCCCGACACGTCCAGTCCTCTGTAAATCACGCAGGTCGAGGTCTTCGCCGAGTAATCCTTCAGTCTGGCCAAAGATTGCGCCAACGACATCAGGATTATCGACCACCCCCTCGGCCTGCAGAGTAAGATGGATAAGGTACTTTGTAGTTTCTGGTGAGTACATGGAGTATTCCCCCTTCAATGGGATCTGATCGCCATTATACCGTTGCAGGTCATCATATGGTGCGCGGGTACAGGGATCAATTATATCTTGGGTACGATTACTTAAATCAGATGGCAGATTTGCCACAAAGATTTTCATACACAAAAAGCTAAAAACAGGTCCTGTCGTGCCCCTAATTTTGATTTCTTCCAATTTATAATATCTCTGGTGATGACCCTCAGTCTCCACCCTGCCAGGTCAGTCGCCAGCAGCGTTCAGGATCTCAAGGACCCGGGGTTTTGATAACCCTGCGATTGCCACGGTCTTTGAAGTGGATGTCTGTCCGGAGACGATGCTCACGTCGGTTCGGGGAATAGCAAATGTTCCTGCGACAAGGTCGACGATGGCACGGTTTGCCTTCCCGCCGACCGCTGGTGCCGCCACCCGGCAGCGGATGCTCTTCCGCCACTCGTTGTAGCCTGCTGGGAACAGGGATTTCTTTGCGCCAGCCGTGACGTCGAGCGCCAGGGTGACGCCATCTTCTGTCTCAATGACAGCATCAGTATAGGTCATCAGTTCATCCTCAGGAAGAGATGTCGCCCGGCACTAACAATCGATGATCACAGGCGGCTTGTGCCGATCCTCACCCGATTGTACCCTATATGCCGGGCGTGCCTGTCGCGCACCTGGGTTGTCCCGTGGTTCATATCCAGGCGTCTCGCCAGGTGATCACCCGGGGACCTATAAGATGCGCAAGTATCGGCTCTCTATTATTTATTCCATGGCGATAAATATCCTTGCCCGGGGTACCATGTCGGGTGCGCCTCCAGGTGGTCGCCGCAGGAGTAGGCATGCCTGCCCTGCGCGATCACCTCCTCCGGGAAGACCGCCTCCAACCCCTCGAACGGTGACCAGCCGCATTTCGTATGGAGGGATGCGGGTTCGATGTGAGTGATAGACGCAGAGTAGAGCGCAAAGTCTGCCCGGTCGCCCGGTTCAAACCCTGCGCGCGGGATCCCGAGGATGGCGGCAGGCCTCCACGACGTCTTCTCGATCACCGAGACGAGGGGGATCTGCTGCTTCTGCACCGCTGCCATCAGGAGTGGCACCATCGTCTCGACCCCCGGAACTCCGGAAGGAGCCGCCTCAAACGGCAGGCCTTTCTCGCTGAGTGTGTGAGGGGCATGGTCTGAGGCGATGACGTCGATCGTATCCCAGCATGACCAGAGCGCGCGTCTGGTCTGCTCGTCCCTGAGCGGGGGGTTCACCCGGGCTCTGGTGTCATCCTCCTCAAAGATCTCATACGAGAGGAAGAGGTGGTGGGGTGTCACCTCAACCGTGCCCCCTGCCCCCCGGGCAGCCTCGATCGATGCGGCGGTGGTGAGATGGCAGAAGTGGAGCCGCATCCCCTCCGGGGCAAGGGCAGATGCAGCCTGCACGGCACGCGCCTCCCCGGCACCGGGGCGTAACCGGTCGTGGTCAGCAAGCGTCATCGGCGCCTGACCCCTGACCTCCTCGGCATGGACCGTGGCAAGCCCCCCGAGATCGTGAATACGAGCAAACAACCCCCGGAGGGTTTTCGGGTCGAGCCCCTCACCATAGCTCGAGGACGCGGCAAAGGTCTCCCCGAACGCCATCGCACCTGCGTTCCACATCCCGGCGAGATCGGCGCCGGGTACGACGCCTGCGTTCACCGCAAATCCGCATACGGCATTCTCCTCGGCCTCGGAGATACGGGCCTGGAGGAGGTCTGGCGTGGTGATGGGGGGGAGGGTGTTGGGCTGGTCGACCACTACCGTCACCCCGCCGGCGACCGCGCTCAGGGTGCCGGTCCGCCAGTCTTCTTTCTCTGCCTGCACCCCTCCCCGCATATGGACGTGCATATCGACCGCCCCGGGCATGCAGACAAACCTGCTACAGTCGATCGTCTCGTCAGCACGCACCGCTGCGCCGACATGCCTGACGATACCCCCGGCGATGACGATATCAGCGCACCGGCCTGTCGGGAGCGTCACGTTCTGAAGTACCAGGTCAGCGGTCATCTACAACGCGCCTCCAGGTTGTCTTCTGTCGGTAACGCACCCTGATGGAGAGATCGGTGACGTCCATCGACCAGGTCAGGATTTCTTCGGGTTGATGGAGGCCGAAACGATGTTCTGCCGTTGATGGTGGTAGAAATGATGATTGAGCCGTCCGCCTCGAAGAAGCCGCAGAAGCGGGTGTCTGCATAGTGATGCCAGCAGGTCATGACCGGGAAGGTGCCGTCGTCCGGGCACAGCGGGTGGCGGCGCCTGGCGGTAACAAATGTACCTTCCTGTGAAGGGAGCGCGGTCGTCCAGGCCCCCCGGTCCTTGGGGTCAGCAGATCTCGTCATGTTCCTTCACCCGCTTCCGGATACCACAGCATGGGGATATGCCCCTCCATCTTCCGGAACCCGAGCGTGGTGTAGAATTCTTCGGTTCCGGGTTCGGCAACAAGCGCGATCCAGGTGACATCTGCAGCTTTACAGCACTCCAGCAGCGTCGATAAGATCATCGTTCCAATACCCCGGCCCCGGTAATCAGGGAGGACGATCAGATCCTGGATATAGGCGTCCGAGACGCCGTCCGAGATCACCCTGCCCATGCCGATCACTTTGCCGGCGGTACGGTCAATGGCAACCACAAAGGCAAAACTCCCTGTGATGAGGGCGCGAAGCCCGGCAGCGTCCGGGACCCCCTCCCACCAGCCGCCTGCCTGGTAGAGGTCAGCGATCATCTCTCCCTCCTGGGGGTTCACCAGACGGATCTCGATCTCTCTCCTCTCGCTCATTTTACTGTGCCTCTTCAATGGTTGCAGAGGGGGGTGATGAATTGTATTCAAAGGGCTGGCACAGGGGGTGACAGGGCAGGTGTCTGGTGACCACGCCCCCGGTGCTTCAGGATCCTGGCCAGATCCTGCCTCCTAGCAGACACGCGGGACCGGGTCACCGATCGGTGGTTCGATGAACCGCTCCCCACCGATAGCGGTTTGCAGGATCACGCTCGAGCCCTCGACAACCTCGCCGACGATCGCTGCGTCACGTCCATAGGGATGCGAGCGAAGCGCCTCGAGAACGGCCTCGGCATCCTCAGGGGCGACCCCCATGACGACCTTCCCCTCGTTTGCCACCTCAAGGGGGTCGATGCCGAGCATGCCGGCGGCGCTCTGAACGTTCTTCCGGAAGGGGAGGGCCTCTTCTTCGATGATGACCCGAACCCCGCTCTTCCGTGCCATCTCGTTGATGGCGTTGGCAAACCCGCCCCGGGTCGGGTCTTTCATGGCGTGGATATCCC
>CAZYWX010000090.1:0-6647 GCA_964651285.1 uncultured Methanoculleus sp.
CTTCTTCTTCTCCGTCTGCCAGAACTGGTAGGTCCACCCGAGCGCATCCTCGGCGATGAACGCCTCCTCCGGAATCCTCGCAAGGATCGCCTGGAGCGCCGCGGTATCCTCGGTCGCGTACCTGACCCGGGTGAGCGGGCTCTCCCGCCGAAAGATCCCCGGGAGCATCCCGGCCGCGTAATCTGCCGCAACCTCCCAGCGATCCCGCCCCTCCTCACGGGCGATCTCCTCGCACTCAGCAAGAGTGACCGGCACCCCGAACTCAGGGTGGATCAGCAGATCATTCTCAGCCAGGAACCTGGCAAAGAGCATCCGGTGCCACTGCTCGTAGGCCATCGACCTGACAAGATCCTCAAACGACCCGAGCCTGCGAGCCTCAGCCCGAAGCTGCCGGCGTACCTCAGCCTGCTCAGGAGAGAGGTGTGCAGGTTTCTTCTCCTCCTCAACGCCAAGCATCACGAGAACTTTTTTTGCCCCGAGTTCAGCCCTCCTGCGAGCCTCCTGGATCGCTTCATCGAGGGCAGCTCTTGCATCCCGGGAGAGCACCGTCATTTGAGCATCACCGGATTCCCCTTCTCAAGTTCAGCCATCGCCCGCCTGCGGACCCCCTCCAGGTAGGCATCGAGGTCATCCAGGGTCTTCAGCGTCACCGGCGCCCCAAGAGAGACAACCACAGTCTCCGGCTCAAGGATCTTCGCCATCTCCACCTGGATCCTCTCAAGCGCCCCCCGCAGCAGCATGACCCGCCCGTCAAACGACGGCAATGGCGTCTTTCTGAGGTGCTCCACGATCTCCTCGTCGGTGCCCATCCTCAGCGGAGGAGGCGCGTTGAGATAGTGCTCCTGGATCAGGCCTGCCCGCTGCTCCTCATCCAGCCTGTGCCAGGCAGGATCAGCGTCCAGCGCGAAAAGCACCTCCTGCCTGGCCTCCTCCACCCGGGCCGTCCCTGCCTTCAGGGCTTCACGCAACCCCCTCCGAAGATCTGTAAGCAGCGGTTCGACCGGATCAGGATCATTCAGCAGGCTCCGGTTCTCACGGATCGCCGCCACTTCGGTCTTTATTTCCAGCAGACCCTCAAACCCCTCAGCGTGCGAGATCAGGTGCTGCAGGGCGTCCCATGCAGGCTTCCGCTCCTCGATCTTCGCTTTTATCGCCGTCCACCGGTCGATATCCCGTTTGATCTCCTCGCGCCGCGCAACCAGTTCCCGCACCAGCTGGTTGCCCGAGTATGCCCCGAGTTCAGCAAGGTAGGCAGGTGACGCCCGTGGCGGCAACGGGGGATCCCCGCCGGTCGCCTCAACCAGGGTGCGGAGACGGTCGAGGAACTGCCCCGCCTCTTCCACCTCATGCCCGGGCTCTGCAGGCAGACCAAACTTCGTATAGAGCTCCCGGGCCGCAAGTTTCTCCCTGGTCGAAAGGACAACACTCTCTGCCTCAAACGTCGTCTTCCCGATCTTTGATTTATCCAGGTCTGAAGCAGAAACCGGCTTGTTATTGAACCGTGCCTTCAGGTGACCGGTTGCCGCAAGCACCATCAACGCCCCATCCACGGCATCCCGCGGCCACCCAAACGGCGGCGCATCAAGAGCCCTCCGAACCTCGTTTCCGGTCTTTGGTACGTTCAGCCGCTTCAGGATCTCCTTGCAGACGGGATGCTCCTCAGGCCCGCGTTCAAACCCGATCTGCTTCATCGGCGCCCTGTCTCCACCCTTCACCCTGGTGATAACCCGATCCCATCCCACGGCATCAGCATCAGGGAACCGGTAGTACATCCGCTGGACCGCCCGGTCTGCCGCCTTCCTGACCGCACCCGCGAACGAATCAGCCTCAACGAGGATCCCGCCACCAAGATACACCCGCGCATGCTTGAGGATCTCAGCGACGATCTGATCGATCCGCTGCGTGTGGCCGCGGACCTTCGCCTCGATGTTGGACTTCGCCTGATCCCCTTCAGGCGTGGTCGGCGCCGGACGGTCCCGCAGCACGCCCTCAGCAGCCAGCAGACCGGCGATCTCGTCTTTAAACGCATCATGGTCCATCCGCGGCAAAAAGACCATCACCATCGGGCTTTCGCTCCCCTCAGCAGCCGCCTCCGACCTGACAGCTGCTTCAGAGACCTCCCAGCCGTGCCGTACCCATACCGGCACATCCGACCTGATCTCCGGTTTCTGCGCCGTAAAACAGGTTATATCGATGTTGCGCGGGGTTTTACTCACCCCCTGCACCAGCGAGATCCCCCCAAGGGACCTTTCAACCCCCTCCTTGAGAACCTCATTCCGCCGGTACATGAGATTGGTATCGCTCGCCCGGGCGTCGGCCTTTCGTTTCTGGTAATCTCCTTCCCAGATGCTCCCCTCCTCGGTCTGGATGCGGTACTCATCCCCGACCTTTGCGATCACCCCCCGGTCATGGAGATCCTCAAGCAGGACAGGAATCTCTCGCCTGAGGTCCTCGCTTCCTGCCGTAAGATCCGTAACCAGGAGATCCGCAAGAGTATCTGGCGTAGCCCTGATCCCGAAAGACTCGTCCACCAGCTGGATCAGGAAGAGAAGTGCAGCGATCCGGGAACGAACCTGCCCTTCGGGTGTCCCATCATCCTCCTGGCTGATGCTCTCGTAGATCTTCGGGGAGAGGATATTGTTCCGTATCAGGTAGGTGCTCTGCTGGGTGAAGATGAAGTCTGCCGGAATGACCGATCCCAGGGGATCTTTTGCGAAGGCACGTGTGCCATCAAAGGTCAACCGCAACTGGTTGCGCAACTGGGTGCTCATCCCGCCCCGGTCAACACTCTGCAGGATCCGCTCCCAGAACCGTTTCCTGGTCGGCAACATGGGATAATCAAGCACCAGAACATCCTCATCCTCAACCCTGGTCGCCAGACCAGACCCGTCAAGGTGGCGGGAGATCTCACCGCTGACCGACTCCAGCACCCGCTCCAGCGGTTCTTTCATCGACTCCTTCTTCCTGAGGATCGTCTGGCGGAGAACCACGTCGACATCCTTCGACTCGAGGGGAACCCACACCGAGAACCGACCCTGAAGACGTTCTAACAGGACATTGCCCTGCAACGCCTCCTGCCCGGTCGCGACAATGAGAAGTTTCGACCCGAACTTCTTACTGCACTCCTCCACGACCTCCTGGAAGGTGAGCAACTGCTCCGCCCCCTCGCCGATCATCAGGTACTGCTGGACCTCATCAAGAACGATCAACACCAGCGGCAACTTCCCGGGCACGGTGCTCTTCATGGCAAAGATATCCTTGAGCATCTCGACCATGGCAGCGTTTGTCATCTGGAAATCGGTCCCGAACTGCCGCCGCAGGTCTTCCCTGACCTGTTCCACCGTCATACCCCGGAAATCAGGATTCAGTTCAATGAGGGCTTCTGTAAACTTTGGAGAGACAAAGGGGCGGACCATATCCCTCTCCCGCCCCTGCTCGCGGAGCCTCTCCCACATGGCATCAAGGATTCCGAGTTCTGCGAGCCAGAGATGAACACGTGCAATATCGATATTCTCCGGGAGCCCGGCAGAACGGAGGACAACCTGGAGTACGGCAACCCGCGGGTCGTTAGCGCAACCGGCGCTCAGCGTCCCGGCAGCAGACCAGATACCCCCGTGCCTGCGGCCTTCGGTGGTAAGATTCGTGAGCGCATCCCGCACGTCATCGGGGAGTGTGCAGATCTCCCGTGCAGTCGTCCCATCAGGAAAGACGAGATCACGCCAGAGGAACTCCAGCACACGAACAAGATGCGATTTTCCGGAGCCAAAGAACCCGCTCACCCACACCGCAGGCTGCACCGGCAGGTCAAGGTTATCAAGAAACGATTCAAGGATGTTTTGTAATCCTCTGTGATACGATCCTTTACAGACAAAACTCTCAAGTTCATAGCGGGCAACAGCCCACTCTTCCTCTGTTGTAATGGGACCGACTTTCGTCACACCATCGTTTGGGATGGTATAGCCAAGCGGATCCCGGTAGAAGACATCTTTATTTAAGATTACATCATGAGAAACCATACTCTTCGTTCCTACGCCTCAATAGGCGTTGCGAGATAGTTCCAGCCGTCCCGGGCTTTCAACAACCGGTAATTGCGCCCATTGCGGTCCCCGGGGAAGAAGAACATCAGGCGACCGGGGATATCTGTGATCTTGACCAGACGGTCGATGACGGTGCTTGCCCGGACGATTCCATAGAGACTGCCGACACCGATCACGGCAACAACGGTTGAATCGTCAGCAGCCTGTACCTTCTCTGCGAGGTGATCTGCGAGGCGGGCAACAAAATCGTCGAGATCGTACTCGAGCAGCGAGGGGTCCGCGAAGTAGTCCTCACGGTAGTCATTCTCTGTCAGCCACCTCTCAAACAGCCCGGTGATATCGACCAGCTGCCAGGTATGCCCTGACTGCACGGTAACTATCTTGAACTCGCTGAGACGAGCGCGTATACGTCGCTCATACGACGGGTCGTAGACGCAGAACCAGACTTTCTCCTCTCTGGAAAGCATCTCGCCCCATTGCAACGAAACCTGCGTTCTGTAAGCCTCAAGAAGGTCATCAATCTTGCTCATAACCATCGCGTTCCATCAGCAAAATCAGAGGGAAAAGAGACCTCAACGATCCCTCCCGCATCCTTGTAGATCAGCCACCCTTTCCTCATCGATTCGTCAACATATTCGCGAATTTCCGAATCCGTCGCATCCAGCACATCCACCCAGACCGTATGGAAGAGCAGACTTCCCCGCACACCGCAGAGGTAACCAAGAAACAGGGCATACGTCAGTGACGCCGGACCTGCTGTTGCTGTCCTCCTGATCTTCCTGTTTTTCCCCTCCAGGTGCCCGGACTGAGTCCAGGAGGAGAGAAGGTTTACGCTGATGGTCCTGAGCGTCTTCGGGCTGTAGCGCCGGGGATACATCTTCTCGACAAGGTTCATCAGCGGTTCTTTACGAGCCTCCTCTCCCATCGCTAACGCGAGTATCCCCGGCGCAGACGCACGGAGGATGGCATCCCGGGCGAGGGCGCATTGGATGGCAAGCATCGGTCTCTCCCCGGCATCAAACCCCCACAGAAAACGAAGTGCGCGGAATACCGGGGTCCGGATATCAAGGCCATACGTGAGTTTCAGGTGATAGAAACTCTTTTTTCTGCCTGAGACGCTGCTTTTCTGAAGAATGTTGTCATCGTAGACATGGTTGCGGAGATCATCGAACGAACTGGCGTGTGGAGTAGCGTTGAGTAGCAAAGAGAGCTCATTTAACATGATTGTGCGGCCGGTATGGGCGCTCGCTGAACCCATGAATTCGGGGTTTTCTGGGAACGAACGGACTCCGGAAATACTTCTGTTCACATGTTCGGATCTCGTCCTGTCCAAATAAAAACCTATTGATTGATTCATGCGAGGATAATGGGCGTTCTCAAAAAAAACGGCACCTGGTGAGGCGGAGCGGGTTTTGAGGTTAGAGGGATCCTGGCCGGGGCGATCCCGCTGGCGGCCGGTGAAAGGAGAGACAGCTTCGTGTCTACCAGAACCCTGTTGCAGAGAAGCCTTTGGGATGCCATACTGTCGTTTACACCCACCATCTCGTACGTTATGCAACACAAGCGTACAAGCGTTCCGCAACAAAAAATCGAATATGAAGAAAGAATCGACCACATATCACTCATCATCCGCGACGGTTCACGGATCCACCATGAGGAAGAACTTCCATTGTACCGTCAAGAGGGCGGCTTGAGCACAGAAGAGATCAGCGTATGCATGGAACGCCCCTCACAGGACTACTACATTGGGTTATCTGCCCATTGAGCACCCCTCCAATCGTGGGTGATCGACGTATTCAGTAACGAAAAACCCTCCTCCTGCTTCTTCGACTACGAGACAGGCAGGCGTATTGAGCACTCACGATCTTCATCGAAGAGATTTGTTCTTCTCAGCCGGAATAAACAGGAGATAACCCCAGAAACCGCAATACTCTCTACCGGTCACCTAATTGGTGACTGGTACGACTTCCAGTACTACATCATCGATCCGGTTGATGGTCTCTCGATAAGCGACACTCAGGTGATTCCCGATAAAAATGACCGCAAATTTACGAAACTTGACCTCTATATCGATCCAGAGTGTTTCGATAGGAATCTCCGGATAGACGAACGAAAGGTTGTCCTTGGATCCCCACCCCCTCTCCAGATCTCATACAAGGATAAAGAAACCCTCTTCCAGACACTTCTTTCCATTCACCCGCCTGGCCAAAATTCACCCTCAAAGCCAATATTCCGCCCACTTGCAGATATGTGGGAGGAAGTAGAGATTGACCATACCAGGCATATCTGCACAGTTGACCTCAGCCACCCAAATCTGCTGGGGAAAGAGCGGGTAGGCACTTTCACCATCCGCGTCCGCAACGATACCTGTAGATCTGACAATCCGGGTTGAGTCTGTATTCCTCCCCAAGGTCTCCTTCTGTTTCTCAGAACCCCTATATCTGCCTGCAGAAGAAGATTCATCTCCGGTCCAACTCAAGATCACCTATCCTCCATCGGTTCATTTTGAGCCAGAGGGATCTGTAGATTAGGAAATTACCGAAACAGGGTTTCTCGTAACATCGAATGGGGAGTCTAAGATCCGCGGGAAACGTTGGTACCCTACGGAAG
>CAZYWX010000091.1:0-6581 GCA_964651285.1 uncultured Methanoculleus sp.
CGGCGATGATGATCTGCTTGCCCTTGATGCAGGTCGCATCCCCGGCCGCAAAGACACCGGGAAGGCTTGTGCGGGTGTTTTCATCGATGAGGATCTCACCCTGTTCGTTCTGTGTCACCAGGTCTCCGAGGAACCCTGTATTCGGCACAAGCCCGATCGCGAGGAAGAGCCCTTCAACGTCAAGGACCGTCTCCTTCCCGGTCTTGCGGTCCCTGACCGTGATCCCGGTCAGGGCGCGGTCACCATGGAGGGCTGTCACCTCGCTGTGGAGGAGGATCTGCACGCCCATCTCCTCTGCGCGGTCGATGAAGATCTCGTCACACCGCAGGGCACCCCTGACAACCAGGACCACAGAACGTGCGATCTCTGCCATCTCGATCGCGGTCTGGACCGCCGTGTTCCCCCCGCCGACGACAGCGACCGGTTTTCCACGGAAGAGCGGGCCGTCGCAGGTCGAGCAGACAGAGATTCCCCTTCCGATCAGCCGATCCTCGCCCGGGAGTCCCAGGGTTCTGGGCTCTTTCCCGGGGCTGAGGATGACCGCCCCGCAGCGGTAGGTGTCCCCCGGGACCGTCCTGACGATGAAGGTATCCTCCTCTTTTCGGATGCTCTGAACGCTATCAAGCTCAAGGCTGACGTCAAGGTCCAGGACCTGCTCCTCGAACTTCCGAATAAGGTCCGCCCCCGTGATCATCCGAAACCCCATGTAGTTCTCAACCGACCAGCTCCAGGTCGCCTGGCCACCGACATTCTCTGATATGAGGATGGTCTTCAGGAGTTTCCGCCCACAATAGACCGCGGCCGTCAGACCAGCCGGTCCGGCGCCAACGATGACGACGTCATAGACCCCCTCAGTTGCCGGCGTCGCAAAGACCTCACGGAGCCGCGCAGCATCGAACCCGACGATCACCTCATCGCCGGAGACCGTAACCGGCACCCCGCGTTGTCCTGAGACCGTTACCATCTCCCGGGCGGCCTCACGGTCCCGCCCGACATCGACGGTCTCATACTCAACGCCATACTTTTCGAGGAACGCGACGACCATCCGGCAGTAGGGGCAGTTCTCTGTCGTGTAGACCTTCACACCTGCCATGGGGAAGGGATGGCACAGGTCTCCTATTTAACTTGTGGGGCCGGGAGATTGGACCCGAACACGATGGCGCCAGGTCGAAAAAAAGAGGTTACTGAACTTCGCGGAACATCCGCGCTGGAACCCCGCAGATCGGACACCTCTCAGGCGCCGAGTCGAGCTCGATGTTCCCGCAGACCGGGCAGAGATAGACCTTCTCAGCATCGAGGTCCTTATCTTCCCTGACGGCCTCAAGAGCCTTGCGGTAGAGGCCTGCGTGCACCTCTTCTGCCTTCATGGCGTGGGTGAAGACGTCCGCGGCCTCATTCTTCCGCTCCTCCTTCGCCGCGGCGATGAACTCAGGGTACATCTCCGTGAACTCATAGGTCTCTCCTTCGATCGCACCCTCCAGGTTCTCCTCGGTGCTCCCGACGGCGTCCATGATGAAGAGGAGGCGCTTGGCGTGGACGGCCTCAGCTTCGCTTGCCGCCTTGAAGAGCTTCCCAACCACCGGGTAGCCCTCTGCGGCTGCCTTCTCGGAAAAGACCGAATATTTCCTGTTTGCCTGGGACTCCCCGGCATACGCTTCCTGGGTATTCTCATCTGTCGGCATAGTGTAGTTATTTCAGAGGTCTCTTATTAAAAGCCTTCCACCTGGCCAACAGGGGCAGGCAGATGATCGAAGGATACCAACCGATCTCTGGACCGGAACCCCACGAACCCAAAAAACCCTGCTTCCAGCATCCGACCCTCACCAGGAAGGCCCGCGGCCTGGCTTCATGAGCGACAACCATGGCAAACCCTATTGCCAGAAGAACACCCACTACCCGGTGCATGCAGGCTGACCGGGTGCAGCAGGTCTTCATCATCGTCCTTGCCCTGAACCTCGCTGTTGCACTCGCAAAAGCAATCTTTGGCATCATCGCCGGATCGGTGAGCATGGTAGCCGACGCCCTCCACTCGGGGTTTGACTCCTTCTCAAACATCATCGGGATCATCGCCCTGTTTCTGGCGCAGAAACCTCCCGACCCCGAGCATCCCTACGGCCACGGCAAGATCGAGACCCTCGGAACCCTGGTCATCGGGGCGATGCTCCTCCTGACCGCCGCGGGCGTCCTCCTCGAAGGCTACCGGAGGCTCGTCTCCCCGGTTACCCCCGCGATCACCGCGATCACCGTCGGGGTCATGATCGGGACGCTGATCATCAACATCGCCGTCTCCACCTACGAGCGGCGGAAGGGCGAGGAGTACCAGAGCCAGATCCTCATCGCTGATTCCCTCCACACCAGAAGTGACATTTTCGTCTCCATCGCTGTCCTGGGAGGCTTCCTCGCGGTCAGGCTCGGCTACCCTGAGGCCGACCCGGTCATCGCCTTTGCCATCGGCCTCCTCATCGCCAGGATGGGGATCAGGATTCTCTACGACGCCGCTGAGATCCTCGCCGACTCGATGAACCTCCCCTGCGACCCGGCGCTTGTCAGGATGGTGGTGATGGATACCCCGGGGGTGGCCGGGTATCACGAATTCAGGTGCCGGGGCAGACCGGGCGAGATCTTCGCCGATATCCACATCGTCGTCGACCCGGCAATCTCGGTCGCCCGGGCCCATGCGATCTCTGACGAGGTGGAGCGACGGCTCAAAGAGACGGTCCCCGGTCTCACCGAGGTCATCGTCCATATCGAACCCGACGAGTCTTGAGGTCCTTGTGTCTGCTCCTCCTCTCGTCGGGGGAGCAGGCACGAATAGATACGCAACCATCTTGCACGTTATCCAGTGCCGGGCGTCTGACCATTCCATCATAGCACACCAGACAGCGATTGGTTTCTGGTAGACAGGTTCTCCTTGCCAGTGAAATGCCGGGGAGTGGCTCAGTCTTGATCCAGAAACACCCCCGTGTGGAGAAGAACCTCCTGAGAACCCCGTTCACGACATCAGCATCTGGTATCCATCAGATCGTCATTCTGGTGCGTATATCTGCCCGGATCCTCCAGGGACTTCAATCGTCAGGACTATTGGGGTCTGCTCCTTCATAAGAGCCGCCCGAGTTCGTAGCCCTTCCTGTACGCAGCCTCCATCACCTCTGGTCGCGTCCTGATATCCTGGATCGTATCCATATCGTTCCTGAGCACCTCGTCCCAGAAGGGACAATCGATGATCTCCCCAAACGCCCTGACGGTCATCTTCGCACCGTCAAAGACGGTCGGGATATTCATACCTGCGATCGATATGAAGAGCATCTTCCGCCTTCTTCGCCGTTCCGGGGAGATGAACGACTCCCCCCGGTAGTACTTGGCCATGTAGAAGACCTGGAACCGGTCTATGAACGCCTTCAGTCTCCCGGGAATACCCATCGTCATCACCGGGGTGGCGAGGATCAGACCGTCCATCCCCCGGAATTTGTCGTAGATCCCGATCATCTCATCCTGGATACGGCAGGTCTCGTTCTCCATGCAGTAGAAGATCTCCATGCAGGGCGCGAAGTCCAGATGCGCGGCTGCGATCTTCTCGACCTCGCACCCGGCCTCCTCCACACCCCTGACAGCCTCAGTGAGGAGGCGGGCGGTGTTTCCCTCGAGGAGCGGGCTTCCGAGAAGCGCAATAACCTTCTTTTGCATGGTGCAGGGTTGTACCAGAGCTTATTAATAGGGTGCGGGCGTGCCCGGTACCTGAGGTATCCTGCTCCTGAAGATACCACTAAATACCTTGAGAAGATATCACCGCCCTGGTGAATCTCTATGGCCGAACCAGAAACCAGAAAGACAGCAAAGGCAGGAGAGAAACCAGGCCGGGGACGCTATATCTGTATCGACTGCGGGCGAGAGATCAGGATCGACAGCACCGACGCCGACCTTGTCCGGTGCCCAACCTGCGCCTGCGAGTACTACAACTGCCTCCCGATGACCCACATAAGGCCTGATATCAAGACGCCAGAAGATGTGATGCACCCTCCAGAGAGAAAGAAGAAAAAGACTGAGCGACCAGAAGAGTGAGGAGAGAAATATGGTGAACGTATCAGAGAAAGGACAGGTCTATGCCTGTGAGATCTGTGGTAATGTGGTCAAGGTGCTTGAAGTCGGCGGCGGCGAACTGGTCTGCTGCGGCGAACCGATGGTGCTTGAGGAGTGATGAAGATGACAGAAGAGCGGACCCTCGAGGAGAAGATCGGGAAGGTGCCCGAGATCTTCAAGGAACTCAAAGAGACAGACCCTGACCTCTATGGGAAGGTAATGGGACTTGACCAGATGATCTGGGCCGACGGGGCCCTCTCAAGGCAGACAAAGAAGATCATCGCGATAGCGATCGCAGCCGCGCTCAGGGACGATCACGCCGTCAGGGCACAGATGGCAGGTGCCGGAACATTGGGCGTAAAGAAAGAGGAGATCGAGGAGGGGCTCCGGGTCGCGTTCCTCCTCGCCGGGATGCCGGCCTACGTCTGCGGCAAGGCCGCCCTCGAGGAGATCCTGGGCGACCGCCCGCGGAGGTGAACCGCATGGAGCCACAGGAAGTATTCCGGATGCCGGTGATCGGTGAGCCGGCGCCGGAATTTGAGGCGCTGACCACCCACGGCCCCCTGAAACTCTCAGACCTCAGGGGAAAGTGGGTAATCCTCTTCTCCCACCCGGCCGACTTCACGCCGGTCTGCACCACCGAGTTTATGGCGTTTGCCGGGATCGCCGATGAACTCGCAAAACTGAACGTCCAGCTCATCGGTCTCTCCATCGATAGCGTCCACTCCCACCTCGCCTGGGTCAGGAACATCAAGGAGAAGATGGGTGTCGAGATACCGTTCCCGGTCATCGCCGACCTCGACATGAAGGTCGCCCGGCGCTACGGGATGATCCATCCCGGACAGAGCAGCACCTCCACCGTCAGGACGGTCTTCTTCATCGACGATGCAGGGATCATGCGTGCCATGCTCTACTACCCGATCTCCAACGGCCGTTCCATGCCTGAGATCCTCAGGCTCACGAAAGCCCTCCAGACCTCAGATGAGCACGGTGTCGCGACGCCGGCGAACTGGCAGCCGGGCGAGAAAGTGATCGTCCCAGCACCAAAGACTCCCGAGGAGATCGAGAAGAGACTGAAGGAAGGCTACGAGTGCAAAGACTGGTATCTCTGCTTCAAGAAGATCTGAACCCAACCCTTTTTTTGCCTCCGGCCTGACATACTCCTCATGACCATAGACGTCCTCGCGTTTGCGACCTCGCCCCGTCGCCATGGCAACTCAGAGACCCTGCTTGACTGGGTGATCGCGGCGATGGAACGGGAGGGAGAGACGACGGTCGAGAAGATCGTTGTTCCTGAAGTCGATATCAGGCCCTGCCGGGGATGCAACGCCTGCGAGATGCTCAACCGCTGCGTTCAGCGCGATGATATGGACTACATCCATGACCGGATCGTAGCAGCCGACTGCATCATCCTTGCATCCCCGATCTACTGCATGGGGCTTGCAGCGCAGGCGAAGGTGCTGGTGGACCGGGCGCAGGTCTTCCGCTCCCGGAAGTACGTCCTCCACCTCCCGGTCGTCCCGCCTGAACGGAAAGAGAAACGGATCGGGGTTTTTCTCTCGACCGCCGGACAGACCTGGGAGAACGTCTTTGATGCAGCGATCCCCTCGATGAAGTGTTTTTTCCACGTCATCGATATCAGGAATACGAATATCAGGTACCTTCTGGTGAACGGTGTCGACGAGAAAGGCGCGATCGACCGCCATCCCACCGCCATGCGCGACGCAGAAACCCTGGCGGGAGAGGTCGTCGCAGATCTGCGAGAGGCGGGAGTGGTATGACCAGATCCCCTCAGGTCCTCGGGATATCCGGGAGCCCCCGACGGCACGGGAACACCGAGACCCTTCTCGACGCGGTGCTCGAAGGCGCCCGGGAAGCCGGGGCAGAGGTCGAGAAGGTCGTCCTTCGGTCGCTTGACTACGCCCCGTGTCGGGGGTGCAACGCCTGCCACCGGACCGGGGTCTGCATCATCCAGGACGACCTTACCCCGGTCTTTGAGAAGATCGCCGCCGCCGACGTCCTCGCCGTCGCGTCCCCCATCTACTCAATGGGGATCACGGCCGAACTCAAAGGGCTGATCGATCGGGCCCAGTATATCTGGGCGCGCAAGTTCATCATAAAGAACCTCTCCTTCACCACCGAGCACACCCAACGCCACAAAGGGATCTTCATATCAACCGCGGGGCTCGGGTGGGAGAACGTCTTTGACGCGGCTTTTCCAGCGATCACCGCCTTCTTTAACACCACCGGGTTTGATTACTGGGATAACGTCATAGCAAACGACCTGGACCGCCACGGCGGGATCGCGGGGCACCCTACCGCTCTTGCTGAGGGACGGGAGAAGGGGCGGGAGGTGGTCAGACTCATCCAGCGGCTTCAGGCGTCAGGGCAGGTGGAAGAGTGACCGCTCCCCCGACTTCATTCGGAGGCATCCCGGGATGTTACCCCTGAGATTGCAGTCCCAATCTCATAATGTTGATCGCCGCGTTCTGGTCGCGATCCAT
>CAZYWX010000092.1:0-6571 GCA_964651285.1 uncultured Methanoculleus sp.
TTCCCCGGGCTCTCCCCCGGCAGTGGACCGTGGTGGGAATCGCCTCGGGGATGAGGACCGGGGAGGGGGCGGGAGCAGGGAGTGGCAGAGAGCCGGCGGGATGAACCCGCGACTGCAGCTGACATGGGCGATCTGGCTCTCCCGAAACGAAGAGGTGCGGTATCAACAGGGAGCTACATCGATCGGTATCCCCTTCTTTTGAGGAGAATAACTATCGAGCATCGACGTAACGTAACTGGAGGTCGGGGTTGCCGCGGACCTCTTCTGCTGCTCCCTACGGCGACACCTGGACTTTGGGCAAGAGATCGCGGTTCCGATCGTTCTGCATCAGAGGTCGGCGTCAGCTCCAGTTCGTCTGGACCTTTGCTCGCCGGGCACTTCTGGATCTGCTCGAAGAAAAAGAACGCGGGATCTCTCAGACCCCGCCGCCACATCCATCCTGGTAGAGAACGTCCCACTCAGTGACCAGGTTGCTTCCGCACAGAAAATGGCGCCTCAGGGCAAGCCGGATCATCTCGTTCTCGGTCTCAATATGCATACCACCGACAAGCGACGGGGTGTCTGCACCACCGACGATGAACGGCAGGTGGATCAGGCGAATCTCATCCACGAGACGGTGGTTCAGCATGGACCAGTTCAGCGTTGGCCCGCCCTCGATCATCATCCGCGAAACACCATACTCTCGCTTCAGGATCCGCATCAGTTCTGGCAGGTCGACCCGACGTTTCCCTGCCACAACAACGTCGACGCCGATCTCCCGGAGGCGCGCCACCCTCTCCGCCGGTGCAGCCTCGCTGACAGCGATGACCGTACGGGCGTCTGACCCGAGCACGTTGGCATCCAGCGGGATATCCGCCTTGCTGCTTGGAATGACGCGGAGCGGACTCTTCCCTTCAACCAGCCTGACCGTCAGGAGAGAGTTGTCAATCCTGATGGTGTTTGCTCCGACCATGATGGCGTCGCATTCCGCCCGGGTCTGATGAAGCAGGATCTCGGTCTCGGGCGCCATATATTTCATGAGGATCTTGCTCGATGCCCCGCGTTTCAGGGTAAGTTTCCCATCAACGGTGATCTCTGACATCATGAGCACATGAGGCGTGTCATTAGCTACCATTGGCGCTTCTTCTCATAACCTATCTGGCGGGAGCGTTTATGAACATGATGATTCCAGGACGTATGCCGCGCTTCAGGTGGAGTGCTGCAGCAGTATTGACCGTCGGGCAGCCGGCATCCCGGTACGGTCCCCCCCGCATGGTGCCGAACACGTTAGAAACCCGTTCGCGGAATCTGCATCAGGTATGCGTCAAATCACCACTCCCTTGCGTAAGCATGTTCTGCCCGTTCAAGGATCTTCGGTTGCCAGACGTTTTCCGGACACCTGCGCTCTTCTGCAGATAACGTGGATCTGATCTCAGTTTCATCCAGCGGAGCAAAGGTTAAACTCCATCTGGATAGCATAAACTATGCGATGAATATTACATCGCTGCGGCCGAAATTCATCAAATATGCAGAACCGATCGCGGCGTTCTTCATTCGGTTAGGGATCACTCCGAATCAAGTCTCGGTGCTCTCCCTTATCTTTGGTTTTGGGTGTGCGATCGCCTTCACCCAGCGGTGTTTCCTTGCAGGCAGCCTGCTGCTCGTCATCTCTGCGATCCTCGACCTGGTTGATGGTAACGTTGCCCGAAAGAATCATACCGAGAGCAAGTTTGGAGCCGTCTTTGACTGGGTCGCTGATAAGTACGTCGATGCCGCGGTCATCCTTGCCGTGGGCATCTCCGGGATCCCCATCATCAGCCACCTGGTTGATCTCCCGCAGGTCGCTGATTTTGGCATCGTGGGACTGGCGCTCACCGGTTCCCTGCTGAATACCTTCATAAAACCAGTCACCTACGCAGAGATCGGTTACACCGAGAGGATCGCGGGGAAGATCGAGGACCCTCTTGAGGGGGTTGGTTTCTTCGGCAGGCCTGAGACGATCATCATGCTGGTGCTCGGCGGCCTGACCGGGTACGTCTGGGTTGCGGTGCTCCTCATCGCGGTCTGCACGAACCTCTCTGCGATCCAGCGGATGGTCTACCTCTACCGACGCTACTCAGCCTGATGGGTGGATACCCTCCCCCGGTATCTCCTGGCAGGACTCCCGGGCGAAGGGTTGCCGCGTCTGCTTCCTCTCCGCCCGCCCGGGTGCAAGCCGCGGCGCGGATCCCATGGGGATTCTCTCAGGAGGACCGGCGGGGAGTGATGGGCCGGGAGGGGGTGTCGTGCCGGGAACTGGCTGGACAGAACCTGGATTCTGATGTCGGGATCCCACCGCTGGATCCGGTCCCGGTCGCATGGGCGACCCGGGGGAGGGTCTGAGGGGGTATGAGGGGCGTCTCAGAACCAGACTCCGGTGAATCAGTTCATCTTCTCAGGATAGGGGTGGCGTGATGGCAGCCGCCGTATGCCCATACGCCCCCCCACGCTCATAATCTCTGAATCGCGTGGATGGGGCAGGCAAATTTCGGTCCTCTCAGAGGTCTCCGGCCACCACAACAATTCTTCGGAGGGAAACGGTCCTGATCACGGTCAGGGAGCTGTAATGGGCGATTGTTCTCGTTGTTTCGGGGAGGGGGCACGTCCCGGGGCTGCGCCAGATCCAGGACAGACCCCTTGCCCCGATGGGGGAGGAGCGCACTCGCGCGCGAACAAGGCTACGATTCCCGGGGAGAGGAAGCATCCCCAGGACAGAGGGAACCCACCCACGGCCACCGCGCGGGGCAGATCCGGGGGGGGGAGAACCCGGCTTGCGTCCCGACGCACCGGCGGTCGTTCCCCAACCGCATTACCAGGACCGGTGATAGCAGGGCGGCGTGACCACGATCCCGCCGCCCTGGACCGGAGACCCGGGTTTCAGCAGCATCAGAGATCTGATCTTCCCGATCTCGACCTGATGAACTGCTCCACCTCGCCGCGGTAGAGCCGGTAGAGACCGTCAGCGAGGTTGCCAAGTTCGGGGAGGATCATAAAGAGAGCATAGGCGAGGAACACAAGAACCACCAGCGCACCGAGTTCAGCCATAACGTTGTGCGCCCAGAAGAAACTCTCATAGCCAAATTCCCCGTTGCTGGCGATCGCGGGGAGGTAGGGGAACCACTGTTCGGTGTATGCCGTGATCACGAAGACGTTTCTTAGAATGTTCAGGATGTAGATCGACGGGAATACAAGGAGGAACCCGGCAAGTTTCTGCCGGATCGTCGACCGGACTCCCCATGCAACCCCGAGCATGATGGCGATGCTCTGGATGCCGGTGCAGGCGAGGATGATCTCGGTCCTGAACCCGTTGCGTTCCATCATGTTCCAGGCGCTGAAGTTCACAGGATACCCCAGCGCCGCCAGAATAGTGGATGTCTGGTCCGTGACTGCTGCGATCAGCCAGTCCCCGAGCGCTGGTATGTAGCCGAAGGGGGCATAGATCAGGAACGCCACAGCCGCTATCGTCGAGAGCTGCACCACCCGGGGGTCCTCACGGAGCAGGTATTTCACGGTGATGAGGAGGAAGGGTATGGCGAGGAGGGCAAGCGTCGGATACATGAAGTTATTGATGGAGATGTAGTAGGGAACCTCTAGGAAGAGGTAGCCGACGATGCTTGCCCACCCACCGATGGCGAAGAACTTCCTGAACCGGCCTGGGATGAGAAACAGGATAAAGCAGATGCAGGAGATCAACACCAGGTAATCCGTCATCCCCTTAACTTTCGGCGCAACTGCCATTAAAGCATTTGTGCACCCGGTTTTGAGGTCTGGCCGGCTGCGTCGCCCCGGCTCCCGAGCCTGCACAAGGGTTAATTTTGATTGGTGTCCCACTATAAGTGATGATGTTCTGTCCACAGTGCAAGGGCCTGCTGATATCCTCCGGCGGTCAGATGAAGTGCAAGAAGTGTGGCTATATCAGGGAGATCAATGAATCGGACCGGTTGATAAAGACGGACAAGCGGGTGGAAAAAGAGATCACCATCGTCGATGACAAGGATACGATAGCAACTCTCCCGACCACAAATGCCAGGTGCCCGGAGTGCGAGTGTACGACGGCCTACTGGTGGCTGCGACAGCTCCGGGCAGCAGATGAGAGTGAGGTCAGGTTCTTCCGCTGTACCGCCTGTGGGAAGACCTGGCGTGAGTACGACTGATACACTCCTCAAAAATCACTCTTCTTTCTCGCTAATGTCCGGGGTCTGGTGCCGGCCCTTCTGAACGATCCCGGGAGCAGTAACTGACCCCGCCGGATCCTCGTGCATCGATGCCGCATTATCGGACTTGAGGAGACCCCCAGTTCGGGTGCTCGTCCCCACCCCCGGTAGGATGGATTTCCCCGGGCTCTCCCGGGTAGTGGACCGTGGTGGGGACCAGGGGGGTCTCCCTCTTCCCGCAGGTGGCACAACCCACGAAACCCCCGCCCCCGGAGCATGGGCAGGCCATGGCGATGCCCTGGCAATGGTCCCGGGCAGTCGCGGGTGTCAGGATCAGGATAAAACCGATCGGAATCGCTGTACTCGTCGTTACTGCTCTGAACCGGTGCAGAGGTGGTAGAGCATGAGACCTGCGCACCGGTGCGGCGCCGGCGCCTGTCCCGACGGCCCTTCCTCTCCACGGGATGCTATCCCTGCGCTGGCCGACCCTGGCCTTCTGGAATCTGGCCGCACATCCAGGTGAGGCCAGGAACAGACCAGCAGATCGGATCCTTCGCAGAGGTGCGGAATCAGTCCTCTGGACCACCCCCAAACCCCCTTCAAGATTATGGTCGTGGAGGGGGGACGATCCCACGATTTAGCCTCCCCCGGTAACCGCTCCTCCAATCAGACGCGTATACCCCGATCAGATCCCCGAAGACGCGTTTCTATGGAAGATCCACATCACGACCAGAATATTGATATACAATCTACATTATTAATAATGTATAATCTGGTGATCAAATGGCGACGAACTTCAGCGTCAATCTCGGTGAGGTGAAATACTACTCCCCCGAGGCTAACTGCCGGGAACAATCCTGGATCGGTGACTACAGCCAGACCTACCAGGCGTTCCTGGCAGACCCCGAAGGATTCTGGGACCGCATCGCCAGGGAACTGGAGTGGTTCCAGCCCTGGGACCAGGTGAAGGAGTGGAACTACCCGTATGCCAGATGGTTTCTGAACGGGAAACTCAACATCACCCACAACTGCCTGGACCGGCACACCCACAACCAGCGGCGGAACAAGGTCGCGCTCATGTGGCGGGGGGAGAATGAGGACGAGGAACGGATCTACACCTACCGCCAGCTCCTGCAGGCGGTCTGCCGGTTTGCAAACGGGCTCAAAAGCCTCGGTGTCAGGAAGGGTGACCGGGTCTGTATTTACATGCCGGTGGTCCCCGAACAGGTCATCGCAATGCTCGCCTGCGCCCGGATCGGAGCAATTCACTCTGTCGTATTTGGTGGCTTCGGCGTCAGGGCGCTCAACCAGCGGATCCGGAACATTGACGCGAAGGTGGTCGTCACCGCCGATGTCACCTATCGGCGCGGCAGGGCGATACCGCTCAAGAACATCGTGGAAGAGGCGGTCGTCAACACCCCGAGCGTTGAGCGGATCGTCGTACTGCGCCGCGATACCGGGAAACCTGTCGAGCTCCATCCTGAGATGGAGGTCGACTACTACGACCTGATGGCCGGGGAGAGCCGCGAATGCCCGGCCGAACCGATGGATGCAGAGGATCCGCTCTTCGTCCTCTACACGAGCGGCACCACGGGGAGCCCGAAAGGTATCGTGCACGCCTGCGGCGGCTACATGGTTGGGGCCTACTACACGACGAAGTATGTCTTTGACATCAAAGACGATGATATCTACTGGTGTACAGCCGACCCTGGCTGGATCACCGGCCACAGTTACGGCGTCTACGGCCCGCTCCTGAACGGCGCTACCTGCCTCATCGCGGAGGGGACCCCTGATTACCCGACCCCGGGAGCCTGGTGGGATCTCATCGAGGAGTATGGGGTCACCATCTTCTACACCGCCCCGACCGTGATCCGGATGTTCATGCGTTACGGTGATGAGTGGCCGGCAAAGTATGACCTTTCCTCGCTCCGTATCCTCGGCTCAGTCGGCGAACCCCTCAACCCGGAGGCATTTGAGTGGTTCTACCACACCATCGGGAGGAACAGGTGCCCGGTCGTGGATACCTGGTGGCAGACCGAGACCGGGATGCATATGCTGACCACGATGGTCGGTGAACCCATGCGCCCGGGCTTCGTGGGCAGACCGATCCCGGGCGTCGTTGCGGACGTCGTCGACCGCCAGGGCAACCCGGTTCCCCCGGGTACGGGCGGGCTCCTGGTCATCAAGGAACCCTGGCCGTCGATGATGCGGACGATCTGGGGAGATGATGAGACCTACCGCCGATACTGGGAGACCGTCCCGGGGTGCTACACCGCAACAGACCTGGCGGTGAAGGACGAGAAGGGCTACATCATGGTTATCGGCCGGGCTGATGATCTGATCGTCGTCGCCGGGCACAACATCGGCACCGCTGAGGTCGAGAGCGCGCTTGTCTCCCA
>CAZYWX010000093.1:0-6489 GCA_964651285.1 uncultured Methanoculleus sp.
GGCAAAGGAGTCTCCGGGGAGTCCTCATCGGATTCAAGCATCCTGGCGGCCGATCCTGACCAACAACCATCCCCCAGAACCCTCTCAGGCAGACCACCTCAACAGGACCTGTGACGGGGCCGAACACGGCAAAAAAGATTCTGGCACCCATCCTGCCCAAGCTCTCACACAGGCAGGTGCCGCCTGATGGCAGCCACGAGGTCTTCACGGTGGACGAGCCCCTCCATCCGCTCCCTGACCTCATCATCCTCGACGACGAGGGTTGTTGGCGTAACCCGAAGCTGATATTTCTTGATGTACTGCGGGTTCTTCACGGCATCGATCTCCTCGATCTCGATCCCGAGATGCTTCCTCACCTCATCAAGGATTGGGGTCTGCTCCTCGCATCCCATGCACCCTTCCTGGTAGAAATTTATCACTCGTACCGCCATACCTGCCAGGAAGCGAGGAGACTATAAAAAACCTATTGGTGGGGTTCATCACCCGACTATACTGTAGAGCGTGACATCGGCGCTCCCGTAGCGGTACGTGAAGACAACCGAATCAGGGGTCTTCTCGACAACCTTCAGGAACCTCAGGGGCGGAGACTCCGGGGTCTCATTACCCACTGGAATATTCGGCGATGTCGTCAACCCGCGTGCAAACACGTAGCCCACCTCAAGCGTCGAGAAGTTAAACCCAAACTCGTCCGCTTCCTCCGGGCTTAGACGCATCGCGAGGTCATTATCCCCATAAGAGAAACCGACAGTCTTTGTCTCTCCAGGCCGCATCCCGACGAGCGCTTCAGAGATGGCATTGGTCTCGAAACTCAGGAGTCCGAACTCGGCAACACTGGGGTAGAGAACCGTCACGACAGCGATTTCATCAGCCGGTACCGGAACGCCGACCTGAATCTCCATGCCATTCGACGGGAAAACGACGTTCCCCCTCTGGTATTCTCTCTCCAGGAGACTCTGATCGGTCGTGATGAGCGGGCGACCGTTCTCATCACGGATGGTATAGCCGATAAACGCGGTATCTCCGACCTTGGCCTTCTCACTGCTAATGATCGGGACCAGGTAAGAACCCACCATAGCCACCGCAACCAGCAGGGCGATCCCCACGTAGGCCCATTTCATCCACGACTTGTCGTCGTTCTTCGAGCCTTTCTGCTGTGTCTTTTTCATTGGGGTACAATCGGCTTCCGGTAAAATAAAATAGTATTGTTCAGTATGGTTGGGTACGGGACATTGCCGCAATCGATAATTATATATAGTTTGATCGCTAACTTAAGGTTAGCCTGGGTGGCTCAATCACCCGGCGCCATTTCAGGAAACAGGAGTGATGAAATATGGCAAGGATTCAGAGGATGCCTTACAGGACAATATGGCAGGACTTCGATGACCTCATGACCGAGATGGAGAGCAGATTCCAGTCTCTGCTCGGAGGAATCGGCACACGAGGAGGAGAGGGATTCGGGGGTCGGGTCGCCCCAATAGTCGGGGACTTCCGTGTAGACGTCCGGGAGCATGAGGAAGAGGTGATCGTCGTCGCCGACCTCCCCGGCGTTGAGAAGGAAAACGTCGCAGTCAGGCTCATCGATCCCCGGCATCTGGAGATCACATGCGAACGGGGAGGCGAGAGCGAGGAGGAAGCCTTGGACTTCTTCATGCGGGAACGCATCTACGGCCAGATGAGCCGCACGGTGATGCTCCCCTCCGAGGTGACCGAAGAGGGTTCCACCGCTACATTCAAGAACGGTGTTCTTGAGGTCCGCCTGAAGAAGACGCCAACCGAGGCCGGAACAACAATTCCCATCGAGTAAATACATTTTTCATCTGATCCACCAGAACGAGCGTTCACCCCGGGAAACCGTAGCGTAGGGTGGGGTCGGCGAGGAGAGAGCACGCCGGCAGGACGGCGACGGCAGGAGACCCCACCTCCAGCCAATTGCGCAGGTAAAAATCCATGACCAGGAGTGGCCTTGATCCCGGGGATCCACCACGTCACCACAACAACCCGGGCAGTTTTTTACCAATTTTGACCGAATAATTCATGTCGAGCCAGTGTGACACTATCATGATGGAGAAGAAACGGGTCAAGGACTACATGACCTACGACGTCGTCACCGTCAACGTTCATGGAACGGTCCGCGATGTCATAGAAGCCATTAAAAAGACGCACCACGACGGCTTTCCTGTTGTAAATGACTCAAAAGAGGTGGTAGGCTACATATCAGCACGCGACCTCCTCTTTGCCCATCCGTCAACACCCGTGGAACAGGTGATGTCCCGACACCTCATCGTCGCTGACCCTGATATGAGCGTGAATGATGCGGCCCGCGTCATATTCCGCTCAGGTATACAGAAACTCCCGGTCGTCAACGAGAATAACGAACTCATCGGGATCATATCAAACGCAGACGTCATCAGATCGCAGATCGAACACGTCTCGCCAGAGAAGGTCTTCAAATTCATCGAGACCCTCAAACGACTCTACGGGATCGAACCTACGCTGAGACGGGGCCCGGTCCCGATCAACGAACTGCTCCCCACCCAGTCAAAGATCTACGAGGACGAACTGGAAGGGCGCATGTACGAGATCAAGAAAGGGCTCGCCGAACCCCTCATCGTGGTCAGGCGGCCGGGCCGCTGGATCCTGGTTGACGGACACCACCGGGCAATCGCAGCAAAACGGCTCGGGATCGCAAACCTCGATGCATACATCATCGAGGTCAGGGAAGATATCGAGCTCGGGATGGAACGGACAGCCCGGACGCTCAACCTCCAGACGCTCGACGATATCGAGGTGCTCGACTACGCCCGCCATCCCCTTGTCGCACTGACGCACCGGCTCGTCAGGCACGGCTAAGACCCATCGGTCGCGGTGTCATAGTCGTCATTCAAGACGTACTCCTTCACCACCGCCCCGGGGGGAACGATGACCTCGGGCCAGACCCGGGTCCCTGAATGGACAACCGCACCGGCCTTGAGGACCACATGCGGGCCGATAACCGTATCGTGCTCAACGTTGCACCCGCTGCCGACAAGCGTATCGTTGTCGATGATGCTCCCGCTGATGGTGCTGTCCCTGCCGATAACCACCCGGTTATAGATGGACGACGAGAAGACCTTGGCATGACTCTTGATGATACACCCTTCCCCGATGCTGGTGTACGGCCCGATAACAACATTCTCCTCGATGATCGTCCCGGCACCGATCGAGACCGGTCCGATCACCCGTGAGTTGGCAGCAACCGAGACGCAGCTCCCGATCTGGGCCGGTCCCATGACCCGGGCGCTCTTGATATAAAGGTCGCCAGAGATGTTGGTGAACCCGATATCCTGCAGTTTCCAGCGTTCCGCCTCACGGAGCGACCGTGGGCTACCGACATCAGACCAGTTGCCGCGGGCAAGCCAGGCCTTCAGGACATGCCCCTCTGCCATCAGTTTGGGGAAGAGATCCCTGGCAAAATCAAACTTTTCACCTGACGGGATGTAGTCGAAGATCTCCGGGTTACAGACATACATCCCGGTGCTTGCGAGGTTCGAGAAGATCTCGCCCGGGCCTGGTTTCTCCTTGAACCGCTTGATCTGGTAGTTTGCATCGATCTCAGCGATACCGTATTCGGTGGGATCGTCGATACTGATCAACCCAATGGTGGTGATCGAGTCGTTATTGAGGTGCTCACGATAGAACTCAAGCAGATTTAGATCCACCACATGATCCCCGCCGACAACAAGGAACGGCTGCTCCTCAAGATAACTCTGGGCGTTCTTGACGCTTCCCGCGGTCCCGAGTTTCGTCTTTTCGTGAACATAGGTGATCTCGACCCCGAAGAGCGACCCATTCCCCAGTGCCTTCTCAATGGCATCGCTCATGTAGCCGAGCGTGATCACCACATCGTTGAACCCGAGGTTGGCGAGGTGTGAGACCAGGTGCTGGATCGAGGGTTTGTTGACGATCGGAATACAGGGCTTGGGACGCCCGAATGTGAGGGGACGGAGCCGTGTGCCCTCCCCCCCACACATGATGCACACCTTCATGCCACTCCGTTGTATGCGTATCGATTTAACCCTATTGGGAGAGAATCACGAGGGTTCTTTGCACCGGCTGCAGATTGAAACTGGGGTCAACGATATGTGCAAAACCAGACCAGGTGGGAGCCAGAACAGCAATGGGAGCACGCCAGGTTCGAGCGCTGTGCACCGGGGCCCGGTCCCGGATCCGGCGCAGGCGCTCAAGTTCCTTCTTTGACGGAGGCGGACCTCCGCATCCATCCGCCTCTCTCAAGACCCGAGGGGCGGTGATACGCAGACCCTCCCGCACCCGAAGTCACAGGGAGTAAACCGCATAGAATAACAGGTTATGCAGATATATCTCATATCCCATGCAGATCGAGGGAACCCGCACCCCCTACAGAAGGATCATACTTATCGCCGTCATCGTCGGGCTCATCTCCGGCCTCGGCGCCCTCTTCTTCTTTGAAGGATTGAAACTCGGAACCGCGTTCTTCATGGAGGGTATCGTCGGGTTTAACCTCTCGGGGGAAGGAGAGACCCTCCAGGATATCAATCAATGGGCACCCCCCGATGATCTCTGGATGATCCTCCCCGTCATCTGTCTCGGAGGGCTCATCTCCGGCCTCCTGGTCTACACCCTCGCCCCGGAGGCAGAAGGCCATGGAACCGACGCAGCAATAAAAGCGTTTCATAAGGGAGGACAGGTACGCTGGCGCGTTCCGCTCGTCAAAGCGGTCTCCGCTACCCTGACCATCTCGACGGGAGGGAGCGCCGGGAGTGAAGGGCCAACCGCACAGATGTCAGCCGGTTTTGGTTCGATTGCCGCCGATCTCCTGGGCCTCTCCGCACGAGAACGGAGGCTTGCTATCGCCACTGGCATCGGCGCTGGAATCGGCACGATCTTTATGGCACCCCTGGGAGGGGCGATTCTTGCAGCGGAGATCCTCTACAGACAGGACTTTGAGGCCAGAGTTATTGTTCCTGCGTTTCTGGCATCTATCATCGGATATACCATGTTTGGCCTGGTTGAGGGGTTCGAACCGATCCTTGGTCCCTGCGCAACCTCCTGGACCGTCTCACAGATCCCGCTCTTCATCCTCCTCGGCGTGATCTCGACGGTGGTCGGCCTGATCTACATAAACACCTTCTATGGCGCAAACAAGATCTTTCGAGGAGTATTCAGCCAACTCAACCTCCCAAACCATTTCAGACCACTTACCGGGGCATTCCTTACCGGCATGTTCGTTCTTGTTCTTGCAGCCCTCTCTCCCGAAGCGGCAATCGTCGGGATCGGCAGCCTCGGAACCGGTCACGGCGTCACACAGCTCATGCTCGATAACATGCTCCCGATCGGGGTGCTGCTCCTCCTCCCGTTCGCGAAGATCCTGACAACGTCACTCACCGTTGGCTCCGGAGGGAGTGGTGGTGTCTTCGCACCCGGACTGATGATAGGCGGATCAGTGGGAGGCGCTTTTGGAGCCCTGCTGCATCTCGCGCTCCCCGGAATCGTGCCAGCTGAATCAGTGCCGGCCTTCGTCATCATCGGGATGGTCGCCCTCTTCGGCGCGATCTCCCACGCGCCGATCGCGATGATGATCATGGTTGCGGAGATGACAGGCAACTTCTCCCTGCTCGTACCAGCGATGGGTGCTGTCGCGGTGGCGGTCCTCCTCATTGGTCAGTCAACGATCTTCCGTGAACAGGTGCAGGACCGGTCCAGGTCAGCTGCCCATCAGGATGAGTATATGGTCGAGATTCTCCAGGACATTCACGTGGGTGATGTCATGGTTCCTCGTGATCAGGTCGTCACCGTATCGCCTGATGACAGGATCGAGCAGGTGTTCCATCTCATCGATGAGACCCTGCACACCGGATTCCCGGTAGTCGACAGGGAAGGGAACCTGATCGGCATCATCGCTCTCGATGATATCTGGGATTCCCGGATGAACGATGACCTACTGGTGAAGAAAGCCATGAGCTCGCGGCTACTCACTGTTCAGCATACCTGTACGTTGCATGCGGCCCTGCGTCTAATGGTCGAGCATGACATACACCACCTGCCTGTTGTCCCGGCAGATGACCCGGGGTCGCTCTCCGGGTTCATTACCAGGACAGATATCATGAAGGCCTATCTCCAGAGAGCGTCGCAATCGACAGGAAGCTATCATCATACCGGGTTCGATCGAGGTGGCGAACCCGGTACGGCTGCAGGAAAAAGACCTGATCGGAAGGAGGTAGCCGATAAATGAACCCCCGTGAACCATCGATGCGGAGCTTCCTGCTCCACCCCGCATGCCCGCCCCTGCCCCACAAGAGAGCTGATCCCGGTCAGCCGATGGATCGTGAGGACCTATGCGCATCCCTCTCACCTCAAGCCGCACCACCTCTCTGGTTGCCTCCTCGACCAGGACCGGCATCCGGAGTTTCTCTAGCCTTCGAGTGACTGCTCCCCCGATTGAAATCGGGGGCATCCAGGGTTTTTCAGCCC
>CAZYWX010000094.1:0-6381 GCA_964651285.1 uncultured Methanoculleus sp.
GTCGGCATCGGCCGCGGGCTGCGGACGAAGGTCAATGTCAACCTCGGGACCTCAACCTCCCGGGTACACCCCGAAGAGGAGGTTGAGAAGGCCAGGATTGCCGGGTTACACGGCGCTGATACCATCACCGACCTCTCCACTGGGGGCGATATCTCGGCGATCAGGCGGACGATCTTTGCCGCCACCACCCTCCCGATAACCACGGTGCCGATCTACCAGGCCGCTGCCGGGATCGGCATCGGCAATCTGACCGCAGAGGATATCCTTGCCACCCTCAGACATCAGGCAGAAGAAGGGGTCTCCTCGTTCGTCCTCCATGCTGTCAGCAGGGAGATGATCGAGGCGGCATGGGACGGGGAGCGGATCATGGGGGTTGTCTCGAAGGGCGGGTCGATGACCGCCGCCTACATGCTCGCCCACGACGTCGAGAACCCCTTCGTCGAGATGTTCGATGAGGTTCTTGCCATCCTCAAGGAGCACGATATCGTCCTTTCTCTCGGAAACACCATGCGGAGCGGGTGCATTCACGATGAGATGGATAAGGCTCAGGTGCAGGAGATGCGCCAGAACGCGCGGCTTGCTGCCTACGCCCATGACCACGGTGTCCAGACGATCGTTGAGGGGCTCGGCGGGCATGTCAGGGCCGATCGGATCCCGGTCTACCTCCGGCGTTACCGGGAGCACACCTCTGCGCCGCTGTTTGTCGCCGGTCCGCTCCCCATCGATACCGCTGTTGGCTATGACCACATCGCCGGGTGCGTCGGCGCAAGCATCGCAAGCGGCGCGGGTGCCGATTACCTCTGTTACCTCACCCCTGCTGAACACCTCGGCCTCCCGACCCCGGATCAGGTCAGGGAGGGGCTCATCGCCTTCAAGATCGCCGCCCATATCGGCGACTCGATCAAGTACGGCCTGGACGATGAGGATCGCTCCCTTGCCTGTTCTCGTTCCCGGCTCGACTGGGAAGGGCAGGTCGCCCACGCCATCGACCCCGAGACCGCACAGGCTCTCGCCCCCGAAGCGGGGCCGTGCACGATGTGCGGGGATTTCTGTGCGGTCGCCCTGATGAAGCAGCTTCGGGGGCAGTGGTGAGGACGGCGGGGGCAGCCCCCACTTTTGCGTAAAAATAAGTGATTCTATAGCCGCGCGATCCGCTGGATCGCTTCCTCGAGGTTCTCCATCGAGGTCGCGTAGGAGACGCGGAGCCAGCCCGGGGTGCCAAACGCCGTCCCCGGCGTGACTGCCACGTGGGCGTCCTGGAGCCACGAGCGTGCGATCGCCATATCGTCGCCGCCGACATTGACGTAGGCATAGAAGGCGCCGTCAGCAGGCGCGGTGGCGTATCCGAGGTCAGAGAACGCCGGGATAATATAATCACGCCGGCGTTCGAACTCGCGCCGCATCTCCTCAACGCAGTCCTGACTGCCCCGGAGCGCGGCGACTGCACCGAACATCGCAAACGTCGTCGGGTGCGAGATGGTGTGCTGCTGCACCTTCTCCATCTGCCGAATAATCGCCCGCGGGGCGACCGCGTAGCCGATCCGCCACCCGGTCATCGCGTAGGCCTTTGAGAACCCGTTGACGGTGATCGTCCGTTCAGCCATATCTGGGAGGGAGGCAACCGATACTGGCCTCTTCCCGTAGACCAGCTTCTCATAGATCTCGTCTGAGAGTGCGAAGAGGTCGTGGTCCTGGCAGATGTCGGCGATCAGCCTGAGCGAGTCAGCATTCAACACCGCGCCTGAGGGGTTTGAGGGGGAGTTGACCACGATCATCCTTGTCCGGGATCCGACAGCCTCGAGCAGGGTATCGTTGACCTGGAAGGTCGCGGGGTCGAGCGCGTGGTGCTGAACATCTGCACCCGCGATCCGGGCGCAGGGCTCGTAAGAGACCCAGGACGGGTCCAGGAGGAGCACCTCATCCCCCGGGTTCAGGACCGCCTCCATCGCCTCGTAGATGGCGTTCTTCGCACCGCAGGTGACGATCACCTCGTCCTGCCGAGCGGAAAAACCGTTCTCCCGGGTGATCTTCTCGGAGATCGCGGCCGTCAGTTCCGGGATCCCGGAACTCGGGGCGTAGTGGGTCTCTCCCCGGCGGAGAGCATTGATGCAGGCATCCTTGATGTGTTCAGGCGTATCGAAATCAGGCTCGCCGATGGAGAGACTGATGACATCGATCCCCTCCTGCGCCATCCGCTTTGCTGCATTCGAGATCTCGATCGTCGCGGAAGGAGCGATGCCCGCAATCTTTTTCGATAGACCGCTCATCCCAATCTCTGTATCATCTTCACCGCCGACTCGACGGCACGTCTGGCGTAGTCGATACGCTCGGTTGCTTCCATCCTGGTCATTCCAGGCCCGGAGATACCGAGAGCGACGGGTTTGTTGTACTCGAGCGAGAGATCGATGATCTTACGTGCCGCGTGCTGAACGACGATCTCGTCGTGCTGGGTGGCGCCCTCGATGACGCATCCGATGGTGACGACCGCATCGACGTCTCCATCTTCGAGCATCTTCTTGATCGCGAGAGGCATGTCGTAGGCTCCGGGGACGTAGAACGTCTCGGTTACCTCTGCCCCGAGGAACTTCGCATGCTCCTGCGCCTCGATCTCCATCATGTAGGTGATGTCACGGTTGAACTCCGCGACGACAAATCCAAGTTTTATTGTCATTCCAATCAATCCTTGAGGTACTAACTCACAGCGATATCTGATAACTCTCTCTTTTTTGTCAGGGGCGGGCGGGCCCAACATCTTCAAACCCCTGACGCTGGCCCGTTCCCGCGAGTCTCTCAAGATCTTTCGGGTAGAACGCAAGCTTGACAGCGTTTTCGGCGTGTTCCCGGGTCCGCTGCTCCATCAGCCAGGCAAGTTCCTTTGCATCCTTCGCCTCGTCCTCGTGGACAAAGACCTCGATGATGTGCTTGTTCGTCATGAGCTGGCAGAGGATGAGGCCCTGCGAGGCCTCGTGGGCGCAGACTTTGTCCTTCTCCGCCCTCCCTGGCATCCCGAGCGCCATGACGAGGTCGCACCCCCGCTCGTCGATCAGTTTCTTGCATGCCACCGGAAGGTCCTTGATGCCGGGGACAACGTAACGCTCGATCCCCACACTCGCGTGCTTCCGGATCTCGTCGATGGCGATCCTGCCCATGTCTATCCGGGCAAACGTGGTGTCAGCAATCCCGATCTTCATCCGAGCAGCACCCCGGCAGCCGCCTCGACACCGTCGCCGGCGTCAAACCCGGCCCTCCGGAGGGCGCACTGGACGGCTGCAACGGTGGCGAGGATCTCCTGCGCCCCGACCCCGCCCATGGTGCCGATCCTGAAGATCTTGCCCTTCAGGTGCTCCTGACCGCCGGCGATCTCGATGCCGAACTTCTTGACCGTCCCGCGCAGGGCCTCGTCGGTGACACCGTCCGGGATCCGCATGGCGGTGGCGGTGTTCGAGTAGGTATGATACGCATCCAGCGTTGGGAAGAGGTCGACGCCCCATCCCTCTGCCGCAGCACGGACAGCGGCTGCCATCCGGCGATGACGGGTGATCCTTGCCGAAACGCCCTCTTCCTCGATGATCTTGCACGCCTCGTGCAGCGCGAGGAAGAGCGGAACCGCCGGGGTGTAGGGGGTCTGCATCGGGGTTTTGCCTCCGCTCTTGCGGTAGGCGGCCATGTCCAGATAGAAGGGGCGATTCTCTGCTATCTGCTCCCAGGCGCGGTCGCTCACAGCGATGGCGGCGAGGCCTGCGGGGGCAGCGAGACACTTCTGCGACCCGACGACAGCGATATCCACACCCCATTGGTCCATCTGCACGTCGTCGCCTCCGATGGAGGTGACCCCGTCCATGATGAAGAGCGCATCGTGTTTCCGGGCCAGTCTTCCGACCTCTGGCGCGGGGTTCTTGATCCCGGCGCTCGTCTCGTTGTGGACCATTGTGACAACCTCAGCCCCGGCCTCGAGCTCTCGCTCGAGCCCCTCAAGGTCGAGCGGGGTTCCCCATTCCGACTCGAGGATGGTGACGCTGCTTGCGTAGCGCTCTCCGATCTTTGCAAAACGATCGCCAAACTTCCCGTTCACGAGCGAAACGATCGATTTGCCCTGCGCGAAGTTCGCGACGCCGGCCTCCATCCCGGCGGTTCCTGAGCCGCTGAGGATGTAGAGTTCGTTTGCGGTGCCAAAGAGGGTCTTTAATATCCGAACACAGTCAGCATACGCAGCCCCGAACTCGGGGCCACGGTGATTGATTGCCTGACGCGTCATTGCTGCGCGTACCCGCTGTGGGACAGGTACCGGTCCGGGGATCATCAGGAGTGGTTCATGTTCCATGAGAGATCAGTCCATATCGTCTCGTCGAGGAGAGACGCTGTTTTCGCAAAAGTTGTTGGATGTGAATTCATATCAACCTCTCCACCGTAATGATATCGACAGAGAGATGTGGGGGTAGTGCCAAACACGAGGGAGGTATGGTTGATGTCGCGGTGATCTGTGGTTCTGTCTCGGATAAGCCTGTCGCGGAGAAGGTGTTTGCGACCCTGCAAGAACGTGGTGTATCCTATGATTTCCAGGTGATCTCGGCGCACCGTGACCCGGAGAGGCTGGATGAGTACGTGAGAGAGAGCTCTGCCCGTGTCTTCATCGCGATCGCCGGGCTCTCGGCGGCTCTTCCCGGTGTGGTTGCCTCAAAGACGGAGCGACCGGTTATCGGCGTCCCGGTAAGTGGGAAACTGCTGGGAATTGACGCTCTCCTCTCGATCGTCCAGATGCCGAAAGGTGTCCCGGTGGCCTGTGTCGGGGTGGATAACGGCGTGAACGCTGCCCTGCTTGCGATCAGGATCCTTGGCGCTGGCGAGACTTGATTTCTTTTTTTGCACGCGGCAGAGCGTGCCCCGTGCCGGGATGAAGGCCAGTCCCTTCCAGAATCCCCCCAGAACGGAATCCCTATTCAGGCCAATGCTGGAAGCGCGAAGCATGGGCACCGTCGCGCTGGCGGTATTTGCCATTCATCGGTGCCGTGGACCCGGGAACGATTAATCGTCGTCTGGATGTGGGGAGCCTTGGGGTATCGAGCCCCCTCCTCGTCAGCCTGATCCCCGCGCGCGAGTGTGTTCCCTTCCTGACTATCCTCCCCCTCTTCGGGGGAGCATGTTCGGGTCTAACGGCGCTGTCCGCGCCTGCAGATTTGCCTGCCTTCTCTGGCATGGGTGAGTGGGTGGGCCCGTGTGGTGTGCTCGCGATCCTGAAGATGGGCACCGTTACCGTCTTCGCCCAGGAAGGGCAGGGTCTTCTCGCTCTGTTCTTTTTAAACCCGGCAGATAAAAATCGGCGGGCAAAACCTCGAAGATTCTCTCAGGGTTCCATCCGCTCTTCAGGGGTTCGAAGGATGTCCCGCACCATCTTTACGGCACAGAGGTCGCCGCACATCGAGCAGGTATCGAGGTCGCCATCCCGTTCGTGGATGCGCCGGGCCTCTCCCGGAAAGAGCGCCGTCTCAAACTGCTTCTCCCAGTCGAGTGCCCGGCGCGCCTCCGCCATTCTGATCTCGCGGTTTCTGGTGTTTCCAGCGGCGCGGAAGAGGTTCCCGACATGCGCGGCGATCTTTGCCGCCCTTGTTCCCTCCACGATGTCGCGGAGATCGGGCAGCGCCAGGTGCTCGCTCGGGGAGACCATACAGAGGAAGTCGGCACCGTGCATGCAGGCGATCGCGCCGCCGATCGCCGCCACCACATGGTCATAGCCGGGGGCCACGTCGGTCACGAGCGGACCGAGCAGGTAGAGCGGAGCGCCGTCGGTCAGTTCTTTGATCATCCTGACGTTGTAGCCGACCTGGTCAGCCGGGATATGCCCCGGCCCCTCGATCATCCGCTGCACCCCGGCGGCGAGCGCCCGCTTCGCCAGGTGCCCGAGCGCCAGGTACTCGGTCGTCTTCGCGAGATGGGTGGCGTCCACGAACGCACCGGGGCGCATCCCGTCACCGAGGCTTATGACCACGTCGTGCTCGGCGAGGATCTCGAGCAGGTAGTCGTACTCGGCATAGAGCGGGTTCTCCTCACCGGTCGCGGCCATCATCGCCACGTGGAAGGCCCCGCCCCGGCTGACGACACCCATCGTCCGGGGATCGGCCTGGAGCGATGCGAGGGCATCAAGGTTCACGCCGCAGTGCAGGGTCAGGAAGTCAACGCCCTGCCGGCAGTGCTCCCGGATAACCTTAAAGAGCAGGTCGGCGTCGACGTCTGCCGCGCTCCCGGCTCGCCGGACCGCCTCGTAGACCGGGACCGTGCCGACGGGTGCGTCGAGAGCGAGGATCCGGCGCCTGATACGGGCGAGATCGCCGCCGGTCGAGAGGTCCATCAGTGCGTCCGCCCCCTCGCGGAGGGCCGCCTTCGCCT
>CAZYWX010000095.1:0-6334 GCA_964651285.1 uncultured Methanoculleus sp.
GGGAGGGGACGAAGGCCCGATAGAGTCTGTTAATGTGGCATCGATGCACGAGGTGTTTCAATTTCCAGGGAGGATCATACAGTGTTTTGCATTGGAGATAAGAGATCGAACGCTGTTCCTGCTCCCCGGACGTTCTTCCGCATGGCAGGTCTATCGTTGTAGACCGATCAAGAGAAGCAGAGAGACCTGAGACCTCCTGAGATGGAGTCGATACCGATAAGCTTGATGCCGCAGGCATCATCGAGACGTTCCACTCCGATAAGGTGTCGGTGGACGGCGGTCATCCTCCCACTCTGGTGGGGGGGGCGCTCTGCCTGGTTTCTTACGTAAAATTGAGGGAGGGGTTATTCTTCAGCTTCTTCTTCAGCCTCGGGACCTTCTTCCTCGGCCCGCGCAGGTTCTGGCTCTTCCTCCAGTTCCTCCTCCGGTTCAGCCGGGCGGGGGAAGGTCTCCTTCATGACGATGTTCTCGACATCAGGGTAGTACTCGAATAGCTCCCTGACAAGCGTGCCTCTCCAGACCATCCAGCGCCGGTCATATATGATGGCGGGGGGAAGCGAGAGTTCCACTGTCCCGTCGTCGATGGTGATCTCGATATCAGTGCGGCCAGAGAAGAGTTTGATCAGGCCCCTGATCTGCTCTACCGGGTCCTCGACCTTCTCGAGGATCGAGTAAGAGTAGCTCAGGGTCTTTCCAGCGAGCGGGTGGTTGAAGTCAACGACTGCACGCCGCCCGATGACGTCAGTGACCAGACCTTCGCGACCCTCAACCTCGATCCGCATACCTGGCCTTGGTTTCTCCCTGAACTGGTTGACCGGGACAGACTTTACGTGCTGGTCCTCATGTGCGCCAAACGCTTTCTCGGGCGGGACATCAACCTCACCCTCAGTACCGATCTCTTTCCCGATCAGCTCTTCCTCAAGGCCGAGGATGAGATGATGGCTTCCCAGGCGGATGGTGATCGGACCATACTCTGCCTGGGGGTTGTAGATCCCCGCTTCCTTTGCGCTCTCCTCATCCGTGGTATCAAAGATATTCTCATCGACACGGCCGGTGTACATGAGTTTGATAAAGTCTCCTTCCTGAAGTGCCATTCCATTCTCCTTTGGTAGCAGATTGCGTTATGGTTTCCGGTACGCCTCCCGTACCTTCCCAATCGCATGCCTGCATCCAGTTGTTCCATTTCATTTGGACTGAATGGTATTTATCTCTGCGGGGCCCGCGGACAGCATGGGCGGGAAGACCCCGATGCCACGCCAGGGGATAAAAGCGACGCCCCATTCGCCAGGATCCAGCCCTGCAGATGATCTCCATTCCTCTCAGAGGCCTGGGGGCGATCGCAGGAAGTCTCATCAGGGAAGGGGGTTAACCCGCGCACGACCTCAGGACGATGGAACAACCCAAATGTTCAAGTACGCTCAGGGTTGATGGGGAGGCAGACGGGGGTATGGATGAACAGCAGCGGCGGGCGGTGGGCGTCTCATATGCCCCCTGCCCGGCAGAGGAGTTCTGCGGCAGAGGTGCAGAGCGCGAGAACCTGCGCGCCGTTCTCTCACAGGCAGGAGAGCAGGGGCAGAGGATAATGATCTCAGGCCCGCCTGGCGTCGGGAAGAGTTCTCTCCTGAACTGGTTCGCAGGCGAGATACTGGAATATCCCGCAGGGTCACAGTCCCTGGTTCTCAGGGGCGAGGTCTTTGATCTCCCGGGGATGATCTTCTCTGCGTTTCGGGAACTCTTGAAAGACCTCCGGCGATACATGATCTCTGGCAGGTTTCAGGGTATCCTCGGGAGCGAGGGCATGAAGGAGGCGGTCAGGTATACCGATGACCTGCTGGAGAAGTACGCTGCCCCGGTGGAACCGGTCGGTCTGCTCTCAAAGACCGGGGAGGAGATCATCGGTGTCTTTGCCCGGTTGCCTGAGGTCAGGTACGACCAGGTGCGCCAGGCGTTTGAGGAACTCCTGCAGGAACTCGGGAGGTTGATGATCGGATCCGGCTGTATCGCGGCGATCCTGCTGGACGACGTCCATCTTGCATCTCGCTTTGACCGCCAACTCATCCGGGATACCATGCGCAACCTCCCGCCAGGGATCGTTCTCGCTTTCACCGGAGCGGTTGACGGTGAGGGTGATCCCGGGTATGCGACGGTGCGGGATGCAATCCAGGACACCGGTCTTCTTGAGATACCGCTCTCGGGGATGCGCGGTCACGAGATCCAGGAGATGGGACGAAGACGGTTTGGTCTCTCCCTCAGTGATGCAACCGCCGGTCACCTCGAACGAGATTCTGGTGATCCCTTCAGCCTTATGGCCTGCTTCAACACCCTGCGCCACCGCGGGCTTGCGCCTTCCTCCGATACAATAGCCGCCCTGCTGGCCGGGGCAGAGAGCCCGGCAGGGCTTGCCTTCGCCCAGCTCCCCGGGTCCTGGAAGGCGTGGGCTGAGAAACTCGCTGTGCTCTACCCCCCGTTTCCGGTGCCGGTCATGGCCTGTATGCTCGGCCTGCAGAAGAAAACGGGCGTGACAGAGATGATGGATCAGCTGCAGGAGATCCCCATATTTCGAAGGCTCCCTGGCGGGGAGTATGCCTTCGCCCACCCTCTCCTGCAGGACCACTGCAGGCGTGTACTCTCCAGAGATGCGAAGATTGACCTCAACGCCCGTGCGGCAGACTGCTTTGAACGCAGCATGCACCGTCTTCCAGGCAGGTTGCATGTCCTCCTCTCTCTTGCCTGCCACTTCTTCAATGCAGGGGACCACCAGAAGGCAGCTGACCTGAACCTCGAACTGGGGCTCCGGTTCTACCGCCGGGAGGACTACGATACCGCCCTGGTGCTGACAGAGCGGGCGATCACCTCTGCAGAGCGCCTCGGGGACGCCGCCCTCCTCACCGCTGGAGAGAACCAGCGCGATCTGGTCAGGCAGAAGATCAGAGGACCGGTACAGCCAGGGCAGTAAGGGTTTATCATCGCTCCGGAGAGATACACCTGATGCGATTGCAATGCTCGAGGTAGAGGCAAAGTTTGCGGTGAGTGACCCGGAGGAGATTCGCGCCCGACTCGGTCGCCAGGGAGTGCAGATGGCCAGAAGGCGGCATGAACGTGATGTCTACTACAACGCCCCCAACCGTGATTTTGCGAAGACCGACGAGGCATTACGGGTCAGGTACGATGATTCCGGGGTTACAGTGACCTACAAAGGTCCAAAGATCCGGGTCGGGAGCGCAAAAGCCCGAGAGGAGTTTAATCTGGCGGTGGCCTCGGGGGAGACCCTTGAGGTGATTCTCTCACGAACCGGGTTCCGGCGCGCTGCTATGGTCTCAAAGGTCAGGGAGTTCTACGAGATGGGGGATGTGACGGTCACGATCGATGACGTCGAGGGTCTCGGGACGTTCATCGAGGTCGAGATCCTGACAGAAGATGCTGAGGAGGACGCTGCCGGGCGTATCGGAGCGGTTACACGAGCGCTTGGCGTGGATGGGCCACCGATCTATACATCCTACCTCGAGATGCTGCTGGAGGACTGAACCCGGGAGTGAGTGACCCCGCCTGATCGCGGAGTACGGGATGGAGGAGACGTCCCCCGTAGAAGGCCGATACCGCAGATCTCTCCCCACGACCCGCGTTGCCCTGTCCGCTCGAGGTCCCTGGCGGTGTCAGAGGATCTCCCGGGCCTGCAGTCAGGCAGAATAACTCTCTTCTTCGGCACCCCCCTGCTTTCGCCACAACCCCTGCTCGACCCAGTCAGGGGGCAACCCCTGCCTCTCCTGCCACCAGATGAGTTTTTCACGCCAGGTCGCCCAGAGGTCAGGGTAGGTGTCGCTTATCATATCGAGCGTCGCAAGGTCACTTGCCGGACAGATGAAACACCCGATGCGGTCGAGTCCCCGCGCGTAGAGGGGGTTGTAGGGTGCCTTCTCACGGAAGATGTAGAGCCAGACGTGCATCGCCGTCCACTGCTGGATGGGGGCTGCAGAGAGCTGTTGCGGGAGGGTTGTGTTCCGCCAGACCCGCCTGCTCCGCATCCTGCGCACCGATTCATACTGCCGCTGCCCGATGAACGAGAGGCACTCCCCCCAGCGCTCATCGATCAGGCGACCGAGGGGGTCAAGTTTGCAGACCTTGCAGCACCAGCGGTTGTCGACAGCAGGCGGGCCCTGTTTCTCGAACTCTTTCCAGAACTTCCCCGCGTCGCAGACCCTGAGGGCCTCAAGCCCGTAGCGTGCAGCCACGGTATCGACGTTCTCGTAGGTCTCGGGGAACTCAAGCCCGGTATCGGCAAAGAGGAGTGGCACCGGGCCGATCGCTTTCAGGACAAGGAGCAGGGTTGCGAGGCTGTCTTTCCCGCCTGAGTAGGAGACCGTGGGTGGCAGCGGGTGCTCTGCCGCCACATCCCGGATGAACTCGATGCTCGCGGCTTCGTATTCAGCGAGGATGGGCTCGTTTGCAAGGACGGTCGCTTCCCATGTTGCCGCACCAGGGATGCAGACGGCTGGCGCGTTCTTCCGGGTCCGGACGATCGCACCCCGCTCCATCGTCCTGGCGGTGGCAGCGTCGACCTTCGCCCTGCCGACACCGATGCATTCACCGGTTTTTGTCAGGATAAAGACTTCGTCGCCCCGGGCGACAGCGGGATCGATCGCGATGAGACCAGGGGCAAGAACGCTTGCCTTCCCGCTCCTGATCGACGGGACCGCGCCGTCGTCGACGACGACGTAACGTTTCGTTGGGTGCATGTAGAGCGCAGCGTTCGGGCGCGGGAGAGGTTCCTGGCGGTGCTCTTCCGGGATGTAGCGGATCGCACCCACGACCGCCCCGCCGAGGATGATCTCGTCCATACGGTCCTCGGCAGGAACCTTGTTGAGGAGGGCGATATGTCCTTCCGGGATCAGCGGTGCTCCAAAGTGCTCCTCGAAGATCTGGTTGATCCGCCTGACGTCGTCCGGGAACGCAGGACGAGCGTCTCCCGGCGGCGTGACGGCTACCGCCCGGGTCCGGGCGCCGCAGGCGCAGGTCCTGGCCAGCACGGGGGTGTGGCAGGAATCACACCAGTGGAGCACAATTTTTCCGAGATAGAGACGGCGCATTCTTACAGCTCTTGGGACGGACAGGTAAAAACGTTGGTGTCTCCCGGAGGGGCAGCGGTCAGGAGGCCTGGTCTGGCCACCTCCGTGATCTGGGTATCAGAACAGATCTCAGAACCATCTGACGACTGAAGAACCCGGGTGGGTCAGAGCAAGAGATCTGCACGACCGATGATGCGCAGACGCAGATGGCGATCTCGTGGACGATAAACGCGGCTCTAGGGGGCGGCTCTTTGCCACCCACGGGAGAGGGGCCGGGAGGAGGCGGTCCCGCCTCTCCCGACAAGGGATTCTGGGAGATCCTCAAGGATATCGTCTCGTGATCGTGGGGGGGGGAGAGATATCTCTCCCCGGTTGCCCGCAAAATGCGAGATCCCCGGGAATGCACCCTGCTTCCCGGAGGACGCCCCTCCCCGTTCACCTGGCCTGACGCATAGAGATAAATATCATGCCCACGCCATGGAGATTCCATGAGTATTGACATGTTTGATCATGTAAAATCATTCCAGTCGCTTTTACACCTGCATACCCCCACTTCTCCTGCAAGAAAGGGAGATCCTGGCCACAAAACAGGCAGCGGTATAAGGAGTCCATCCCTGCTGACCGCAAAGACCGCAGATACCGCACCATCCGGCTCTGTCAGGATAATCAGGGATTCTAGTATCCTGCCAGGGCCGGCACCTCCGGTCTGTCCTGGAAGAAAGGATCTTCCGCGGTCAACCGCAGTCAGCCACCCATTCCAGAACAGGAGATGTGCGGGGGGTGAAAGGTATGCGTAAGCGCAAGCTAGCCCGGGCAGCCTCAGGCGTCCTGCTTGTTCTGGTAGTCGTGCTCGGCAGGATGCGTGGCTATCTGACGTCCGGCTGGGCTACCCTCGGAGGTGCTATGATCGCGATCCTCATCCTTCTGCCGCTCGTCACCCCATACGCAGAGAGGGTGTTCGCCGGGTTCGCGAAGAAACCGCTGCGACCGATCGAGGCCCTGGGAATGCTCATCTTTCTCATCATGGCGGTCATCATGCTTGCGGGCGGCGCTACACTCTTCCTGGACTGGCTCAATGATCCTGACCGACCCTCTTCTGAGACGACGGTCGAGTTCAGGCCTCTTCTGCCTGGAGGGCTGACGGTGACAGGCTCGATCCCGGTCATGGACCTCGTGGTGAGCGTCGAGGTGATCGGAGGGCTCTCCCTGATCGCGCTCTACATGCTCTCCGGATTCAGGGACGGGGTCTAGTGCATCGATTCCAAAATAAC
>CAZYWX010000096.1:0-6243 GCA_964651285.1 uncultured Methanoculleus sp.
TGGTCGCCACCAACCTCACCAACTACGTCTGCCCCCTCATCCGCTACCGGACCAGGGATATCGCCATCCCCGGGGACGGACCCTGCACCTGCGGCCGTGCTTACCCGCTGCTCAAGCGCGTGGAAGGTCGGGTTCAAGACTTCATTGTAACCGGCAGAGGTGAGTACCTCTCCGGAATCACCATGAATATCGATACCGATGCGTTCGATAACGTTAAACAGTTTCAGTTTTATCAGGAGAAAGCGGGGGAAGTCATTCTGAATGTTGTGAGAAAACCCGGGTTCAGCGATCAGGATGCGAAGTATCTCTTCAGGGAGGTGAGTCGGAGCTGCGGTGACGACGTCACTATTATTATCAGGTACGTTGACAGCATACCTCTCACCGCCCGCGGCAAGTACCGCTACTTCGTCCAGAACCTGCCGATACACTTCGGTGAGAGAGAACTGGTAAAGGTGGAGCAGCTATCTTCGGACATACCCGCCTGAGCTGGGAGGGAGAGATACATGATGGCCGGCATCTTGAAACGGATTTCAAATACAAATCCTCTCACCCTGAAAGCTCTCAGCCTGGTGCCATCCTATCGTGTATATCGGGAGACCTACACGTTTCTCCAGCGTTCGTGCTGGTGGAGTCGTGATGAACTTCTTGCCTACCAGCTGCAGTCTCTCTCGCGTTTGCTTGACCATGCGTATGCAAACGTTCCCTACTACCGTGAGGTCTTTGACGATCGTGGTCTTGTCCCTGAGGACATCCAGACCCTGGATGACCTCACTCTCCTGCCCTTCCTGACCCGGGAAGACCTTCAGAACAACCTTCCTGCGCTGAAGGCGCGGAACTACCCGGACTCTGCCTTTGAGTATGTCACCACCGGAGGGTCTACAGGGATCCCGGTTGGGTTCTACTACGAGAAAGGCGTCTCCCGTGCCCGTGAATGGGCGTTCATGAAGACGCAGTGGGACCGTGTTGGCTACCGTTTTGGTGACAGGTGTGTTGTTCTCCGTGGCTACATCGTCGGGACCCCCCGGACAGGCGTCTACTGGAAGAAGACCCTCTTTGGTCGCTGGCTTCTGATGTCCTCCCACCATATGACCGAAGAGACCCTTCCTTCCTACATCGAGCAGATCCGGCGGTTCAAACCCCGGTTTATCCAATCCTACCCCTCGACGGCCGTCATGCTGGCCCGGTTCATGGTCGACCACGGGGTCGACCCCTTCCCGACGGTGAAGGCCATCCTCTGCGGTTCTGAGAACCTCTACCCCTGGCAACGCACCCTCCTCACCGAGGCGTTTGGGTGCCGCGTCTTCTCCTGGTATGGGAACTCTGAGCAGACCGTTCTTGCGGGTGAGTGCGAGGAGAGCACCTCCTACCATATCTTCCCTGAATACGGGATCGTCGAACTGATCGGGCGGGATGGAAACCCTGTATCCAGATCAGGAGAGATGGGTGAGGTGGTCGCCACCAACCTCACCAACTACGTCTGCCCCCTCATCCGCTACCGGACCAGGGATGTGGCGGTTGCTACAGAGAAACGGTGCTCCTGCGGGAGGCAGTATCCTCTGCTCGAGAAGGTGGAAGGGAGGCTTCAAGAATTTATCGTCACCCGGAACGGGGACCTGATCTCTGTCACCCCCATCAACTACGAATCAGAGGCTTTTGAGAATATCAAGCAGTTCCAGATGTATCAGGAGAAGATGGGTGAGCTCGTTCTGAAGGTCGTCAGAAAACCGACCTACACCGAGGAGGATACCCAGCAGCTGGTCAAGGAGCTCAGGTGCCAGCTTGGTGACGGCGTGGATGTGCATGTCCGTTTTGTCGATGAGATCCCCCGCACCGAAGGTGGTAAGTTCAGGTATCTCATCCAGAACCTCCCGATCGAGATCGGGGATCTCTGAGGGATCACTCGATATAGGGGATGACCCTGCGTTTCATCCAGGGTTTGTTGATGATTGCGGTGTACGCCCATTCTGCCAGGGCACCGACCCTATCCTTCCGGTAGACCTCCATGTATGTCTCAAGACCTGAACAGAACCTTGATTTGAAGAAGTTCAGGTCTGGTGTGTTTGCCCCGATGTTCTCGAAGGTCTGGTACCCCCCGGTCTTTGCGCGCTGGACCAGGAGCCACTGGAGGTACTCGTTCCCGGCATGCGCACTCTCGATCCGCGGCGTTCCCATCCAGAGCAGGAACCGTTTGTACTCCTGAGTTGCGACCGTCCCCGTGAGCGCACCTTCCCGGTCATAGAGGTAGTAGACCGCGAGATTCTCGGGGTAGGCCTGAAAGAGGTCCTCAAAGTAGCGCTTGCTGATCATGGGGATGTTCATATCTGGCTGGCTGAACCGTTCGGCAATCGCGGCGTAGAGCCTCGAGATATCTCCGTTCCGCTCGAGATCCATACCAGCCTCTTCGGCTTTCCGGATCCTGCTGCGCAACTTGTAGTGGAGATCGCCCCAGATCGCCTCGAGCGGTTGCGTGAGGTCGATCGTATAGGTATAGTGGACCTTTGGGGTATACCCCCGCCAGAGGAACTGTCTGAGATCGCCGAGACCCGGTACAAAGGTCAGGGAGAGGTAGTGCGGTGAGATCGCATCAATCTCTGCAGAGAGGTCAGTGGCGATGAGGTTCATGATCGCCTCTCTCTTACTCTGTTTCAGAGAATCAAACTTCCCTGACAGGACGATTCCCTGATAGGGGATGACTGCCTGCATGGGAGGTGGAGAGAAGAGCGTCTTTACCCCGTGCGTGTTCCTGAAGTAGAGCGGAGCAAGACAGAGCAGTTCCTCCCCCCTGTAGACCCCATAGGGGAGGAGCCGGTAGCCTGTGTGCCTGGCGGTGATCGTTATATAGTCCCATTTATGGAAAAGCAACCCGTATGGGCTTTCGTCCACAAACGTGTCCCAGGCTTCTCTGTCATGCACAAGTTCAAGCGTCATCGGTCCTGACTTCCAGACGGTCGGTCATGCAAGACCGCGTCCGTTGCAGGATAATGAGGGAGGTATATATATAGCTATCTCAGATCCCTGCAGCGGTCGCAGGGACCGGTAGCGTTCTTCGGAGATCCAGAAACAGCCCTGGATCTGGGGCTTCTGTCTGAGTGCGCCTAATCGATATAGGGGATCACCCTCTTCTTGATCCAGGGTCTGTTGAGAATGGTGCTGTAGGCCCACTCGGCCGCCCTCCCCACGCCGTCCTTCCTGCTCACCTCAAGAAAGAGCGAGAGGTTGGGGTTGTACTTTGCCTTGTGCATATTCAGGTTCGGATTGTTCGCACCCGTATTCTCAAACTCCGAGAACCCTTTCTCTTTTGCAGACCTGAGCAGGAGCCACTGAAGGTACTCGTTTGCTGATGTGCCATCGATCTTCGGCCCACCAACCCAGAGGAGATACCGTTTGTACTCCTGGGTTGTGCCGACTCCGGTGAGGTCTCCGTTCTGGTCATAGAGGTGATAGACATGTACATACTCAGGGTATGCCTGGAAGATATCCTCAAAGTAGCGGCGCGTGATCATCGGGATATTCATGTCAGGCTGGCTGAACCGGTGGCGTACTGTCTCGTAGAAGAGCGTGAGGTCATCGCCCTCTTCCAGATGGTATCCTTCCCGCTCAAACTTCCTGAGGCTCGTCCGTAGCTTTCGGTTCAGGTTGCCCCAGAGGGTCTCCAGGGGAGGGGTGAGGTCGATCACATAGGAGTAGTTGATCCTGATCTGGTAACCACTCCAGGAGAACCGGCGGATGTCATGGAGACCGGGGGCGATCTTCATCGAGAAGTAGTTCGGGGAGAGGTCATTGAGCACTTCTCCGAGTCCTTCTGCGACCACCTGCATTATCGATTCTTTTTTACTCTGCTTTGCCGTGGTGTAGTCTCTGCCCATCACGATACCCAGGTAGGGTATGACCGCCTGCGTGGGTGGTGGTGAGAGCACGATGGAGATGCCGTTCACCCGCCTGCAGAAGAGCGGGCAGGCAGCGACGAGCTCGTTCCCGTTGTAGATACCATAGGGGAGCGCCGTATACCCTGTGTGCCGTTCTGTGACCTTCAGGAAGTCCCATTTGTGGAAGAGGAGGCCGGATGGGCTGGCGTCTATGAAACGATCCCAGGTCTCTTTATCGGATATATACTCGATCGGCAAATAGTTCTACCTCCCGCTCTCCTGGAGTGAGAGAGTGGTCCCCTACTTCCTGCGATCTCCTAGATAAATATAGCGGTTGCCGGTGGTCGGTAGCATCGTTGGGCCTGATGCAGCAAGCATGAAACCCGGAATCTTCTTCTGTTTCCTGCCTGGCAGGGATGGGAGACCAGCCCCACAACCCGAGGACTCCATTCCTGCTCTGGCGCAGAACGGGATCGGAAACGTGGAAGGGTGGGAGAGATACCGGGCCGAGGGGTTGGGCTGAAATGTGACCTTGTGTCTATATCCTGCCTGATGCCATCATTAATCTCTTTACGAAGGTGAGGTACGCCCACTCGGAGAATGCCCCGAGGGTATCCTTCTTCTCAACCTCAAAGTACATCGTGAGGTCAGGGTTGAACCTTGACTTGAAGAAAGCCAGATCAGGGTTGTTTGCCCCCATGTTCTCGAATGTCTTGTATCCCCTGGTCTTTGCATGCTGGATCAGGAGCCACTGGAGGTACTCGTTCCCGGCATGCGCACTCTCGATCCGCGGCGTTCCCATCCAGAGCAGGAACCGTTTGTACTCCTGGGCTGCTACCATGCCTGCTACCTCATCCTCAGCATCGTAGAGATAGTATATCCCGATCCTGTCGGGGTAGGCCTGCACAAGTTCTTTGAGGTAATTTCGCTTGATTGGCGGGATCTCAAGCGACGGGTCCTGATACCGCTCAGAGATCGACTGATGGAGGATGGAGATGTCGTTCGTCCTCTCAAGCCTGAGATCTGCCTGGGCCTCTTTCTTCAGTTTATTTCGCAACTTGTAGTGGAGACCATTCCAGAGTTCCTCGAGCGACTGCTCCAGGTCGATGGTGTAGGTATACCTGATCTTTACGTCGCACCGACCCCAGAGGTAGTGGCGCACATCGCCAAACTCAGGGACGAACGATATCGAGAGGTAGTTTGGCGAGAGTTCCTCGACCACCCCACGGATATCTTCGGCAACCAGCTTCAGCGTCGATTCTTTCTTGCTCTGCTTGAGACCCTTGAAGGTTCTGTTCATCACGCACCCGAGATGCGGTATCACGGTGAGGGGTGGTGGGGAGAAGAGGGTGTTAATGCCATGCATCCGCCTGAAGTAGAGCGGGAATGCACAGATCGGTTCATCCCCTTTATAGACAGCATACGGGAGGAGCGTGCTCCCGGTATGCTTTGCCGTCAGGTGCAGGTAGTCCCATTTATGAAAGAGGAGGCCGGAGGGACTCTCGTCGATGAAGAGGTCCCAGGCATCCTTATCGTCAACTATGGTTGCGGTCATTCTCTCACCAGCTCTATCGTTACCCGGTTCGCTGTTCGGCGACTCTAATCACCTCCTATCTCCATATATACCTTTGTGCGGTCTCTCCCAGGTTCGCTGGCTGGTCCCGGACTGCGAGGTGAACTCCGGGCCCTGTACAGGCCCATGAGACAGCCCGCTAAAAGCACCCTGACGACGAATCTTGGTTTGAATCGTGGACATCCTCTCTCTGATGGTCACCCATCAGGAAGGGTCAGGAGAGGTGTTTGATAACGGGTCGTGGTCTGATGGGAACAAATCCGAGTCCTGTCCTGGTTTGCGTTTCCGGACACCGATCTCTGGGTGGATATTATTATATACGGCAACGCGAGAGGTAGTGGCGATGGTCGCACTCCGTCTGCTTGCCATGGATGATATCTCGTTTCGGTCATGGGGGTGTCGACCTGCAGGAGAATGCGGCGACGTCTGGGTATTCTTCTCAGAGGTGGGCCTCTTTCCCGAGTTCCTGAAGCATTTTTACCATGCCTCAAGTCAGGACCTGGTTTCTATCCCCTATTCTGAGAACTTTTTCTAAATTGCCTTCTCAGGGGTCGGGGAGTACCGGCCCAACCACCGTGTTTCTGTCACCCTTCTGTAACACCTTTGAGCAAAACGTTTAATGCGAAGAATTGACATGAGCGATGTCGATAGGCATGCGGGTGATCCTCCAGAGATTGAAGGCTCTCAAACCAGAAAACTCTGTGACTCTGAAGGCGCTCCATATTCTCCCGGCGTACTCTGCATATAAGAAGACCTACTCGTTTCTCCAGCGTTCGTGCTGGTGGAGTCGTGATGAACTTCTTG
>CAZYWX010000097.1:0-6218 GCA_964651285.1 uncultured Methanoculleus sp.
ACCCCCTCCCCGCAGGCGGGTACCCGGAACGTTCCTCCTCAAAGCCCCCGCCCCCCGGAAGGGGGCAGTACGTGGGGATATCAGAATGCAAAACCCCCCCGGACGGCGTGAACCAAGATCCATACCCCCCGCCATTGCGAGTGCCGGTAATTGAGAATCGATGCACTAGAGTATACTGGTTATTGGGAATCGCTCTACTCGTTCTTCTTCTGAGTACGTTTTCTGATCCGGTAGTATCCCAGAGGGTGATTAACCCGTTCGCAGGTCTTATCCTGGTTGACGCAGAGCCCGAACGTGCGCATGGTGGGGCACGCCGGTGGGGTATACTCAGTGCCGCCCCCACCAGAGATATGCTCAACCTGGTACATCGTCTGCTCCAGGTCAAAGTCGGGCGCCCGAGCAAAGACCTCTGCGATCTCGGTGGTACTCATACCAATGGTATGGAGGAAGGATGTGATGGCGAACCTGCCCATATGGGTCAGGCTCGTCCCGGCGGTGATCGCCTGGATGAGGGTGCTGATGCAGGGCGGAAACGCCTCCTTCTGAACCTCGCCAAACTCTTCAAGGAGATGCTGCTGGTATGATGCAGCGATCTCTGCAGTAACCGGTTTGAATCGCTCGCAGAGCGCTGGTGGCACCCTGAGCGGCAGCTGGCGGAGGAGGATGACCCGGATCCTCTCCCTGATGAGCTCATCGATCTCACCAGGTTCAAGTCGGACCACTCCCTGCCGCAGGTCCCTGTTGATGAGCCGCCAGCGCAGGTCACGCAGGTGGGGCACCAGCTCAACGTAATCGGTGACTGGCATGGTGGTAGCATCGGCATCGATACCAATGCTCCAGGCGACGAACTGCTTTATCTGCGGGTCCTCGGTCTCCAGGAAGAAGGACGCTCGCTCGGCCTCGTAGCGCGCGAGCCGGTTGATGAGGGACTGGTTACCGGTGCAGGAGACCAGCATCCGGGCAAGCGCATAACTTGCGATCTCAAACTCAGGTCTGAGGTTCTGCACATTCTCGTTCTGAAACTCTCGCTTATAATCAAGCGCTGCGATGACACGTTCTTTTGCCCGTTCTATCGCCAAAGCTCCCGGGCTGCTTTCCAGGAACTCATCGAGCGATTCAACGTGACGGCGAGCGAGCTGCTGTGACTCTTTTAAAAACGGGTATTTGGTTAGTTCTTTCCGGTCAAGTACAATTTCCATTAATCGGCCTCAATCCGAGGAGCAAGGAGGTACTCGACGTGGCCTTCGCCGTCTGCAATGTCAAAGGCAAACTTTACCGGGTGATCGACGCTGAGGTAGACCTCCACTTCGTCAGCACGTGCCATGACCTTGCCCATATCTTTCAGATAATCGATCGAGAAGAGCGAACGTGCCTGCGCGGGGCTGAGCGCGACGAGCTCATCCTCACCGAGCGCGAGTTTGATATGATCGGTATCGCCCTCTGCTTCCATATAGAACGTCATGGTATCAGGGTCGATCCCGAGAGCGATCTTATCGGAGATGACAGCAGCCGCTTTGATAGCATTGTTGAGCGCGTCTCCTGAGAGGACGGCCTTTCCGGGAAGGTCAATCGCCGGCGGGTTGGGATCTTTTCTGATGGTGTTGACATCGAGGAGCGTGACCGAGTAGCGGTATCCTCTGAAGTTCATCTCCAGTCTCCGCTTTTCGTCGAGCAGATTGAGCGTCAGCTCATCACCCTTGCTCATCATCCCGAGGATATTCTTCATCTTTGCGATGTCCAGACCCAGTTCTCCTTCAGTCGCCGAGAAAGAGTTGAATGCCGTGCTCTGGAGGTCCAGGGATACCATGGCCACGTTGGCGGTGTCGACGGCCCGCGTCCAGATATGATCTTTTGTTGTATGCAGGCGGCACTCTGTCACGAGTGCGGCTATTGCGTCGATGGACTCCCGAAATATCTCTGCATCTATCGTTGCCTCTAACATTCTTGACCCCTTATTAAACTCTCGTTTAAAGTATTTAATTACACTTTTGATATCGTCTGGCGATGTGATCCTGGTCATTCAGGTCGTAACGGAATCGCCCTCCGATACCTTCCATAATTGTCGCAGAAGATACTTATATCCACATGGAATGAATGTTCGAGAGGTTCGATTCGGGTTCGCGGCAGGTGTGACGGTTCCCCGTCCCGCCCGCATCTTTGCGCTCTTCCCCACACCCCTCCTCTGGAAGGGCAGGAAGCCTGGATAACCCGGGCAATCGGTTGGCGGAGAGGTCCCCGGATACCCCCATTTCGGCTGGGTGCGATAGCTCCAACCGATACGCTCCGAGGAGATGGCACCAGGACTTCGTGACCAGTTCGAAGAGGAGCAGAACCCAGAACTTCCTCATAAGTCCCGGGTGGATTGGAAGAGAATTTCCTCACGATACTGCTGATTTGTCCCATGCCAGATGGCGATCTCGCGAACGGGGTTCCCCGGCCTCATCACCACGCGGGGCGATGGGCCCGGGGGCCCGGGATGGTGTCTGCCCCTCCCGGAAGCGGGAATTTAGGAGACTGAAGAGATCTCACGTGCTCTTGATCAGGTCGATGACCAGAACTCCCTGAAGCGACGCGAATGCTTCAGGGAGTGGATCGAGACGTAGATCCCGGCCGGGGCGATAGATACAGCAGGAGCAGAAAAAAAGGGTTCTCTCCCCTCCTCATCTCTCCCTCCAGAGGAGTTCCCGGGACGGCCTCCAGGCCAGCGGGCCGGGCGAGAAGCAAAGACTCTCTTCTCCAGACCGTTCCTGAACAACCACCCGGTCAGACCCTGCCCCCCCTCCAGCAGTGAGTGGGGGCCGTTTGACATACATTCATGACTGACTGCATCAAACGCTATACTATAGTGATCTCCTGATCATGCTGACAACATCGTAATAACCGCGTGTCAGCCTCGAGCAGCGGAGGGTAGTCTCGCGATGGGTTCTCAGTGGACGAAAGACAGTGTCTATAGAAAGGCGATGAAGGCGGGATACCGGGCGCGGGCCGCCTACAAACTGCTGGAGCTCCAGCAGCGCAACCGGATCATCCGCGCCACCGACGACGTTGTCGACCTTGGAGCGGCGCCCGGGAGCTGGCTGCAGGTTATCCGTGACCTGACCGACGGAAAGGTCGTCGGCGTGGACCTCAACCCCATTGTGCCCATGGAAGGTGTCACCACCATCGTTGGAGATTTTACCGATCCTCTCATCCAGGAGCGGATCAGAGAGGAGGTCGGTGGCACCGCCAACGTTGTGGTCTCTGATGCCGCACCCAAACTCTCTGGCCAGAAGAGTTATGACCAGGCGCGGGTGGTCGGCCTTGGCGAGGACGTCCTGGCGTTTGCCTGCACGATCCTGAAACCTGGCGGCAACCTGGTGATAAAGTCGTTCCAGGGAGAGCTCTTTGAGGAGTTGCTTGCGAAGGTGAAGAGGTGTTTCTACTCGGTTCGGGCCTATCACACGAAGGCGTCCCGGAGAGGAAGTGCCGAGGTATACATTGTAGCAAAAAAATTCAAAGGAGCGTGCGATGGTGCTGAAAGACCCCTATGATCGGACCGTGACCAACCTCCGGATCAGCCTGACCTCCCGATGCAACCTCCGGTGCATCTACTGCCATGCCGAGGGTGAGGTGGAACCAGAGGAACAGATGAGTGCTGAGGATATCGCCGAACTGATACAGGTGGGCGTGAAGTTCGGGATAAAGAATATCAAGTTTACCGGCGGGGAACCCCTGCTCCGTCGCGATCTTCTTGATATCATTCGTTCTGTGCCGCCAGGCATCGAGTCGTCCATGACGACGAACGGGACGCTGCTTGCTGAAAAGGCTGCGGCGCTCAAGGAGGCCGGGCTTGCCCGGGTCAACGTCAGCCTTGATACCCTCCGCCCCGAGCGATATAAAGCCATCACAGGCAGGGACTGTCTCGCCGACGTGCTTGCCGGGATCGAAGCGGCGGTCGAGGCCGGGCTGACCCCGGTCAAGCTCAACATGGTGCTCCTCGAGGGGATCAACGAGGATGAGGTTGACGACTTCATGGCGTTTGTCAGGGGCAGGCGCGACCTCATCCTGCAGGTCATCGAACTGATGGAGTTTAACGAGTGCAAGTTCCATGCTGATGTGGACAGCGTCGAAGAGGAACTGAGGGAACGGGCAACCCTGATCGTTACCCGCAGGATGCATCATCGGAAGAAGTACTGTCTCAACGGCGCCGAGATCGAGGTGGTCCGCCCCCTCCATAACACCGAGTTCTGCGCCTTCTGCAACCGCTTGCGTGTAACGTCGGACGGTAAACTCAAACCCTGTCTCCTCCGGAGCGACAACCTGGTCGATATCAGGGGCAAGCACGGCAGAGAACTGGAAGACGCCTTCCGGGAAGCGGTCAGCAGACGCGAGCCGTTCTTTGCGTGAGCACCCGGGGCACCAGCAAGCGTATCCATCCCCGGGATCTTCCTCACCCCCACCCCCACCCTCACCCGGACTTGCACTGAAGGAATACTTTTTGTACACCACCCCCCAATAAGAGAGTATGCTGGAAGTGAACGAATACGCGCGCGTTATGCAAAAGTTCTACAACAAATCGCTGATCCTGGAGAGTCCTGGAGATTTTCATCCTGTCCTGCACTTCTATTTCATTGATGCCCTCGCGCACATCGATTTCACCCTTGGTATCATGGCCTACAACTACATGTCACCCCGCAATATCATGAACATGGAATATATGCGGTGGCGTGTGGATGAGGAGAAGGTCGGTGAGCGGGTATACTTCCCTGCGTTCATCAACTGGCTGAAGGAGGAGCACCCGGAAACGTTCAGAGACCTCCCGATGCTCTGGGCCGGGATCTATGATGATGACGACCCTGCCCAGTACCGGAGTTTCCGTATCGTGCTCGACCCTAACGACAAGAAACCGATCCCGCCAGAATACCTCTCGACCTTCATCGACGAGTTCTTTGACCGGAAGTTCCTCAAGCAGCTCTATAAGACCTCGACGCTCGCCCGTCTCTTTGACGAGTTTGTCCAGAACAAGGCTACGTAACCGCGGAGATACCGTCTATGGATGTCGCTCGTCTCACCTCATCGCTCGTCCAGATACAGAGTGAGAACCCCCCGGGGGAGACGGCAGATCTGATCGAGTTCATCGCTGAGTTCCTTGACTCGCTCGGGGTGAGGAACCGTGTCATCGCCCATCCCAGCAGGCAGAACAATCTCATCACGACCGAACCCGATCCCCGGCTTCTCCTCTGCGGTCACGTGGATGTGGTCCCGGCGATCCCTGATGACTGGACGCACGACCCCTACAGCGGCACGATCGCCGATGGCTACGTCTGGGGGAGGGGCGCCACCGACATGAAGGGGGGATGCGCGGCCCTGCTCATCGCCTACCGTGACCTTCTTGAGGCCGGGATTGAGCCGAAAGCACAGTTTGCCTTCGTCTGCGATGAGGAGACTGGCGGCCCGTATGGTGTCAGGTCGCTTCTCGCGCAGGGTCTGATCGAGCCCCGGGACTGTCTGATTGCCGAACCGACGCCCCCGCTGAGCCCTGCAGCCGGCCAGAAAGGGCTCTACCGGATCGAGGTCATGTTCAGGGGCAGGCCGGGCCATAGTTCTCTCTATCCCATGGTCGGAGAGAGCGCTATCATGGCGGCGTTCAACCTGCTTGCGTACCTGCAGGAGGTCCACGCCCATCCGTTCCCGGTCAGTGAGGACCTGCAGACGCTCGTCGACCAGTCTGCCCGGGTCTTCCACAGCATCTTCGGGCTTGAGGGGGTGGATGATGCTCTCACCAGGGTGATGTTCAACCCAGGACGCATCGAAGGTGGCGAGAAGGTGAACATCGTGGCGCAGCAATGCCGGATGGAGCTGGATATCAGGGTGCCATGGGGATGCCCCCTCGATGATCTGAGGGAAGGCATCGCCGGACATGCCCCGGGTGCTACCATCCGTGAGATGGCTGCCTCTGAACCGACCCTGACACCCCCGGACGCCCGGGTTGTCCGGACGGTCTGTCGTGAGGTGGAACGGGTCTACGGGAGGCCGGCGGTGCCGCTCCTCCAGTGGGCGGCAAGCGATGCCCGCTACCTCCGCGGTCAGGGGTTTGACGTTGTGGAGTATGGGCCCGGGGAGATCAAGACGTTGCATGCGGTGGATGAACGGGTTTCCATAGAAAACCTCAAGATGGCGGTGGATGTCTATCAGGGGGTTATCCGGGCGTATTCGGAGTGAAGATAGGGCTGTTGATC
>CAZYWX010000098.1:0-6121 GCA_964651285.1 uncultured Methanoculleus sp.
GGGCAGCCCGTTTCATGCCGTACTGCCTGATGATCCGGTGCAGGATCTGACCATCAAACGCACCAATCGCCTTCTTGTCGATGGTGCCAGAGACCAGGTTGCCGTCGATGATCTGGACATAAGCATCGTCCTCGCAGGCCTCGTGCTTGCAGGTCTCACAGTTCTGGCACGACGTGGCCCGGAAGATCATGTTCAGATCTCTTGGGAGGATGAGTGAGAAGACCTGCTTGTTGGTCCACAACGGATTCCCATCTTCATCCACCGCTTCAGGCTCGGGCAGGTGATCGAGATCAAGATGCTGTGTGAGATAGAGCACGTCTGCCTTCCTGAAATACCGTTTCCGGTGAGTCAAGAGGAAGATGCCCGTGATGTGGTCGTGGATGCCACCGACAATCGGGCCTCCGGTCCTCGGCGAGAGGATGTTTGCCTGCACCGAGATCAGGATCTCTGCCTCTGCCCGCGCCTCCTCGGTCTGCGGGACGTGCAGGTTCATCTCGTCACCGTCGAAGTCTGCGTTATAGGGTGGACAGACCGCCGGGTTCAGCCTGAAGGTCTTCCCATCCATCACAACAACCCGGTGAGCCATAATACTCATCCGGTGCAGCGAGGGCTGCCGGTTGAAGAGGACGATATCGCCGTTCTTCAGGTGCCGCTCCACGACCCAGCCAGGTTCGAGCATCTCTGCGACCGTCTCCAGGTTTGCGTCCGAGAGGCGCATCCTCCGTTTGTCCGGTCTGATGGCGTAGTTTGCACCGCAGGGAGACCTGATAGTGGGACGTTCCGAGCCGTTTAAGATGTACTGTCGCATCTCCTCGAGGTTGAACGGAGTCACCCTGACCGGGATAGTCATCTCGTTTGCGATGGCAAGCGGTATCCCGACTTCGCCGATGGAGAGGTCCGGATCAGGCGATATCACCGTACGCGCAGAGAAGTTCACACGTTTCCCGGAGAGCGAACCTCTGAACCGGCCTTCCTTCCCTTTGAGCCGCTGAGAGAGGGTCTTTAAGGGTCGGCCGCTCCGGTGTCGGGCAGGCGGACACCCCGCCACCTCGTTGTCAAGGTAGGTGGTGACATGGTACTGCAGGAGCTCCCAGAGGTCTTCAATGATCAACTGGGGTGCACCAGCATCCTGGTTCTCCTTGAACCGCTGGTTGATCCTGATAATATCCACAAGTTTGTGGGTCAGGTCATCTTCTGACCGCTGCCCGTTCTCAAGAATGATCGAAGGGCGCATCGTGACCGGTGGAACCGGAAGGGCGGTGAGGATCGTCCACTCCGGCCGCGCGACATCCGGGTTGACCCCGGTCAGCCGCAGGTCGTCATCAGGGATCTTCTCGAGACGCGCCCTGATGTCGGCCGGGGTCAGTTTGTGCTCTACCTTCTTTCCATCCTCGACATAGGTCTCGGTGAAGGTGGTAGGTTTCTCGAAGCGCACCTTGAGCTGCTCAGCCCCGCAGTGGGGACAGATCCGCTCTTTTTTGACATCCTTCTCTGATATGATGTCTGTGGTGAGGTCGCTATCGTCAGGTCCGACAACCTTCTCGACCTCCTCCGGCGTCATCAGCAGCCGGGAACAGGACCTGCAGGTTACCCGCAGGAGTTTCCGGATCAGCCTGGTGTAGCCGACGTGGACAACCGGTTTTGCAAGTTCAATATGCCCAAAGTGACCAGGACAGTCGGCCGCCTTCTGGTCGCAGGTCTTACACCGGAGACCAGGGTCGATGACGCCCAGGTGCAGGTCCATCAAACCCTGCGGATAGGGGAACCCGTCATCGTCGTAGGTATCTGCCCATATGATCTTTCGGACGCTCATCTTGCGGATCTCTTTCGGGGAGAATAACCCGAATTCGATCCTTCCAATACGCTTTGGACTGGTCATGGTTTGATACTGCCCCCTCTCTTATACCATATCATCGAGTCTCAGGCGGGGAGCAATGCCCATACTCTTCATCTCATCGAGAAGGAGCTTGAAGGCGTAACTCATCTCGACAGGGTAGATATCTGTTTCAGCACCGCAGGCAAGGCACCGTGTGACATTCCTCTTCCGGTCAAGCATCGCTACCATGCCGCACTTCGCACAGACCCACTGGGTCACCTTGTCAGACTCGTCGAGCAGCCGCTCCTTCAAGGCCATGGCTGCGCCGTGACCGATCATAACGTCACGCTCCATCTCACCGAACCGGAGACCACCCTCACGGGCACGTCCCTCAGTCGGCTGGCGGGTGAGCACCTGCACGGGGCCACGCGACCGCGCATGCATCTTGCTCGATACCATGTGGTAGAGCTTCTGGTAGTAGATGACACCGACATAGACATCGGCTGCAAACTGCCGGCCGGTGGAACCATCGTACATCACTTCACGACCGGTGTGAGCAAATCCAAGTTCCTTGAGCGACCTCCTGAGGTCAACCTCACGCTCGCCGCGGAATGCGGTCCCGTTGATCCGGCGCCCCTCGAGAGAACCGACCTTGCCACCCAGCATCTCGAGCATATGCCCGATGGTCATACGGCTCGGGATGGCGTGGGGGTTGACGATCAGATCGGGGGTCATGCCTGATTCCGTGAATGGCATATCCTCGGCAGGCTGAATGAGCCCGATAACCCCTTTCTGCCCGTGTCTGGATGCAAACTTGTCGCCGATCTCAGGCAACCGGAGGTCACGGGTCCGGACTTTCACGAGGCGTGAAGAGTTCTCACCCTCGGTGATGATGACAGTGTCCACGATCCCGCGCTCGTTGCTCCGCATCGTGACCGAGGTGTCACGCCGTTTCTCCACAGCGATCAGCTCGCTCGTCGGTTCCTCAAGGAACCTTGGCGGGGAGGTCTTCCCGATCAGCACGTCCTTCTCGTGGACCACGGTCTCAGGATTGATGATACCGTCGTCGTCCAGGTTCGCGTAGAACTCAGAGCCATGCGCGCCCGAGACTTCTTCATCCGGGATCTCGATCCGGTCAACCTGGCCGCCGGGGTAACGACGCTCTTCGCCCTCGTAGGTACGGAAGAAGTGCGACCGGCCGAGGCCCCGGTCGATAGAGGCCTTGTTGATGATCAGCGCGTCCTCAATGTTGAACCCCTCGTAGGAGAGGATCGCGACAACAAAGTTCTGGCCGGCAGGCCGTTCGTCTGAACCGATCACCTCAGAGGTCTGGGTGTAGGTGAGCGGTTTCTGGACGTAGTGGAGCGTGTGTCCCCTGGTGTCGGGACGGAGTTTCATGTTTGCCGAACCGAACCCGAGCGCCTGTTTGACCATCCCTGCACCCATGGTGACACGGGGACTGGCGTTGTGTTCCGGGAACGGGACATGCGCCGCGCCGATACCCAGGATGAGCGAGGGGTCGATCTCCAGGTGGGTGTGCTCGGGGGTGAGGTCCTCTTCGTTGATAGCAATGAAGAGGTCCTCCTCCTCTTCGGCATCGATGAACTCGATCGCGCCCTTCTGCACCAGTTTCTCAAAAGTCATCTCGTTGCTGCGGACGCGCTCGATATCTTCCTCGGTCACCACCGGTTTGCCATCCTGAACCACGATCAGAGGCCGGCGTGCCCTCCCACGGTCGGTATGGATGACGACGTCGCCGTTATAGTCTTTGTAGGAGACGTTGACCTCGGTGGAGAGTTCGCCGTTCCGGCGCATCTCGCGCATCCGGCGGACCAGATCCAGGGGGTCGTCCGTGAGCCCGATCAGGGCGCCGTCGACGAAGACACGTGACTGCCTCACGCTATCTCCCTCCTGAGCGCGATGACACCGATGTCATACAGGGTGTTCATCACAGCCTCTTTATCGGTGACGCCCTTGCTGATCTCGACCATCTGGGCAAAGTTCTTCACCAGCCCACAGTTCGGACCCTCCGGGGTCTCGCTCGGGCAGATCCGCCCCCACTGGGTTGGGTGAAGGTCACGTGCCTCAAAGTGAGGCTGGGACCTGGAGAGGGGCGAGATCACACGCCGAAGATGCGAGAGCACCGACATGTGATCGACCCGGTCCAGGAGCTGCGAGACGCCGGTACGCCCGCCAACCCAGTTTCCTGTGGCAAGCGGATGCAATAACCGCTCAGAAAGGACGTCAGCACGCACTGCGGTGGTTATCGAGAGTTCGCGGTGGCGCATGCTTGCGCGCTCGAGCTGGTACTTCACGTCCCTTGTCAGGCGGTTGAGGGAGATCCTGAAGAGATCTTCCATTAGGTCGCCGGCAAGTTTCAACCGCTTGTTCGCGTAGTGGTCCTTATCGTCAACCCGACGCCGTCCAAGCGCCAGGTCAAAACAGGCCTCAGCCATGCGGCCGAGGAAGTGCGCCTTGGCGAGGCGGACACCCTCAACCGCAAGCTGGTATCCCGGGTCATCCTCCTTGATGCCTTCAGGCATCAGGTAGTTTAAGTGGGGGAGGAGGTAGTTGTCAAGGACGAACTCAGCCCTCTTCCGCTGGTAGTCACGGGTCTGGTTGGGGGCAAGTTTCTTTCCGACGTACATGATGCCTTCATCAACAGTATCGCACTCGCTCTCCTCCAGGTTCTGCATCATGAAGGTGAGGATATCCTCGTCGGTGGAGACCGCCTTCACGATGTCATGGTCACCCTGAAGTCCAAGCGCCCGCATCAGGTCGACGAAACGCAGATGACCTGCGACCGAGGGGAATGAGACCTCAAGCAGGTTCTTCCGGTTCTTCTCGACGATAACGAGTGCCCGGTAACCGCGGTGCTGTGAGAAGACCTTGGCAACATAGATCCGGTCATTGTAGCGCTCGGTGTACTCGGTCATGATCTTGTTTGAGGCAAGGTCCTCAAGCGTCATCAGCACCCGCTCTGTGCCATTGACGATGAAGTAGCCCCCGGGGTCGAGGGGATCTTCGCCATGCTCGGTCCGTTCAGCATCGCTCAGAGGGTAGAGGTTGCAGGCGGACGATCCCACCATCACCGGCATTTGCCCGATGAGGGTGACGACCGGGTCCTGCGCCACCCCGCCCTCGACAAGCGTCATCTCGAGGTAGATGGGTGCCGCATACGTGAGGTTCCTGAGGCGCGCCTCAGCCGGGAAGAGGTCTGACTGCGAACCGTCTGCCTCACGAACGATAGGGGTCTTCACCTCGATCTTGCCTAACTCAACCCATACAGGTTCTTTCCCCTCCCGACGAATATCAATATCGGTCTCAATTACATGTTGTTCATCGACGACTTTCTGAAGGTTGTGCTGGAGAAAATGGTTATAGGAGTCTAACTGATGACGTGCTACGTGCTCCCGCGAAAAGTATGCTCTCGACAAAACACTTCTATCTAACAGATGGATCAGCTCCCGGTCAGGAATTATTTCTTCGGTCTCTTCATGATAAGGCGATACGCCTCGGCCCTGCCCGCCGTAGGACTGTCACGAATTATCCGGACTACATCCCCGATCTCGCCTCCGATAGCTTCTACTACAGGGTCGTCATGGTAGATCTTGGGTAGTTGCTCCAGAGAGACATGATAGGTTGCAAGAAGTTCCACGACCTCTTCTTCGCTCATGATCTGATGTTCCGGAACCATCTCGTGTTTGAGTACGTCAGATGGAGTGCCCATCGCTTCACACCTCACCGACGAAAGAATTGCGTATCAGATATATCACCTTTTCAAAAACCATAGACATTAACATCGCTCGCCCATGGCAACGGGCCCAAGGGGATTTGAACCCCCGACCACCTGGTTAAAAGCCAGGCGCTCTACCTAGCTGAGCTATAGGCCCCGCGCACACTGCCATCTAGCATTATTACAATGCAAGAATAGTATAAATACTTTCCTTTTTGGGCGTATCATATAATTCGCAGCCCAACAATATAAACGTTTCAATTTGATACTCCCCATAGACCTACCGGAATGTTTAACGTGCCCCGAATGTCCAGTTCATAGAGGAAGACAGGTTCCAGGTGCCCAAGATGACATCGCTCAGGAAACATGCCGACACCGTCATAGCCGCCCTATCCGCCTTAAGCATGGGCATCTACCTGCTCGTCGCCGCTTCGCTCACGCTGCTTGCAGTCTTCTCGTTCTACGATGTCATCCTGCAGATGGCGGCGCTTGTCCATACCGACGACATGACGCAGGGTCTGCTCCAGGTGTTGCACGCGCTCCTGCTCACCATCATCATCGTGGAGATC
>CAZYWX010000099.1:0-6054 GCA_964651285.1 uncultured Methanoculleus sp.
GGAGCCCGCGGATCGTGGATGCGCTGGAAGAGGTGGCAGGTAACCTCCATCCAGATCCCTTTGAGACAGAGACACCAGAAGCAACCCCGGTGACCCAATCACCGGGTTTTGGCGCAATCCCGCTCATCAGTGCGTTGCTCGTCGTCCTCCTCATCAGGGTGAAGAGGTAGGGTTGGAAGATGCAGCAGAACCATCCACCCGTCACTCAACGAGGTTGTTCTATCGAGAGACCCCGCATACCCGGCGCAACGTGGGAGAACAAAAGAGGGCGGTAACCAGCCCCTGATCACATGCCAACAGGAGATTGTATCGGCTGCTCCACCTGCTGCCTGATGGACCGGACGCTTGAGGAGGCGCTCAGCCTCATAGCCAGCCAGACAGACCTTGCTGAGATCCTCTCAGACGGCCCGCACTCCCTCTTCCTCGCAGAAGAGACCTGCCACTCGTTTGACCTGCGGTACACGGTCCACGCCCCGGTCGCCGACATCAACATCGCCTCCGAGAACGAGCACCTGCGGAGAGCGACCATCAGGGTCCTCGCAGACCTCTCTCTCGTCTGTGACCGTATCGGCGCCGGGTGTCTGGTCATCCACCCGGGGCACATCTGGGGTGAGGAGATGCAGGACGCCGCCAGCCAGGCCCTCGACCGGTCGCTCGACGACCTGGCCGCTATCCAGAAGGAGGTGAACGTCAGGCTTGCCATCGAGAATATGGGGGCCTGGGATATCTGTTTCTTCAGGGAACCAGGGTTCCTCGACGACCTGGCCGCCCTCGACCTCGGGTTTGCCCTCGATGTGGGGCACGCCCACGTCAACGGCAACCTGGAGGCGTTCCTGGAGGAGGGTGAGCCGGTCCATCTCCACCTGCATGACAACCACGGCGCCCGGGACGACCATCTGGCATGCGGCGAGGGAAGTATTGACTTCTCCCGTGTGATGCAGGCGGTTCCGCTGAGCACCACAAAGGTCGTCGAACCGACCTTGTTTCAACAGTACCGGCTGAGCATCGAGCATCTGGGATCGCTCTCACCCTGATCGATCAGCGGTTCCGCCCGATCAGGCGTTCCACCGCCGCACGGAACGCGCTGAACTCTTCTGAGACCCCCGGCCCGCGGGAGCCAGGATAGCCGTTTGCACCACGCGCAACGATGCGGCGTCCATCACTCTCCAGTCGCAGATGCCAGTAGGTGACGTCGCAGCAGGAGTGGGCAGAGACATACTCAGGCTCCCACCCCCAGACGCCAAGCCGGTCTGCAGCCGCCAGGAACCGCGCCCACTCCTCTGGTGTGGGGGACGCCTCCGTCACGACCCCGGAGTAGCCGCCGCCGCTCGCCCACTCGTAGAGGAGCCGGCCGTCCACGAGCCTGACGTAGAGCGAGGGCCCGACGCTCCCACCGATGTAGAACTCGAAGGCCTCGGGGAGAGGTTGGGTGGTGCACATGATCTGGCTATAGGAGCAGCAGGACCAAATACCCTGCGACGAGAAGCCCCATGCAGCAGACCACGCCGATATCGGCTCTTCCAGGGGCAAGGTCACGCATCGGCGTCCTGGTGCCAGAGCGGTAACCCCGCAGATCGATGGTCAGCCCGAGGACCGCGGCTTTCCCGAGTGAGTTTGCGACCAGCGGGATGATGATGGGGAAGAGACCCCTGACCCTGCCTGCAACGCCCCTCCCGGGGTTGTAGGCCCGGGCGAGCTGCGCCTCGTGGATCCGCTGTCCCTCGAGCTGCAGGCTCGGGATGAACCTGAGCGCTATCAGGAACATGAGCGTGTAGTCGACCGGCATCTTGAGACGGTCCAGAACATGGACCAGGTCACAGGGCCGGGTGGATATGACCAGAACCTGGAAAGCAAAGATCATCGCCGCAAACCGGAGTGACATCGCAAGCGCAAGGTCGATCGCTCCGGTTGTGACCGGGAAGGCCCCGCCGATGACCGGGACACCCGGCGGAACCAGGTGGCAGAGGGTCTCCCCGCCCGGCATGGTCAGCACCGTGAGGACAAGCAGGCCTGCCGCAAGCATGAGGAGCAGAGGGACCTGGCGAAGGAGAGCACGGGCAAGCCCTCCTGCCGCCGCTGCCGCAACGACACCTCCTGCAAGAACCGCAAGCATCAGGGTATCGTCCGTCAGCACCGCGAGGGCCACGACGACGGCCGCACCGATCAGTTTGGTGAACGGGTGGAGGCGGTGAAAGGCGCTCTCCCGGGTGACATACTGCAGGATCTCAGGCATGCTTCCTCCTCAAGGGTTCTCCCATCAGGGACGATCCGTCCCTCTTCCATCCTGACGATACGGTCAGCATACTTCTCTACCAGGCGCATGTCATGCGAGACCATGACGATCGTGTGGCCAGCCTGCCGGAGACGACCGAGGATCGCCATGACCTCTGCCGCTTCCCGGGCATCGAGCCCTGTCGTGGGCTCGTCGAGGACGATCACCCGTGGCCGCATGGCAATGACACAGGCGAGTGCCAGGCGCTGCCGCTCACCGCGCGAGAGTGACCGCGGGTAGGCCGACCTTCGATGGAGGAGACCGACCTCGCTGAGGGCTGCATCGACCCGGGTGGCTCGCGGGCCGTCGGGGTCGATGTTCCGAAGACCAAACGCCACCTCGTCCTCGACGGTCCCGGCAAAGAGCATGGTGTCCGGATTCTGAAAGACCAGCCCCACGTGACGCGCGAGATCGCTCACCGGGGTGGTTGCAGCGTCGAGGCCATCGACGAAGACACTCCCTCCCGCGGGCCTGAGCAGCCCGTTGAGGTGCTTGACAAGCGTTGTCTTCCCCGACCCGTTCACCCCAACCACGGCCACGATCTCACCGGGGGCAACCTCGAGGTCGACCCCTGCAAGCGCCGTCACCCCGTCATAGCGATGGGTGAGCCCTTTGATTGATATGATAGGGGATGTTCCCCCGATGGGGTCGGGCATCGCTGGCGGTGCAGGGGGCCGGACAGCGACGACGGTTGTGTCCTGGTGGTGCAGGACCTCTCCCGGAGTCCCCTCTCTCGTGATCGCTCCCTCCTCGATCAGGAGCATTCGGTCAGCGATGGCGACGAGGTCGTCGAGTTTCTGCTCAACGATGAGCACGGCCGTGCCCTCCTTTGAGAGCCGGCGGAGAAGGGCCGATACCGTAGCGGTCGCCTCCGCGTCCAGTTCGGCGGTTGGTTCATCCAGGATCAGGACCTCAGTGCCGAGGGCGAGGGTTGCGGCGATGGCGACCCGCTGTTTCTGTCCGCCCGAGAGGGTGTGCGGGGCACGGTCAGCGAGATCAGTAATCCCGATCGCTGCCATCACGCGACTGAGCCTCTCCTGCATCTCCTTCCTGGAGAGACCGAGGTTCTCAAGCCCGGACGCCACCTCCTCCTCGACAGTGGAGAAGATGAGCTGGGCCTCGGCGTCGTCGAAGACCACCCCAACGTGCCTGCCGATCCCGGCCATGCCCGGGTAGTCCTGGACGTCCTTCCCGAGGATGGCTATCCTGCCCTCGAGTCTGCCCCCGTAGTCGTGGTGGAGGACCCCGGACGCCGCAAGGCAGAGGGTCGTCTTGCCGGCTCCGGTAGGTCCGGTGACGAAGACGATCTCCCCCCTCCGGATATCGAGGTTGATCCCGGCAAGCGCCGGCGATTCCGACCCGGGGTAGGTGTAGGAGACACCTTTGAGGGAGAGGACGGCCTCAGGAGTCATCTGCCTGCCTCGCCGAACTCGGGGATGGGGTTGCCTGCCCGGTACCCCGCGAGAGCGCCCGCGATGCCGGCACCTCGAGCGCCTGGGCAACAACGGCGTTGACCACTGCCGTGATGAGGACGATCGGGACGGTGACGGCGAGGAACGCGCTGATGGACCCGAACCTGCCAAAGACCGTCGGGGCCACCGCGATAAGCGCGATGAGGATAAAGGAGAACCCGCTTGTCATGGTAGCGATGAGCGTCGTCACCGCCGGGGCGATGGCGACCCGCTCTCTCAGCACAAGATAGGTCCCGAGGCAGACGACCGCCCCGAGCGGTTCGCTGATGAGGTTTGCGGGGGGGAAGATCGAATGGCTGATGAGGGCGCAGATGACGCCCGCCACAAGACCGATCCCGATCGCCTCCCGGAACGTGGGCACGACCAGGATGATGGCGAGGCTATAGAAGGCAATCACAAGGTTCGATACGATGGGGCCGGGGATCAGGAGGGACATGTACCTGATGATGGCCCCGACGGCAAGAAGTATGCCGACGATTGCAATATCTCTTGATTTCATGGTATCATTCTTAACGTCATCTTCAACAGGCTATCCAGATCGCTTGAGAATCTGCAGGAAGAGATCAGTGACGCCAGCGTGGCCGGGGAAGAGGCCAGAAAAAAGCCCCGGAGTTACCGCCGGAAGCGATCGGCAGGATCGGTACTTTGACAGACATTGTTGTACAAAATAGATCATCGATGTATATATAATTGCCGGGCCGGCTCTGCCGGTCCCGGATGGGTTACCGCCGGGAGAGCAGGAGCGCAGCCGCAAGCGCCACGCCGGCTATCCCGAGGATGGGGGCTTTTGCCCCGGCTACCGTCGATGTGGGCGAAGGCGCAGCCATCGGCGTCGACGGTATGGTCGCTCCCCCTGCGGGCGTCACGGTGGTTGGGCCGGCCATCTCTGTCACCTGGGCGACCGGCGGGGTTCCCAGGGTCAGGGAGAAGGTCGTGTAACTCTGACCGGAGAGGTCTGACCGGCTGACCGGCGCGTCCACGGCATAGATGACGTAGGTCCCGGGGTCGAGCCCGGCCGCACCCACCCTCCAGCGGTAGGTCCAGTGATTCTCGTCATCGACCGTCACCCGCGTGAAACTCTCCGGGTCTCCTGACCGAACAGGGGTAGCAGGGTCTTCAAGCTTCCCTCCGGCAGGTGGGAGGTTTGGGCCGGTCACAAAGAGATAGACGGTATCGCTCCCGGTGCTCGTCCCCGCAAGCGTAATCTCGCCCCCCGGATAGGCCATGAACGCAGATACGACCAAGACAGTGACAAGAGCGACGAGGAGAATGCTACCTGCAAGGATCACAACATGATCAGACATGAGGTTCACCACCCCCTGATCAGGCCGGGAGATGATGAACCTGATCCTGCCGGGTCTCCACGAGCAGCCTGGTGCCCGGCTTCGGCTCGCCGCCCCCGGACGTGAAACGTATTCCCTCGAGGGCAGCAAAGATCGCCCTGATAGCCCCGGCATGCGAACGCCCGTAGCCTCCTTCGAGAGCGAGGGCAAGAGCCCCCGGGGCCGCCTCCACCAGCATCCAGGTCAGCGCCCCAAAATCTCCCGGGAACAGGAGCATCGAGCCGAGCGGGTCATCAAACGCTGCATCCTGTCCCGCCGACACCACCACCAGGTCAGGTTCGAACCGCCGGATCGCCGGGACGAAGATCTCCTGAAAGACCAGGGCGTAGTCGGCGCCGGTCGATCCAGACTCGAGGGGCGCGTTGATGGTGTACCCGACGCCCGGACCGGCACCCTGCTCCTCGACCGAACCGGTCCCGGGAAAGATCCCTCTCTGGTGGACCGAGCAGTAGAGCACTCGATCCGAGGTATAGAACGCTGCCTGCGTGCCGTTCCCGTGATGCACATCCCAGTCCACAACAGCAACCCGGTCGACCTCGAGAAGCGCCCGGGCGGTGGCAACGGCGACGTTGTTGAAGAGACAGAACCCCATAGCCCGGTCTGGCATGGCATGGTGCCCCGGAGGGCGGACCAGGGCGAATGCGTGGTCACCGTCGAGCGCCCGCTCCACTGCCTGACAGGCGGCCCCCGCAGCATACAGCGCCACATCAAACGATCCGCGGGTGACGTAGGTGTCAGGGTCAATGAACCAGACTCTGCCCGGGGGACAGGCCCTGCAGAGTGATCTGATGGCGGTGACCTGCTGCGGGGTGTGCACCCTGACCAGGTCCGCAAGCGCTGCCGTCCTCGGCGCTATACGACAGGCATCACCCGGCACCCCGACGAGGGCGGCTCTGAGGCGTGCCTCAGACTCGGGGTGGCCTGGGGCGTCATGCCCCGCAGAGACATCTCCCATCACGACCGAAAC
>CAZYWX010000100.1:0-6026 GCA_964651285.1 uncultured Methanoculleus sp.
GAGCGGGACGGTCACCGTCCCCGGCCCGGGCCCGATCTCAAGCACCTCCGAGGACTGATCCAGAAAGCTGGAGAAGATCTCTGTGGTCTTTCTGCCGTATTCGTATTCACCTTCTTTTACTCTTTTTGAAAAATCAGAGGCGGATTTTGCCTTTATGTCGGGGTCAAACCGTAGTTTTGGTCCACAGATCCTCTCGCTCAGGATAGCTTCCCGTGCATCTCTCCAGTTGATCCGATATTTCAGGTTGCGCTTCGTTGTGGTCATGCTAGAAGTTCTTCCCCGAAGGATCGATAAATCTTAACCATCGGGCATAATATCCCACTGATTGTCAAAACATTGGCCATCGCCCTCCCGGCCGAAAACGCAGGGGAGGAGTGGCTCGCAGAACGAGAAGACGCGTGGTTGGCTGGTTCACCAGCACCCAATAATCTCAAGATGGGCCCGGAGGGATTTGAACCCACGACCGCCCGGTTATGAGCCGGGCGCTCTGACCGGACTAAGCTACGGGCCCCAAAATAACAGTTTCAGCCCTGGATATGGGAACGCCACGCATATCTGCGACCCCCCAGGATCTCCGAAGCATACCAATATCTTCCTTTCACGATAAATACGTTGTGCGACTCCCGGGATCAGACCACCCTCGCGTCCGGGTCGGTGTCCCTGATGATCCTGAGGACCTCCTGCACCTTTCTCTCCATCAGATCCTCTGTATCAGCCTCCAGGTTCAGCCGCACCACCGGTTCGGTGTGAGAACGGCGGATGGTGAACCACCATGCCGGGGTGGTCACCGTCAGCCCGTCCAGGTGGTCGAGGTCAGCGTCCTGGTAGTACGTCGCAAGCGCTGCAATCACCAGATCCGGCTGGCTCACCCTGAGGTTGATCTCCCCGGTCGAGGGATAGCGGTCCAGCGGCTCTACAAGCTCGGAGAGGGGGCAGTTCCTGGCCGCGATGAGGTTGGCGACCTGGACAAGCGTCAGGAGTCCGTTATCTGTGAACCCCATATCCCGGTAATAGTAATGCCCGGAGAGTTCGCCGGCAAATATCGCGTTTACCTCTCGCATCCTGGCCTTGACGAAGGCATGGCCCACCCGGGACCTGACGCCCCGCCCTCCGGCCCGGTCGATCGCCTCCACCACAGCCCGGCTCGACCGGAGGTCGTAGACGACGGTTGCTCCTGGTTCCTGTTCGAGCAGGAACTCTGCGATGAGCCCGGTCACCAGGTCCTCCCTGACTCGTTCGCCCCGCTCGTCGATGAATCCGCAACGGTCAGCATCGCCGTCGAACGCGACCCCGAGGTCAGCTCCCTCTGCCATGACCCGGTCCTGGAGTTCCCGGGTGGTCGCGGGGTCGAGCGGGTTTGCATGGTGATGCGGGAACCTCCCGTCGGTCTCAAGGTAGATCGGCACCAGTTCCCATGCGGGGACCCGCGCAAAGAGGAGCGGGATCTCCGGTCCGGCCATCCCGTTCCCCGCGTCCACAACGATCCTGAGCGGTTCTGGATCCCTGACAAACCCGGCCACCTTGCGTATATATGTATCAAGCATATCGATCCGACGGCAGGCACCGGCGGCAGCGCTCCTTGCCGCCGGCAGCACCTCCCTGACCATTGCTTCCAGGAGCGGGATCTCCAGGTCCCCGGAGAGGGGGACCGCGTCCCTGCCCGCAAGTTTGAACCCGTTCATCTCTCCCGGAAGATGGGAGGCCGTCACCATCGCACCACCGTCGAAGCCACCGTGAATGATGGCATCGTTGAGGAGGGGGGTGCTCACCTCCCCGACATCAGCGACCTCTGCCCCGGCAGCAATCGCGCCATCGACAAACGCACCGCTGAGCGCCGCCGAAGAGAGCCGCATATCTCGCCCGACGACGATCCGTTCCGCCTCGAGGAGGCGGACGAACGCATTTCCGATCCTCTCAGCCATTGCCTCATCCAGTTCGTCGGGGTAACGTCCCCTGATATCATATGCCTTAAAGATGCCTGTCATCTGCTTCTCCTCTCTGGAGAACGCCTTCTCCGTCCCTTTGAGCAAACCCCCGGCCCCTGACTCTGGGGCCCTGGGCAGTGACGTCCTGAGCAGGGGCTCGATCGCCCCCGGGGAGGGGGCGGGCGTAAACCGGTCGTCTTCCTCCCCCCGCCCTGGCCCGGTCACCGCGCCCCTGTCGGCTGGAACCCGCGCATCGCCTCTGCCATCTCCCCAAGGCGCCGGTCAACGAGGTCGTTCACGGTCCCCTCTTCATAGGTCCCGTCATCCCGCCGCTTGCCTGCCGGGACACCGGTGAGGGTCTCGATCCCCTCATCAATCGTCCGCACCGGGTAGATCCTGAACTTTCCGGCCTTTGCGGCCTCGACGACCTCCTCTTTGAGCATCAGGTTCTGGACATTGCTTGCCGGTATCAGAACGCCCTCGTTTCCTTTAAGTCCCTTCACCTTGCAGACCTCATAGAATCCTTCTATCTTCTCGTTAACGCCCCCGATCGCCTGAATCTCCCCTTTCTGGTTCACCGAGCCCGTGATGGCGAGGTGCTGTTTTATGGGTAGCCCCGAGAGCGCTGAGAGGAGGGCGTAGAGCTCGGTGCTCGACGCGGAGTCACCTTCGATCCCATCATAACTCTGCTCGAAGACGAGCCTGGCCGAGAGCGAGAGCGGTTTGTCGCGCGCGTAGTTGTTGTTGAGGTAACCGTTGACGATCAGGACACCTTTTGTGTGGATCGGCCCGCCGAGCGCCGCTTCGCGTTCGATGTCCACGACCCCCTCACGCCCGACCCCGATGCTTGCGGTCACCTTCGAAGGCCGACCGAACGTAAAGTCACCCTGGCTGACAACCGAGAGACCGTTCGCCTGACCGACCCTCTCCCCCGTGGTCTCGATGAGGAAGATCCCCCGCCTGATGGACTCCTCGATCTTCTGCTGGATCAGGTTCGAGCGGTAGATCTTCTCCTCGATTGCCTTTGTGACATGCCCCCTCTCGATCTGCTCCTTCCCCTCTCCTACCGCGTAGAAGTTCGCCTCCCTGATGAGGTCGGCGATGGCGGCAAACCTGGTCGAGAGTTTCTGCTTATCCTCAGCAAGCCTTGAACCATACTCGATCACCCGGGCGATCGCCTCCCGGTCGAGGTGCAGGAGCCCCTCCTCCTGGACGAGGTTGCACATGAAATCGGCATATTTCCCCGCGTTCTCGTCGTTCCGCTCCATCACGATATCGAAGTCAGCCCTGACCTTGAAGAGCTCCTTGAAGTCGGGGTCCATTCGATAGAGGAGCTGGTAGAGCATCGGTGTCCCGATGAGGGTCACCTTGATATCCAGGGGGATGGGCTGTGGCTTGATGGTCTTTGCTGTGATAAACCCCATCCGCTCCCCTGGCTCTTCGATGACGGCCTTACCGGTCTTCAGGGCTGTTTTGAGCCCGTCCCAGGAGAACGGGGTACTCAGGAGATCTTCGACCCCGATGACGAGGTAGCCGCCGTTGGCCGCGTGAAGCGAGCCAGGTCTGATCATCGTGAAGTCGGTCGTGAAGATGCCGAACTGGACCTCTTTCTCGACCTTCCCGAGGAGGTTTTGGAATGTAGGGTTCTGCTCGACGATCACCGGGGCCCCTCTGGTGTCGGCGTTATCCACAACGACGTTCACATCGTACTTCCTGAACGGGAGTTCCCTGATGAAGGCGCGGAGCTGGGGAGGAACCTCAGGCTGCTCGGCGACCCCGAGGAAGGTCTGAAGATTCTCGAGGATGTCGTTCTGGACGGTGTCGATATAATCCGGGATCTTCGGAATGTCGGCGTAGTTCTCTTTGAGTTCAGCAACAAGGTTTCCTATCGCGTAGAGGGCGATATCATGGTTCAGGTTTCTGACGGCCTCGGCGCCCTGGCGCTCGATCTCCTGCACCTGCCTGAGCATGCTCCGCAGTTCGATGTTGAGGGTGTCGCGCCGGCGCCGGATCTCAGCCCGTATCTCATCGGGGAGGGAGATGATCTCCTCATCGGGGATCGGCTTCCCGTTGATGACCGGGATGGTCAGGAGACCGATGGGGCTGATCTGGATGATAAACCCCTCTTCCTGGGCACGCTGGTTGATCCGGGCGACAAGATCCGTTCTCTGTCTCTGAAGTGACTGAAGGGTCTCATCCCGGCGTCTGGCGTACTCCTCGCTCTCAAACGCCTGTGGCAGTACCCGTTGGGCCCCCTCGATGAATCTCTTCATATCCTCCCTGAACTGAACGCCTTTTCCTGCAGGGAGGGCGATGGCGTCTGGTTCGTACTGGTTCTCGAAGTTGTGGACGTAGACCCAGTCATCTGCCCGGGGCTTTGCCTTCGCGACCTCGTCGAGAAAACTCTGGACGGCAGTCATCCGTCCGGTGCCCTGGGCGCCTGAGGTATAGACGTTGAACCCCGATTCCCGGATCTCGAGACCAAACCGCAGTGCCCGAAGTGCCCGTTCCTGGCCAATGATCTCCTCCAGCGGTCGCATCTCTTCGGTGCTGGCACACCGTACCTTTTCCGGCTCGTAGACGTTCCGGTACTCTCTGATATCCAATGGTTGAACCATCAGTCTCACCAGTTCCTGGTCGCAGGTATATCGCAGGATGGCTGCGACCATAAAAAAGATACCCCCACTTCCCGTCAGGATGCCACGATAGATGGTTTTAACCTAATTCGCGCTTATGTGTAGTATGTCTTGTATGCGGTCCGGTAAGCGAGGGTCGCAGGATAGCAAACGATTAGGTGATACCGATGAGAATTGCGATTGCACTGGATGGAAACCAGGTGTCCGGTCACTTCGGGCACTGTGAAGCGTACGCGATCTTTGATGTGGAGGAGTCGATCATCTACCGGCGGGACGACCTCCCGAGCCCCGGCCACAAACCCGGGCAGCTCCCGGTCTTCCTCGCGGAGCACGGGGTCAACCTGGTCATCGCCGGTGGGATGGGCCCGCGAGCCGTCGACCTCTTCCATGAGAACGGGATCAAGGTGCTTCTCGGCATCAGTGGAAACGTTGATTATGTTGCACAGGACTATATCGCCGGCCGTCTCTCTCCCGGGGAGAGTTCCTGCCACCACGAAGATGGCGAGGAGTGCGACGGGAGTCACTGAAGGACGGCGACGATGGTCGACCCCCGGTCTGCATGGACTTGTGGAACCTGCATCGACGCATGGCCGGTTGATGACGCTACCCAAAGTATTATGCGCATATGAGTAACATTTCGAACTGAAGTGTATCAACATGATTGTCTGCATCACAGCACGTGCCCCTGGCATGGACGCCCCGGTCGAACAGCGGTTTGCCCGGGCACCGTACTTCGTCTTCGTCGATACGGAGACGCAAACGTCAGAATCGGTTAAGAACCCTCTCATCGACGCTGCCGGCGGGGTCGGGCCCCGGGCGGTCCAGATGCTCTCGGATCACGGCGCAACGGTCCTCATCACCGGTCAGGTAGGTGGAAACGCCGCCCGGGCGCTTGAGGCGGGCGGGATCAAGGTTTATGCCTACCGCGGAAGCGGCAGCGTGGCCGACGCCCTCGCGGCGTATACCGCCGGGAACCTGCAGCCGATCCCCCTCGCCTGAAGCGGGGTCCGGCATGAGAATCGCTATTGCAAGCGGCAAGGGCGGCACCGGGAAGAGCACGGTGGCGGCAAACCTCGCCTGGGCGCTCGCCCGCTCCAGGGACGTCGCGCTCGTCGACTGCGACGTCGAGGAGCCGAACCTCCACCTCTTCTTCCCGGCCCCGGCGACGGAGATGCCGGTGACGACCCCGGTCCCGGAGATCGACGCCGAGCGCTGCACTCTCTGCGGAGAATGCGGGAAGTTCTGCCGGTTCGGGGCGCTTGCGGTGCTGAAGGACAGGGTCCTCACCTTCCCACACCTCTGCCACTCCTGCGGCGGGTGTACCCTCGTCTGCCCGCAGGGGGCGATCAGGGAAGTCCCGCGCACCATCGGCCGGGTCACCTGCTCCCGCCCGCTGCCCCGCCTCGTGCTGATCAGCGGGATCCTGAACGAGGGGGAGGTGCAGGCCCCGGCGGTCATCAGGGCG
>CAZYWX010000101.1:0-5997 GCA_964651285.1 uncultured Methanoculleus sp.
GTAGAGACACCGGTAGAGACACTATAGGCTCTCAGGAAGGGCACCCATCTGGGGGGAGGGATGGCACCTGAGGATTTCAGAACAGAACTGCAGGCGGGGCGATGACAGATCCGATCGCTGTCTCCAGCGCTGCCCTGAAGACCTCCCCCTGTTTTCCCCGATGCTTCACGGCAGGCCTGGCTGAGAGGATCGTGTCAGAGCAGGTCCCGGTTCGACACCAGACAAACGCTATTGCGGGTACCGCCGGCACGGGTAACCTGATACCGCAAACCTCACTCGCAACTCGATCTGTTAATGTGCATGCAGGGCCAAGTGCAATACCAGCAGCACCATGCGGCTCATATCATGGAACGTGGATCTCTTCCGCTCAGGTCAGATGAACGTGAAGAAGAAGGTCGAAGCAGTCTGCCAGCACGCCCCCGATATCGTCGCCCTCCAGGAAGTGACGGATCGATCCCTGCCGATCTTTCGGGAAGAACTGGAGAACTACGGGTTGATCTACTCGGTCGACAGCCTTGCGCTGGTGGAGATTGCGCGGGTGGCCTCCATGGCCGATCGGTTAAACGACCTCCGCGCCCAAAACCCTGGCGATTCCTTCCAATTTGCCTACACCATCGCGCGGCTCGCTGAGCAGTCTCCTCCCCCCGGGGAGGCAAGGAACCTGGGATGCCTGATAGCAAGCAGGTACCCCCTCACCCCGCTAAACCCGTTTGACTTCGATATCCCGTGGAAGCAGCGGGTGGTCTCTGCCATCGTCAGCACGCCTGCAGGCAAGGTCGAGGTCCATAATGCCCATGTACCCTCAGCGGTCGGCGGCCGGAGAAACGAGATCATCAAGGCCGAGACACTGGCCGGGATCTACCGGCGCCTTGCCGTCAGGTCGACAGGACTCCGGGTTCTCTGTGGTGACCTTCACACCCCGGAGGCAGAACTCCCTGACGGGACGATCGTCCCCTTTTATCGCGATGTCCTCCCCGACCGGGGCGCTCTCACGGCCACCGGGTGCGACGAGGAGTACCTTGGGAGGCCAAGAAAGTGGTGGTATGACGCCGAGATGAACGTCCTCTCCGGCCTTGCTGAGTACGACCTCTCCGACGTCTTCCGGAGGCTGCATGGCTATCGGTCGAGGGAGTACAGCTGGTGCCCTGACCGCGGGCCTGAGGATGTCCCGAAATGTAAACGCTATGATCACGTCTTCGCGTCGACGCGCCTCAACCCGATTTCCTGCTGGTACCTGCACGACCTGCGGGGCCAGGGGCTGAGTGACCACTCCGCCGTTCTCGTGGACTTTGAGCCCTGACCCCCTCCTTTTCCTTGATGGGGAGGGACTGCAGATCCGGAATTCTGGCTGGCCACCTTCTTTTCACGACCGCCTGAACCGACCGGCTGCCCGGCGCATCGGCTGAACGTTTGCACCTTCCATCTCACCGACAGCAAACGCGAACCTTGCCCTGATGGTCGGTGGAAGACCGTTCTCTGGTATCGATACAAACCCGTAGGTTGCGTAGAAATCGACAAGGTTCCTGACCGAATGCATGTAGAGGGTGTCATGCTGGCATGCCTCGACGAGCGCATCCATCGCTTTCCGGGCGTACCCCCTTCCCCTGAATCGAACCGGGGTGAAGACACCGTCAACCTCATACCCGTCCGGATGCCGCCGGCACCGGGCGACAGAGACAAGGGTGTCGTCCGCGAAGACCCCGAACAGTCGGTCTATCTTCGGATCCGCCTTCAGGTGGTGGTAGTCGACCCAGATCTCCTCGGCAAGCCCGAACTCCTCCTTTCTGAGCTCCCGGGCCTCTACCTTGAGGCTGACCTGGACCGCAAGCACCAGCACCGGCTGCTTCACGCACTCCACAACCCCGGCGGTGACACTCCCGAGAGGGGCGCTCCCCGGGGCGTCACGCTTCCCGATACGCGGGATGACGACCAGAGAGGCACCAATCTCCTCTGCTCCATCACAGATGGTGCGCGACGGGCTCCCGGTTCTGACCAGCGCTCTGATCTTGCGCCCCGCAGGCGAGAGATCTCGTAGGAGGGCAGAGATCCTGTCACCAGCCTCCTCTGTGCCGGTGCGTGCTGACTCGACGACATGCAGGAGTGCCGCTGTCTCGCTGGCCCCGGCCGGTTCTTCCAGGATCGTGCGGATCTCGGGTGCCAGGGGCGCAAGGTCGGTCGGGATCAGGAGCCTGGAGAAGAGCGATTGCCCGCCCCGGTCAGACCGGGGGACGATCAGGACATGTATCCTGGCATCCCGGAGCACGGTGGCTGCAACGTTCCCGGAGAAGAGGTTCCTGAGCAGCCCCTGGTCCCGGACACCCATCGCGATCAGGTTCACGCCCGCCGTCGTGGCAGCCCTGAGGATCCTCTCAGGAACGGCCGTTCCCTCGTTCTCCGTGACCACGACCTCAGCAGGGATCCCCTGCTCCTCCAGCGTTGCCCGCATCCGGGAAAGCAGCCTCTCCTCAGAAGGTTCACGCCCGCCCCGGACCCGGACATGGAAGAGGATAGCCTCAGAGATCCCCGGGATCTCGCGAGCCCGTTCCACCATAGCCATGGAGGCTTCAGAGAGGTCTGTCGGGATAAGCACCTTTGCAAACATTCTCCGTCACCTCACACGATACGGTAGCCGTCCGGCGGCACGTGGATCTCGAACCTCGCCCCCTCGCCAGGCGTCCCGGTCTCGCGGATGGCGATCCCGGTGATCGAGAGGATCTCCCTGACCAGGAAAAGCCCGAGTCCGCCCCCGCTGCCGACGCCATACTCAAATACCTTCTCCTTTTCTGCTTCAGGGATCCCGACACCGTCGTCCTCGACAGAGATCCGGAGCCCGTCGTCCCTGATCTGGTAGGTGATGACGACCTCAGATACGGTCTCCCCGTGGCGGGCGGCGTTCTCGATCAGGTTGAAGAAGGCCCGGTCGAGCATCGGGTCAGCGAAGACCTCGAGCCGCTCCACCCAGGGACGGACCGCGATCCCGGGCAGGAGCAGGCATGATCGCACCTCCTGGATCAGCCCCTGCAGAGGCTGCCAGTCAGGTGGCCGGAGGCCGAGATCCTGGTAATCACGGGTGATCTCGGCGCGGCGCTGCACGAATTGTGCGTCCTCTTTCAGGCGCTCCAGGTAGCGGCGGACTGCAGGGTCGTCGAACTCGTGCATCCCCTCACTGATTCGCCCGAGAAGCGCTGACACCGCCGACATAAGGTCGTTCCGGGTGAGACGTCCCATCGTGTTCAGTTTGGTGTTGGCCTGACGGAGCGCATCCTCAGCGTTCTTCCGGGCGGTGATATCGACAAGCGTGAGGATGATCCCCCCGTCCGGGAGCCGGCCACCAGATGCGATGACCTGGACGATTCCTCCATCAAGGCGGCGGAGGGCTGTTTCGTAGCCGTAGATCCCACTCTCTGACCTGAGTCGTGCCTGGACCTCCCTCCATGCGCCGGGGTCGTCCAGGAACCGGGTGATCGGCTCGCCGATCAGGTCACCTGCCGCAGAACCAAGGAGGGCCGCGCCCACGTAGTTGACCTCCTCGATGCGGGTCGCGCCGTTCCCCGGTGAGATGATAAACGTCCCTGCTTCAGAGTTGTCAAAGACTCCCCGGTAGCGCTGCTCCTGCTCGCGCAGCCGCAGGGCGAGGAAAGAGACGACGGCGCCGATGGTGACGAAGACCGCCGCCCGCGCGGTCGCCGCGCTGATCAACCCGGGATCTCCCCCGGCAACGGGCAAGGTCATCAGCAGGTAGCCGAGCCCCAGGGCGAGCGAGGAGAGGGTGCCGCGGCTGGGGAACCAGCAGGCAACAAGCACAATCGGCAGGTAGAAGAGGTGCGGGAGGACGCTGGTGATGCCGAAGAGAAGCCCTGCGGCGTTTGCGACGAAGGCGATGATGACCGATGCTGCAACCAGGAGGAGTCTCTGGTCTTCTCCTGCGGATCGGCGTTTCCCGGGCATCAGGCCACCTCTCCTCGGTTGTGGGCATGAGACGCAGACGGCCTTCCGCTGCCGGGGGCGGGAGGGGCGGTTCTTGGGTGTGCTCTCTGCATACTCTCTTGTGGCGCTTTGATCCCTGGTGATGAAAAAGGGATCTGATCTCGATTGCACGATCCACCCCCGGTCTCGACAGCCTCCGTTCTATCCGGAAGAGGGATATGCAAAGGCATATGCTCTCTGTTCGGCTTATATTGATCAGGAATCATGAAGATCGCACTCCTCCAGGTGAACACGATCGTCGGTGATCTCCGCGGCAACGCCGACCTGATAGCAGCAGGCGCCAAGGAGGCGGCAGGATCTCGACCAGACCTGATCGTGACCCCGGAACTCTCCCTGACCGGATGCCCGCCCCGGGATCTGCTCCTCTGGGAGGGGTTCGTGGAGCGGAGCCTCGCGGTCCTGGAAGACCTGGCTGCTGACCTTGTGGATGCGCCACCGGTCCTCGTCGGTCTTGCTGTCCCGAACCCCTCAGGCACCGGCCGGCCGCTCTTCAACGCTGCGGTGCTCCTCCAGGACGGAGCGGTCCTCGAGACGATCAGGAAGACCTGCCTCTCCTCAGGCCCGCTCGACGAGAACCGTTACTTTGAGGGGGCGGCGGGCGGTGCTCCCCGGGTTCTCAGCCTTGCCGGGAAGCAGGTGGGGGTCTCCATCGGGGAGGAGATCTGGTGCGACCGGCGGTCTGCTGGAGAACTGGTCAGCGCCGGGGCAGAGGTGATCGTAACCCTCTCTGCATCGCCGTTTGTTGCAGGCAAGCAAGCCCGGCGCGAGGAGATCCTCTCCAGTACCGCGAGGGACCACGAGGTTGCGATCGCCGTAACAAACCTCGTCGGCGGGAACGACGACCTGGTCTTTGACGGCCGGAGTTTGGTCTTCAGCGCCGACGGAGTCCTTGTCGCCCGAGGGGCGGCCTTTGCCGAGGATATTGTGATCGCCGATCTTGCCTCCCCCGGTCCGCAGGCGATCGCTCCCGACGACCGGACACCCGAAGCCGAGATCTGGCAGGCGCTGGTGCTCGGGACCCGCGACTATCTCCAGAAATGCGGTCTCGAATCGGTCCTCCTCGGCCTCTCTGGCGGGATCGACTCAGCGCTCGTGGCCGCGGTCGCCGCCCGGGCACTGGGACCGGAGAATGTCCTCGGGGTTCTCCTCCCCTCACCCTACACCTCCTCAGAGAGTATCATGGATGCCCGGGAGGTTGCAGAGAACCTCGGGATCCAGACATGCTGTCTCCCGATCGCCCCGGCGATGGAGGCATTTGATGGTATCCTCGCCGGGGTCTTTGCCGGCAGGCCCCATGACATCACCGAGGAGAACCTGCAGGCCAGGATCAGGGCGGTGGTCCTGATGGCTCTTGCTAACAAGTTCGGCTTCATGCTGCTCTCCACCGGGAACAAGTCTGAGGCCGCGGTCGGCTACTCCACGCTCTATGGTGATATGGCAGGGGGTCTCTCTGTCATTGGCGATGTCCCGAAGGGGATGGTCTACCAGATCAGCCGGTGGCTGAACAGAGAACGCGTCGTCATCCCCAAACGGGTGCTGGAGAAGCCCCCCTCGGCAGAGCTCCGCCCTGGCCAGACCGACCAGGAGATCCTCCCTCCCTACGACCTTCTCGACGCTATCCTTCATCGCTATATCGACGGTTCTGCGTCGCCCGACGAGATCATCGCCGCCGGGTACCCCGAGGAGACGGTTCTCCAGGTTCTCAGGATGGTCAGGCTGGCCGAGTTCAAGCGCCGGCAGGCTGCGCCCGTGATCCGGGTGACCGGCCGGGCCTTCGGCACTGACTGGCTGATGCCGATCGCCGCAAAGCCCTGGTGGCAGGAGGATGCCCGTTGATGCCGGCACCCCTCACCGACGACCTGCTCGCGATCTACGATGCCCTGTATGCGGCGTTCGGCCACCAGCACTGGTGGCCTGCAGAGACTGCCTTCGAGACGATGATCGGGGCCGTCCTTGCCCAGACCGTCTCCTGGACGAACGCGGCGCAGGCCGTCGGCAACCTGGAGGCCG
>CAZYWX010000102.1:0-5940 GCA_964651285.1 uncultured Methanoculleus sp.
CAGCCGAGATTTGAACTCGGGACCTGGTGATTACAAGTCACCCGCTCTGCCAGCTGAGCCACTGAGGCATTACCGTATATCATGGATCGTCTGCGGTAAAAAAGGTGGCGCCAGATCTCTATCCCACCCCGGGATCTCCTGGCTGACGCCTGCGTTCCCAGACGGTCTCGCCGTCGTAGAGGATGCGGAGGAGCCGGTGGTAGGGGATGCAGGTGGTATGCGTCCTGGCGTCCACCACCAGATGCTGTGCATCGAGCGCAAGGATACGGTCGCCCTGCACCGCCGAGCGGTCACCGGGGGCTCCGCGGTCGATGTACTCGATCCGCACCCGGGAGAAGTCATATCCGGGATCATGGTAGAGCCTGAGCAGCAGCCGGTGACTTGTTCGCACCCCACCAACCCTCCGCGGATACATCTCCCCGGCAGACCATAAAGCTACACGGTGCAGCCTCCCTCCCCACAGTCCTGCCACGGATGGCCCTATCGAGGATGATATGCGTTTCGACTGTCGGATCGTCGGAGCGGGTCTGCAATCTTCATAACCGAGGAGCACAGAGAGTACCAGCAGGATGTCGCATCTCACCGTCGATCTTGGGGGCCGGCCCGGCCTTGACTGCCGGGGATTCTGTTCGTACTGCTACTTTAAACACGTCCAGGGGACGACTGCATTCGGCTGCAGGTACTGCCTCCCCTTCCAGAAAGGCTGCGACTACTGCACCCGTGGCGTGCGAGAGCAGTATACGGGATTCAAGGACCTCAGGACTGTCGCCACCGACATTCTGGCCAACCTCCAGATGATGAGCGACGACGTTGACCGGATCACCATCAGCGGCGGCGGCGACCCGAGCTGCTACCCTGAGTTCTGCGACCTGCTCGAACTGCTCGGGAGCATGGAAGCACCGATCCACATCGGGTATACCAGCGGGAAGGGGTTCGACGACCCGGATATCGCCGATTTCCTCGTCGAGAACGGTCTTGCAGAGGTTTCCTACACCGTCTTCGCCGCTGACCCCGAACTCCGACGGCGCTGGATGCACGACCCGACGCCAGAAGCCTCGCTCGAAGTCCTCGACCGCCTCTGCGGCGCGATCGATGTCTATGCTGCAGCCGTCATCATCCCGGGCGTCAACGACGGCGAGATCCTCGAGGAGACCTGTGCGTGGCTGGAGGATCGAGGCGCGAAAGGGCTGATCCTGATGCGGTTTGCGAACCGGACCGACCAGGGGCTTATCCTTGGCAACGCACCGCTCATCGAGGGACAACAGGTTCATACTGTCGACGAATTCCGCGAGATAGTTACTGACCTCAATGAGCAGTTCACGATGAAGATCAGCGGGACCCCGCTCTGGGACCCCTCGATAGGCTCACCGTTCGCCATCCTCCATGAGCCAGACCTGCTGCGGAAACTTCCCCGGGTCCGGAAACGCGCGACGGTGATCACCGGGAGCGTGGCAGCCCCCTTCATCCAGCGGGTCCTCTCAATCCGTGGTTACCGCCCACGGGTTGTCAGGGTCACAAAGGAGATCGCCTGTCTCATTACCGCCGAAGACCTCGCTGGCGTGGATCTAACGAGGCTTGAGGATGTCGTGATACTTCCTGGCCGGGCGTTCGTCCACGATGCCGAGGCACAGGAGATCCTCTCTGCCGACGGGGTCGACCGTGAAGTGGTACGCGGTCCCGAGATGTTGACTGCCGATGCTGAGACCAGCATGGGCATGACCAGGGCTGAAGTGCTCGAGAAAGAACTGGAAGGGTTCGCAGCACTGATCAACACGATCAATTGCTACGGCCGGTGATGGGCGGGCAAGAGCGGGGGAGCGTGAACCTGAAGGCGGCACCGCGCTCAGGATCTCCGGGCACCCGGTCCTCGACCCATATCCGGCCCCCGTAGCGCTCGATCAGGGTCCGGGTGATGTAGAGCCCGATCCCTTTCCCGCTTTTTGCGCCCCTTTTTCTAAACTTCTCAAAGATCAGGGGTTTTTCGGAGTCAGGGATCCCGGGACCGGTATCCTCGACCGAGACCAGAAGGGTTTCGTCTTCCTCCCTGACACTGATCTGGACCGAGACCCCCGGGCCGCCGAACTTGGCGGCGTTGCCGATGAGGTTGACGAAGACCGCCGAGAGGAGGTCATCGGCAACGACCCACCGGTCCTGTGGCACGTAGCAGACCTCGACGTCTGAGAAGCGGCAGATGGCGTTCGTGATGACGGGATCGAGCCGCACCGGCCCAAGCACTGGCGTCTCTTCTGTGATCCGCCGGATCGTCGAGACGTTCCCGATGGTCTCAGCACTCTGCCTGACGGCAGCCATGATCTTCCGGGCGAGGTCCTTCTCCGGGCCGGAGAGCGATTCAGCAAGGAGCGACGCGTATCCGATGGCGGCGGTGTTTGCGTTGTTAATATCGTGGCTCATGATGTCCAGGTAGAAGTTCGCCTGCTCGTGGAGCCGCATCCGGTTGATGGCGCTCCCGATCTCCCGGCCGATCGAGGTGAGCAGTTCACGCTCGTCAGGAGAGAAGGCGTGCACGTTCCGGCTGATCAGGTTGACCGCGCCGATGACCTGTCCTTCGGCGGTGATCGGGACACTCGCAAACGCCTGGATCCCGGAACCGGCATCCTCCGGGTAACAACGGGGGTAGTCCTCCACAAAGTGCGGGATACCCTGCCCGAGGACCATATCGTACGGCGGGGTGTTCATCTCGGCGATCTGCTGCCTGAACGAGAACCCCGCCGGGAGCCCGATCTCGGCGATCAGTTCTGCCCTGGACCGGCAGGGGTCGATCAGGTACACGCCGCCCCCTTCAAACCTGAGGAGGCTCAGGGTCTTTCCAAGCACACCCGTGAGCAGTTCTTCCATGTCGGCCGACGACGTGGCAGCCCTGACCACCTGGTTGATGACGTAGAGCCGGGTGGCTCTCTGTCTGATCTCTTCTTCGCCAGGTCTCTCTTCTGCATCAACGATAACAGCCGTTCCATCGCCGGCCGGGAAGGCGGTGAGCCTGGCACCGACCACCTCCCCATCAGAACGCTGAAGCCGAAGTTCGGCCTCCTTCCTCCCCCTGCCTCTCCTGAGCAGGGTCTCTGCCAGCGAGGCGTCCTCAGGGTCGACGAAAGAGGTGAAGGCGGTCCCGGATAGTTCTTCTGCGGCATAGCCGAGGATATCGGCCACCCGGGTGGTGGAGAAGAGCGTGACCCCCTCACGGTCGACGACCATGACCCCCTCGCGCAGGTTCCCGACGATCTCGCGCCACATGCAGTCTGTTCTCCTGAGCATCATCTCAGCGCGTTTCAGTGCGAGAGCGTGCCTGAGGGTGACGATCAGAAGGCCAGAGGTGATCTCCTCTCTGACCAGATAGTCGTCAGCGCCGTGTCCCAGTGCCCTGACCGCTCTCACCATATCGTCACGCGAGACCAGGAGGACGACCGGAGCCTGGGGGGCCAGGGCGCTCACCTGTGCTATTGCCTCGGGATCGGGTTCGAGCAGAATAACGTCGAAAGGTTCCCCCTGGAGCGCATCCAGCCCCCCGGCAAGCTCCCTGTGCCAGACTGCCTCAGCCGGGATCCCGGCCTCCTGGAGTGCCTCCAGGACCTGGCAGGCGTCGTCCTTGCTTCTGGTGAGGATAAGTAGTCTGAGCGGGTCGGAGAACCGCTCCTGCCCCTGCCGGGGAGGACTGGAGGCATGTAGCGTTGGCATCATCCCGGCACCACCTTCATCTCATAACAGGCGGCCCGGTAATAAGTGTGACTGCTCTCCTCACGTGAAGTGGTGGGCAATCCAGGAGGATCCATCCCGGAGATTGCAACCTCAATCTCGAGACGATCAGATGCAGCAGGTCGAGCTGATCGCTGATGGACGGGCCGGTCTGTAGCCTGCCATTGAAATGCCGGGGATATGCCCCTGTCTTGATCCCTGACCTGGCTTGCCCACCCCGCTCAGGTCGATCCTGCCAGCCCGAGGAACCGTTCGATGATCCACCAGTTCCTGACCTCGGGGTGGAAGAGGAGACCGTAGAGCGGGAGCGAGCGGTGTCGGATCGCCTGAACACATCGGTCCGAGACAGCGAGGGGCATGAACTCTTTGGGGACTTGGACAGCGTATTTGTGGAGTTCATACGCCGAGAAGGTCTCTCTCCCGGAGAAGAGCGGATCGGGCGCGACCACCCTGATATCAGTCATGCCGACCTCAAAGCACGGCTCAATGCTGCCGCCGAAGCCTGCCATGAGCGCCAGCATGCCGGAGGAGATCCCGAGTACCGGACGGTCGAACCCGGCAAGCCACCTGAACCGCCCGGGCTGTTCTGTAAACCCCGTGTCCTTCAATGCTGTCCCGCAGAGGATCGCCCCGTCCGCGGCCTCGAGGTCTGGTGCGCTGAGGGCGGCGTAGTGCCGGAGGGTGGCCCCGGCTCCTGCCTCCCGGAGAATCCGCGCGACCGGTTCGACGAACTCGTCCCTGGAGAGTGAGTCCTCCTGATAGCAGAGGTCGATGACCAGGATCATTTCTCCACCAGCCTCGCCCGTTCGATCCGCAGGAGACCGTTGTAGTTCTGGTAGGCCCTTGATACCTCCTCGATCGCGATCCGCCTGGAGAAGAAGGGGGCGTCGATGACGAAGGTCTCAAACTCCCCTCCTTCGCCGGTGAGGGTGATCTGGTATTTTCTGGCGGCTTTTCGGAGGTCGTCGAGGGTGCGGGGGTCGATCTCCCTCCCGAGCCAGGATGCGTCGAAGGGGCAGGAGAAGACGCCCACGATGATGACCCGGAACCCGGTGCTGATAAGTTCTTCCATGTAGACCTCCGGGTCCGCGTGCCAGAGCGGGTTGAAGCACCAGAGGTCCAGTTCGTGGCAGATCCGCTGGATCCGGGTCGCCTGGTAGACCGAGAGGATGGTACCTGTGACGACCCCCTCGATCCCGAACCGGTCCTTGGCCTCAAGGAGAGCCCGTTTCAGGTCCAGGAGTTCCACCTCTTTCTCCCCGGCTGTCTCCACCTCCACAAGAGGGAGGTCTGCTGCCCCGGCCTGCAGCCTGGCGAGGTGGATATTTGGTGTGTGGAACATGTAACTCTCCGGGTTTCGGGAGACGATCGTGATCAGGCAGGCTACCTCCTCATGCTGCATCGCTTTCCAGCAGGCGAAGAGGGAGTCTTTCCCGCCCGAGAAGAGCACGCCGAGTCTCATGGTCGTTCCTGTATCCGTTCTCTTCAGGGCATGATAACCCCTGCGGCGGGGTGTTACCCCGCCAGGGTCAATACCGGCGAGGAGGCTGGAGGGTATGACCGGTGGCGGCGCAAGACCGATCTCATCTACCACGCTCTGGGCGCCCCCAGGTCTTCCTGGAGCCCTCGTCTGGTGATGATCAGGATTATATGGTATCACCTCTTTCAGTCTGTGTGAGCGCCCGGGCGCATCCAGGAAGTGCATTATGGCAGAAAGCAGCGAGAATCCAGAGGATCTGGTAGGGGTTGTGGTTGATTGCATCCTGGTTGACTACCAGGGTGACCCGGAGTCACGGGACCGGGTTGCACAGGCGATCCTGGCATGGGCCGAAGAACACCCGGACGAGTGGGACGAACTGCGGGCACGATGCCGGCGGCGCAACGAGGCGCTGGTGTAAGCCAACCAAACCTGGTATCCACCTCTTCTTTCAGGGGAGGGGAGGGGAGGCCGGCCCCTCCGACCAGAGCTGCATACCATTAAACCCTGGTGAGTCCCTTGAGAGCGGGAGGGATCAGGGGGATCTGGATCCTCTCTGGCCCCTGCCCCACCAGGAAGATGCAGATCCTCCGCCTCCGGGCAATCATCGGTGTCATACTGGCCCTGCTCTGCGTTGTAGCGGTCCAGGGAACTGATCTGGTAGCCATCCCCCCTGACGCAGAGCACCAGGTGACCGTCTTCTACGACGAAAACAGGCCGAGTGCTCCCCACTTCAGTGGGGAGGTGAATGC